>JALRCR010000011.1 GCA_023257255.1 Gammaproteobacteria bacterium | reverse complement strand
GTTCAGTTCCCAGATGTCGATGTCGTCGACGGTCAGGCCGTGCCGCTCGAGCAGGCGCGGCACCGCGTAGATCGGGCCGATTCCCATTTCATCCGGCTCGCAGCCGGCAACCGAGAAACCGCGAAAAATACCCATCGGGGACAGCCCCTTGCGGGCGGCCATCTTGTCGCTCATCACCACCTGCACGGCGGCGCCGTCGGAGAACTGGCTGGCGTTGCCGGCGGAGATCACACCGCCAGGAATCGCCGGCTTGATGCCGCTGATGCCCTCGACGGTGGTGCCGGCGCGGATGCCTTCGTCTTCGCTGGCGGTGACTTCGCGAATGGTTTCCGCGCCGGTCGCCTTGTCGACCACCTTCATTTTGGTGGTGATGGGCACGATTTCATCGACGAACTTGCCGGCGGCGCGGGCGGCGGCAGCCTTGTTCTGGCTGTCCACGCCAAAGCGGTCCTGCACTTCGCGACCAATTTTGTAGCGGGCGGCGACGTTCTCGGCGGTCTGCAGCATGGGCCAGTAAACAGCCGGCTTGTTCGCCGCCAGCCATTCGTCCTGGAACATGAAGGTGTTCATCTGGTTCTGCACGCAGGAGATGGACTCCACGCCGCCGGCGACGAAGCACTCGGCCTCGCCGGTCATGATGCGCTGGGCGGCCAGCGCCACGGTCTGCAGGCCGGAGGAGCAGAAGCGGTTGACCGTCATGCCGGAGACTGACACCGGCATGCCGGCGCGGAGCGCGGCCTGGCGGGCGATATCCCAGCCGGTCGCGCCTTCGGGGTTCGCGCAGCCGAGGATCACGTCGTCCACTTCGCCCGGCTCAATGCCGGCGCGCGCGACGGCCGCGGCTACCACGTGTCCGCCCATGGTGGCGCCGTGCGTGATGTTGAGCGCGCCCTTCCAGCTCTTGGTCAGCGGGGTGCGGGCGGTAGAGACGATTACGGCGTCGGTCATGCGGACTCTCCTTGGATGGGCGGGATGGCGTGAAAGAGGCGGCACTGTAAGCGAAGCGACGCGGCATCGTCACCCGCGGATGCTTCCCCCACAGGGCACTGCTACATTGCCTGCGTATTCCCGCCGAGCCCCACCGCTATGCCCCAGTCCGCGCCGCCGGCCCTGACACAGGACGATTTTCTGGGCCATCCGGCCGGACTCTCCACCCTCTTCTTTACCGAGTTGTGGGAGCGCTTCAGCTACTACGGCATGCGCGGCCTGCTGATTCTGTACATGACCGCGGGGCTCGACGCCGGCGGGCTTGGGTTTGATACCGCTACCGCCGGCGCGGTTTACGGCCTGTATGGCGGCTGCGTGTACCTGCTTTGTCTGCCGGGCGGCTGGCTGGCCGACCGCTGGCTGGGGGCGCGGCGGGCGACGCTCATCGGCGGCAGCCTGATCCTCGCCGGGCATCTGTGTCTGGCGGCGCCGTTCAAGGACAGCTTTTTCGGCGGGCTCGCGCTGGTGGTGCTGGGCACGGGGCTGCTGAAACCCAGCATCAGCAAGCTGGTGGGTGATTTGTACCCGGCCGACGACCCGCGCCGCGACGCCGGCTATTCGCTGTATTACATGGGCATCAATCTGGGCGCGTTCCTGGCCCCGCTGGCCTGCGGCTGGCTGGCGCTGAGCGGCGAGTTTCGTGCGGCCCTGGCCGGCTGGGGCGTTGCGCCCGCCAACGCCTGGCACGTCGGGTTTGCTGCCGCCGCACTGGGCATGGCGGGCGGGCTGTGGCAGTTCCGCGCCGGCCATGCCCGGCTGGCGAACGCGGGCCTGCCGCCGCCGGCCGGCATCACGGTCGGCGACCGGCGTCTGCTGCGACGGGCATTGCTGGCGATAGCCGTGCTGGTGCTGGTCCTCGGTGCCGGCTTAATGCGCGGCTGGCTTGGCGTTGCGGCGCTCAGCAACGGCTTCGCGCTGGTCTTGCTGGCGGTGACCGCCGGCTTCTTCATCAGCATGTTCCGCGGCGGGGACTGGACCGGCGAGGAGCGCGCCCGGCTGCGGCTGATCCTCATCCTGTTCGTGGCGGCGTCGGTGTTCTGGTCGCTGTTCGAGCAGGGCGGCTCCACGCTCAACCTTTTTGCCGCGCGCAATACCGACCTGACGCTCGCCGGCTACAGCTTTCCGGCGACCTGGTTCCAGTCGGTCAATCCGCTGATGATCATCGTGCTGGCGCCGGTGTTCGCGCTGGGCTGGGTGAAGCTCGGCACGCGGAACCCGTCCAGCATTGCCAAGTTCACGCTGGGACTGGTGCTGGTGGCGGCGGGCTTTGGCGTGCTGGCGGTGGCGGCGGTGCTGGCGGCCGAGGGGGTGAAAGTCAGCCCGCTGTGGCTGGTCGCCACCTACCTGCTGCACAGTCTGGGCGAGCTGTGCCTGAGTCCGGTCGGCTTATCCGCCATCAGCCGCCTCGCGCCGGCGCGGATCGCCAGCCTGACCATGGGCGTGTGGTTTCTGGCGAGCTCGGTGGGTAACTATCTGGGCGGACGGGTGGCGGGGCTCTACGACCGCTTCAGCCTGCCGGGCCTGTTTGCCATGGTCACCGGCTTGGCGCTGCTGGCCGCACTGGGCCTGTGGGCGCTGGGCCCCTATGCTCGCCGTTTACTGCCGCCCACTGCTTCAGGATCACGCCCATGAGCCGCACCGCCGTCTGGTATTTCGACGTCATCTCGCCCTACGCCTATCTGCACTTCAAGCGCTTCCGCGAACTGCCGGCAGACCTTGAGATCACCTGCCGGCCGGTGCTCTTTGCCGGACTGCTGAAACACTGGGGCACCAAAGGCCCGGCCGAGCTGCCGGCCAAGCGCATTCATACCTATCGGCAAAGCGTGTGGCTGGCGGGCCAACTGGGCGCGCCCTTCCGCATGCCGGACAAGCACCCGTTCAACCCGCTGCGGGCGCTGCGGCTCCTGATCGCGCTGGGCGCGCCGCGCGCGGCGGTCGAAACCACGCTCGACTTCATTTGGGGCGAAGGCCTCGACGTCGATACCGACTGGCCGACCCTCTGCGCCCGGCTGGGCGTGGCAGCGGACACGCCGCTGGTCGGCGAGCCGGCGGTAAAGGCGGCCCTCAGTGCAAACACCGACGAAGCCATTGCGGCCGGCGTGTGGGGCGTGCCGACCTTCCTGCTGGAGGGCGAGCTCTTCTGGGGGGCCGACAGCGTGGGGATGATGAAAGACTTCCTGGCCGACCCCGATCTCTTCCGCAGCCCGGCCATGCGGCGGGCCGACGGCGCGGACGTCGGCGTGATGCGGCGCTTGCCCGGCGCGGGCTAGAAAATGCGGGCGCTGAGGCCGGCGGCCAGCGTCTGCCCCAGTTGTTCGCACTCACCCAGTCGGGCCTCGTCGAAGGCCCCGGCGAAGATCACCGGCGGCGCGACTTCGCGCCAGCCGAGCCCAGTCACAATGCGCCGAACGCTGCTCACCGCCCCGCTGCCGTCGTTGCCACCGCGAATGAACATCGCGAAGGGCAGGCCGCGCGTGTGCTCGAGGCAGGGGTAATAAATGCGGTCGAAAAAGTCTTTCAGCGCGCCCGACATGTAGCCGAAGTTCTCCGGCGTGCCGAGCAGGATGCCGTCGGCCGCGCGGACGTCCTCGACGCTCGCCCGCAGCGCCTCGCGCAGCACCAGCGCCGGCTGGCCGCAGTCCGGGTCGGCGGCGCCGCGCAGCACGGCGTCCAGCATCCGGCGGGTGCCGCCGGTCTGGCTGTGATAGACCACCAACAGGCGCTTGTCTGACATGGCGGGATTATCCGCGCGCCGGCCTGCGGCGGCTATCGCCGGGCGGGCGCGGCTCGCTACACTCCGAGGCCTTCATCGCCAGCGAGACCGGCCCATGCCCGCGAGCAAACGTCTGTATCAAGTTCCCGTTCAGGGCGGGCCCTACACGGTGGCCGAATGGGACGACGGCGGACCGGCGCTGCTCGCCATCCACGGCATTACCGCGTCCCACATGGCCTGGCCGCCGGTGCTGCAGCACCTCAGCGGCGGCTATCGCGTGCTGGCACCGGACCTGCGCGGCCGCGGCGGCAGCAGCGAGTTGCCCGGGCCCTATGGCTTCGACGCCCATCTGGATGATTTAGTCGCGACGCTCGATCACGCTGGCATTGCCCGCGCGGTGCTGGTCGGGCATTCGCTGGGGGCTTACATCGCGCTCGCCTTTGCCGCGCGGTTTCCGGCGCGGGTGCGCGGACTGGTGCTGGTCGACGGCGGGCTGGCCCTCCCCCGGCGCACCGACGTCACCCCCGAGCAGCAGATCAAGGCGGTGCTGGGCCCGGCGCTGGCGCGGCTGGAGATGCGCTTTGCCGACCCGGAGGCTTACCGCGACTTCTGGCGCGCGCACCCGGCGTTTCAGGACGCCGGGGCGTGGAATCCGGAAGCCGCCGCGTATGTGGACTACGACCTCGTCGGCACACCGCCGGCCATGCGCTCGCGGGTGAACGCCGAGGCCGTGCAGGCCGACGCCCGCGCCCTGCAGGCGCCGGAAATGGTCACGCTGATTGACGGCATTGATCTGCCGATGCTGCTCGCCACCGCGCCGCGCGGGCTGCTGAACCAGCCGCAGCCCTTGCTGCCCCTGTCGGCCGTGGCGGACAAATGCGCCCGGCTTGCGCAGCTTGAGCACACGGAAATTGCGGACACCAACCACTACACCATCGTCACCGGCAGCGGGCGGGCACCGCTCGCCGCCGCCATTGACGGCTTTATCCGCGAACGGTGCCCGGCATGATGAAGCGTCGGCTCTTTTCCATGATCGGCACGCCCATCCTCGCGCTGGTGGCGGCGGGCATTTATACGGAATGGCGTGCGGCACGCACCGCGCTCGAGGTCGACCACTTCTGCAAAAACATCGCGATCGGCAGCACGGTCGAGGAATTTGCCCGCTACGCGCTGGCGCAGGGTTTCAACGTTAACGAGCTGGGCGGTGACAGTCCCAACATCATCGCGTCCAAGGTCGTCTACAGCTTCAAGGAAGAGATCTACGGCTGCGTTGCCGTGCGCGACGGGCTGGCGCGGATCCAGAGTACCCGCACCGAGCACAGCGTGGTAAAGCCTTAGCCGGCCGGCGGTGCGGGCCCTTCCAGCGCGGGGGCGGTCTGATTGCGGGTCCACTCGCGGAGCATCGCAAAGCCCACTGCGAGCAGCGTCGGCCCCAGAAAAATACCGATGAAGCCAAAGCCCAGCAGCCCGCCGATCACCCCCAGCAGCACCAGCACGAAGGGCAGCGTGGTGCCCTGGCTGATCAAATAGGGCCGCAGGACGTTGTCGATCGAGCTGATCAGCACCAGCCCCCAGACAAACATGAATATCGCCCAGCCGGGCTGGCCTTCGTGCAGCAACCACAGGCTGGCCGGCAGCCATACCAGCGGCGGTCCGAAGGGGATGATCGACAGCCCGAAGATCAGCAGGCCCAGCACCATCGGGCCCGGCACGCCGGCGACGGCAAAGCCGATTACCGCCAGCAGGGCCTGCGCCAGCGCCGTGCCCAACAGCCCGTAGACCACGCCGCGCACCGTCTGACCGGCCAGATCCAGCAGCCCGCGGGCGCGCTGACCGGCCAAGCGCTCAATGCCCGCGCGCAGGCGCACGGCGGCAGCCGCCCCGTCCCGGTAGAGAAAGAAGGCGACCAGCACCACCAGCGTCAACTGCAGCAAGGCCTGGCCGAAGGCGAGCCCGCGCGCCAGCAGCCAGCGCGAGATTGGGGCGGCCTGGGTTTCGAGCCAGGCGAGGAGGTCGTCGCCGTTCGCGCCGTGCGCCTCGCGCAGCCCGTCCCAGTACTCGGTGAACGATGCGCCCAGCAGCGGCACCCGGGAAAACCACAGCGGCGCGGCCGGCATGCCGGTATCCAGCACATGGCGCGCGGCGGTGGTGAGATTGCGCAGGTTGTCGCCCAGAGTGAGCGTCACCGCCACCAGGGGGACCACCAGTACCGTGACCAGCCCGAGGGTCATGACCAAGGCCGCCAGCGTCGCCCGCCCGCCCAATTTGTGCAGCAGTCGTTCGTGCAAGCCCCAGGTCGAGAAAGTGAGGATCACCGCCCACAGCAAGGCCGACAAAAACGGCGAGAGCACCAGCAGACAGCCGCCGACCACCAGCGCGATGGCGGCGACAGTCAGCGTGGTTTCCAGACGCAGGGTGCCCATGGCCTGATTAAACGTAGCGGCCGTGACAAGCGCAAGCGCGTTGGTCAAGCTCGCTGGCCGAGGCGCTTTGCGCTGTGGCAGGCTGGGCCTCCCGGTCTATCGAGGTGCCCGATGTACGTGCCCGCCCATTTTGCGCCCCCGGAAGGGGCCGCCCTGGCCTTCATGCGCGTGCATCCGTTTGTGATGCTGGTCGCGATAGACGACGGCCTGCCGTCGATCAGTCACGTGCCGGTGCAGGTGCTCGATGAGGGCCAGCGCCTGCGGTTTCATCTGGCACGGGCCAACCCGCAGGCCGCGCTGCTGGCGCGGGAAGTCGCCGCCACGGCGGTGTTTCACGGTCCGCACGCTTATGTCTCGCCGCGCTGGTATGCCGCACCCAATGTGCCGACCTGGAATTACGCGGCCGTGCATGTGCGCGGCCCCGTTCGGGCGCTGGACGCCGCCGCGACCACCTCGGCGGTCGCCGCGCTCAGTCGCGAATACGAAGGGCCGGCGGGACTCGGCGAGTTCGAGCACAGCGCGCCCTATGCGGCACTCCTGAAGGGCATCGTGGGGTTTGAACTGGAGGTTGCCAGCTGCACGGCCAAGTTCAAGCTGAGCCAGAATCGCAGCGCCGCCGACCGGGCGGGCGTGGTTGCGGCGCTTGCCGAGGACCCGCGCAGCGAAGCCCGCGAAGTCGCGGCGCTGATGCAGGCCACATCCCCGCCCGGCCAATAAGCGTGGATTTGTAGGCACCGGCGCAGCATCACGCTATCTTTAGGCGCATTCACCCGAGCTGCAGGAATCCGCCGATGCGTGAGAAGTCCGTCGCCCTTGTTCAGCGCTACTACGCCGCCTTTAACGCCGGCGACATGGTGAGCTTCCTCAGTCTGCTGACCGACGACGTCGCGCACGACATCAATCAGGGCAAGCGCGAAAGCGGCAAGGCTGCGTTCGCCAATTTCATGCAGCACATGAATCGCTGCTACCGCGAGCAACTGGTCGACATGGTGGTGATGGCGAGCGAGGACGGCACCCGCGCCGCCGCGGAGTTCACCGTGCTCGGCACTTACCTCAGCACCGACGAAGGCCTGCCGCCGGCCAGTGGCCAGACCTATCGCCTGCCGGCCGGTGCCTTCTTCGATATCCGCGACGGGCGGGTAGCCCGCGTCAGCAACTACTACAACCTGCCGGACTGGATCGCCCAGGTCGGGGGCTGAATGAACGACGGGCTACGCGTGCGGGTGTTAACGGGGGCAGACCCCGATTTACCGGCGTTCGTGCCCGATCTGGCCCGCCTGCGCATCGCGGTCTTTCGCGATTTTCCCTATCTCTACGACGGCACGCTGGCCTACGAAGAGCGCTACATCAGCACTTACCTCGAGTGCCCGGAAAGCCTCTTCGTGCTGGCGCTGGACGGCGCGACGGTGGTCGGAGTGGCCACCGCGCTGCCGCTGGCCTCCGAGACCAATGCCTTCAAGCAGCCGTTTGTCGACGCCGGCATCGACCCCGATCGGGTGTTCTACTGCGGCGAATCGGTGCTGTTGCCGGCGTGGCGGGGGCGCGGGCTATACCGGCAGTTTCTGGGTGAGCGCGAGCGCTATGCCCGCGCGCTCGGCCGCTTCGACCGCATCACCCTGTGCGGCGTGGTGCGCCCGCCGGACCACCCCTTGCGACCTGCCGACTATGTCTCGCTGGACGCGGTCTGGGCGCATTTCGGCTACCTGCCACGCCCCGACCTGGTGGCGAGCTTCGAATGGAAAGACATCGACCAGGACGCATCGACGGCCAAGCCCATGGTTTTCAGGGAGAAAATGCTATGAGCGAGCGCGTGGTCAGGATTGCCGCGGCCCAGTATCCCATTGGATTTTTCAATCGCTGGCCGGAGTACGAAGCCCACATCACCGGCTGGGTCGCGGAGGCCGCGCTCGGCCGGGCCAAGCTGCTGCTCTTTCCCGAATATTTCAGCCTCGAAATCTCGTCCATCTTCGGGCCCGGCGTTTACGAGTCGCTGGACAAGACGCTGGAAAAACTCAGCCACGCGCTGGGCGGCTTCCTCGCGCTCTATCGCAGTCTGGCGCAGAAATACCAGGTCCATATCTGCGCCGGCAGCTTCCCGGTGAAGGACGGCGACACCTACTACAACCGCTGTTATTTCTTCTGGCCCAACGGCCACTGCGAATGGCAGGAGAAGCTGCAGATGACGCGCTTCGAGAAGGAAAAATGGAACGTCTCCAGCGGTAGCGGGGTAAAAGAGTTCCTGACCGACTTCGGCACCGTGGCAGTCAACATCTGCTACGACAGCGAGTTCCCGCTGTTCGCCCGCCATCAGGCCGAGCAGGGCGCGGAAATCATCCTGGTGCCGAGCTGCACCGACACCGTCGCCGGCTTCAACCGGGTCAAGATTGGCTGTCAGGCCCGCGCGCTGGAAAACCAGTGCTACGTGGTGCAGTCACCCACGATCGGCGAATGCAGCTGGCAGCAGGCGGTGGATACCAATATCGGGGTCGCGGCCTTCTATTCGCCGGTCGACCACGGCTTTCCGCCCAACGGCATTCTTCACTCGGGCAAACCGAATGAAGCGCAGTGGGTGTACTACGACCTCGATCTCGAGGCAATTCAACGGGTGCGCAAAGAAGGTCAGGTGTTCAATTTCAAGGATTGGAACGGCCAACTGCGGCACGTCGGCTTGGTGCAACGGCAAAAATAACGGAGGACAGGGCATGAGCATGGTCAAGGAATTCAAAGAATTCGCGATGCGCGGCAACGTGGTTGACCTCGCGGTCGGCGTGGTGATCGGTGGCGCCTTTGGCAAAATCGTTTCTTCGGTGGTGGCAGACGTCATCATGCCGCCGCTGGGCCTCATCCTTGGCGGGGTCAACTTCTCGCATCTCAAGCTGGTCCTGAAAGACGGCGTGGGCGAGATTCCGCCGGTCACGCTGAACTACGGCAGCTTCATCCAGACCTGTCTCGATTTCACCATCATCGCCTTTGCGATCTTCATGCTGGTGAAAGCCATCAACACCCTGAAGCGTGCGGAGGAAGCCGAACCCGCCGCACCGGCCGCGCCCCCCCCGCCGCCCGCGCAGGAAGTGCTGCTGGCGGAAATCCGCGACCTGCTTAAAGCCCGGCAATAGGCCCGTCACGCCATGCCGACGCTCGCGCGACCCGGGTTTACCCTGCACTACCAACTGGACGGCGCAGCGGATGCACCAACGGTGATGTTGTCCAACTCCCTCGCCTCGGCGCTTGGGATGTGGTCAGCGCAGGTGCCGACGCTGCTGGCGGCCGGCTACCGCGTATTGCGCTACGACACCCGAGGCCACGGCCAGTCGGGCGCGCCGGCCGCGCCCTGGTCAATTGCCGATCTGGCCGGCGACGCGCTGGCGCTGCTGGATGCGCTGGGCATCGCCAAGGTGCATTTCTGCGGCCTGTCGCTGGGCGGCATGACCGGCCAGTGGCTGGGCACCCATCACGCGGACCGCCTGCATTCGCTGACGCTCTGCGCGACCACGGCTTTCGCGGGGCCGCCCGAAGTCTGGCGGGACCGGATTGCGCAGGTCGAGGCCAACGGCATGAGCGCGGTCTGTGAAGCCACGATCGGCCGCTGGTTCACCGCCGCCGGGCAGGTGGCGGCGGCCGCGGCCATCGCCCCGATCCGGGCGCAAATTCTCGCCACGCCGGTCGCGGGGTATACCGGCTGCGGCGGGGCGATCGCGGTCATGGACCAGCGCGAGTCGATTACCGCCATTCGCACCCCGACCCTCGTGATGGTGGGAGCGGACGACCCCAGCACGCCGGTAGCGGCCTCCGAGTTCCTGCAGCAGCAGATCCCCGGCGCGCAGCTGGTGGTGGTGCCGAACGCCATGCACCTGTTTAACGTGGAACGCGCACCGGCGTTCAATCGCGCGCTGTTGGCCTTCCTGTCGAGTCAGGGCTGAGCCGATGCCGGCCGGCCGCGCGCGGACGCCGGCACCGGACAACCGCAACCAGCGGGTGTGGCGCACGGTGATGGCGATTCCGGCCGGCTGCGTCGCGACCTATGGCCAGGTGGCGAGCCTCGCGGGCGTCCCCGGCCCTACCGGCCCCCGGCAGGTGGGCTATGCGCTGGCGGCGCTGGCCGATGGCGCCAGCGTGCCCTGGCAGCGGGTGGTTAACGCTCGCGGCCAGATCAGCGCCCGCGATACGCCGGGCGGCTGCCGCCAGCGGGAACTGCTGGAGGCCGAGGGCGTCTTCTTCGATTTGGAAGGCCGGATCGACCTGAACCGCTACGGGTGGCAACCATGAACGAAATGAACACCGCCAGACGCCGCCCGCCGCGGGGTCTGGTCCTGCTGCTGGCCGCTGCGCTGGGCTTCGCCTACCTGCTCCGCGATGCGGGCTCGGCGGCCGCCGACCCGGTGTTTTGCCCGGAAGGCGGGCCCGCGTCGGCCGATACGGTCGTCATGCTGGCAACCAGCTGGTGCCCGTACTGCGCCAAGGCGCGGCGCTACCTGCAAAAACGCAACGTCGACTACTGCGAATACGACCTCGACCAGTCGGCGACCGGTCAAGCCCTGCAACGCCGCTCAGGGCATACCGGCATTCCGGTCATATTCATTGATGGCCGGGTCATTGCCGGCTACGACCCGGAAGAACTTGGCCTCGCCCTACACCAGCGCCGCACCCGCAAAGCGCCGGGCGGCGCACTCGAGCGCACCGACGCAACCCCGCACTGAAGGAGCCCGTCTATGCAGGAACCTGCTTTCCAGCTGATCGAAACCAACGGCGTGCAACTCCGCACCGTGGTGGCGGGCGAGGGCCCGCTGGTTATCCTGCTGCACGGCTGGCCGCAGTGCTGGTATTTGTGGCGGCATCAGATTGCGCCGCTGGTGGCGGCCGGCTACCGGGTCGCGGTGCCCGACCAGCGCGGCTTTGGCGGCAGCAGCCGCCCGCCGGCCATCGCTGACTACAACATTCGCCAGATGGCCGCCGATGTGGTCGGGCTGGCCCGCGCGCTGGGCTATGAGCAGTTCAATCTGGTCGGCCACGACTGGGGCTGCATCATCGCGTGGAACACGGCGCTGCTGCATCCCGACACCTGCCGGACGGTGATGGGTTTATCGGTGCCCTTCTGGCGCGCCGGCAAGGCAACGCTCGACCCGCCGGGCATGGACGAACGCTTCTGGTATATCCGTTACTTCCAGACCCCGGGCGTGGTCGAAGCCGAGCTGGAGGCCAACGTGCGGGAAAGCCTGTTGCGGGCCTATTGCGCGCTGTCGGCAGACGCCCCGCCGCTGCTGTGGCTACGCCAGCTGGAGCACCCGCGCAGCGCCGGGCTGATGGACGTGTTGCCGCCGGTGGCGCGCTTGCCATCCTGGCTAAGCGAAGAGGATCTCGCCTACTACGTGAAACAGTACGAGACCAGCGGCTTTCGCGGGCCCTGCAATCTGTACCGCAACCTGCCCACCATGAACGCGCTGACGCCGGAGCTTGAGGGGCGCAAGTTCACCCAGCCCGCGGCCTTCCTCGCCGGCCGTCAGGACCCGGTGCTGCATTACGACGTGAACTGGCAGAGCTGGTTTCCGCAGGCCTTTGAGGATCTGCGCTTCCTGCGCTTCATTGAAGGCGCGGGCCACTGGCTGCAGGTGGAGAAACCCGCCGAGACCACCCGCGAAATCCTGAACTTCCTGCGCGAAGTCGAGCCCCGCTAGCTAGAGCGCGCCCCGAAACTCCGCCAGCGCAAGGTCAAACAGCGCCTCGACGCGGGCGCTCAGGGTCGGCGTCATCACCAGCAGCTTGGAGCGGCGGTCGTCCGGGTTTTCCACTTCCGCGAGAAAGCCCGCCGACAGGGCGCGGTTGACGTACTTCATCGCCGTCTGACTGCTCAGCTCGGTCATCCAGTTGTAGGCCTCCGAGCGGCTGATCGGTTTGCCCTGCGTCACCCACAAGCGCGTGAAGAGCTTCGCGTAGTGCATATCGAAGATATCGCTGTCGCTGAACACGTTGGCCCAGTGCTCATCCACGGCATGCAAAGCCACCACAAAACGAAGATAAGCCGCCCGCTTGGCGGAGCGCGGGGAGGGGGCATCCATGCCGCGATTCGGGGCTGGCAAGACTTGTGCTTTGCTTCTGGACGGAACCATGCGCACGTTTATATCGCGCTGCCCATCTGGCAAAAACTCTGCACGCATTTTTGTGGTTAGTTTCAAATTTTCTTTTACCCGCTTCCTGTGAGCCTTGAGCATGCTTGAAACCCTTGGCAACACCCTGATCCGCGAAAAAGCCGGCGTTATTCCCAATCTTGCCGCGCTGGGCTACGCCAGTCTGGGCCATGTGCTGGGGCTCTGGCTGCTGACCCAGACCGCGCTGCCGCTAGCAGCGGCGGGCGTACTGCTGTGCGCTCATACGATGGTAATCGCGGCCTATCTGATTCACGAGGCGGCCCATATGACGCTCTGTCGCGACCCACGACATAACGCGTTTATTGGGGAAATCATGGCGTTTCTGTGTGGCGCGGCTTACGCCTCCTTCGAGCGCATTCGCCACATGCACCTGCGCCATCATCGCGACCGGGCCGATGTCGCCCGCTTCAACTACAAGACCGTCCTGCGCCGGCTACCGCCGTTCGGTCGACGGCTGGTGTATGTGCTGGAGTGGGCCTACGTGCCGGCCATCGAACTGCTGATGCAGTACCAGCTGCTGCTGCGCCCCTTCACCAACCCGGCCGAAGCCGACCGCCGGGTGCGGGTGTGGCTGATGCTGCTGTTGCGTGGCGGCCTGTTTGCGACGCTGGCGCTGCTCGGCGGGCTGCCAGCGCTTGCCCTCTACGCGCTGGCATGGGGCCTGTTTCTCACGGTAATGCACTTTTTTGACGCGTTTCACCACACCTTCGACCAGTACTTCGTGGCCGAGGATGATGAGAAAGTCTCGATGGTCGGCAAGGACCGCGAGTACGAACAGGCCAACACCTACTCCAACGTGGTCTCGGTGCGCTGGCCCTGGCTCAACCTGCTGACGCTGAACTTTGGCTATCACAATGCGCATCACCAGCGCGCCGCGGCGCCTTGGTACCGCCTGCCGGCCCTGCACCGCGAGCTCTACGGCCAGACCTCGCGGGAACTGATGCCCCTGTCAGAGCTCCTGCGCACCTTCCACCGCCACCGGCTGCGGCGGATTCTGGACGACGACTACGGCGCGGTCGGCAACGGTGCCGGCCGGGCGGATAACTTTGTGGGCGCGCACGGCGTGTCCTTCCTGACGGTGGTGTAAGCATGAAAATTGACCTCTCCGGCCAGCGTGCGCTGGTCACCGGTGCTGCCACCGGCATTGGACGCGCCATCGCGCTTGGTCTGGCGGAAGCCGGCGCCACGGTGGTGGTCAATCACCTGCGGCAGGCCGGGGCGGCGGCCGAAGTGGTGGCGGCCTGTGGTGGTGACGCGCTCGCGATCGACGCCGACGTCAGCGCGCGCGAGTCCGTAACCGGCCTCTTCGCGCAGGCCTTCGCGGCGCTCGGTGGCATCGACATTCTCGTCAACAACGCCGGCATTATGCAGGTGAAACCGTTTCTGGAACTGACCGAGGACGACTGGGACCGGGTGCTCAACACCAACCTGAAGTCGATGTTCCTGTGCTGTCAGGCGGCGCTGCCCGGCATGCTGGCGCGGGGTCAGGGGGTGGTGATCAACATCGCCTCCGAACTCGGCTATCTGGGCCGCGAACACTACGTGCCCTACACCGCAAGCAAGGGCGGGGTCATCACGCTGACCCGCAGCCTCGCGCGCGAATTTGCGCCGACTGTGCGGGTCAACGCCATCGCGCCCGGCCCGACCGCCACGCCCATGATCGAGGCGGAAGTCGCCATTACCGGCAATCTGGAAGTGGAAACCGCGAGCCCGGCCGGGCGACTTGGCCAGCCGGCAGAAATCGCGAGCTCCGCGGTGTTTCTGGCCTCTGCCCACGCCAGCTTCTATTACGGCGAAATCCTGAGTCCCAACGGCGGCACGCTGATGCGCTGAGTCTTTTCCCCCTTGTCCTGGAGCCCCCTATGTCTGAAGTCATGATGTCGAGAATGAGCTGGCAAACCTACGCCCGCCGGATTGCCGAGGGCGCGGTGGTGTTCCTGCCGGTCGGCGCGCTGGAACAGCACGGACCGCATCTGCCGCTGGGGGTGGACGCCATGCTGTCGACCGACGTGGCCTGCGGCGCGGCGAAGCTGGTCGGCGGGGTGGTCGCCGCACCGCTCAACTACGGCTACAAGTCGCAGGCCCGCTGCGGCGGCGGGCAATGTTTTCCCGGCACCACCAGCCTCGACGCCAGCACCCTGATTGGCTTTGTGCAGGACGTCATCCGCGAGCTGGTGCGCCACGGCGCGCGCTCGGTGGTGCTGGTCGACGGTCACTACGAGAACCAGTGGTTCCTGACCGAGGCCTGCGAACTCGCCTGGCGCGAACTGGGCAAGGACACGCCCGATCTGCGCTGCATGCGCACCGAATACTGGGACTTCTGCGGCATCGAGGTGCTGAACCCGATGTTTCCCGGCGGCTTCCCGGGCTTCGCGCTCGAGCACGCGGCGCTGATCGAAACCTCGATGATGCTGCACCTCCATCCGGAGCTGGTGGACCTCGGCCTGCTGCCGGACGACGGCCCGGCCGAGTTCCCGGTCTACGACATGTACCCCCAGAGCGGTCACGGCGTGCCGCCCTCGGGCGTGCTGTCCTCGGCCCGGGGCGCGCGGGCGGACTACGGACAGATCATCTACGAGACGGTCTGCGCGGGGCTGGCCAACGCGGTGCGGGCGGAGTTCCCGGTGCCCAAGGCCTGAGGGACAACGCACGCGGCGCTCGCCCGGCCCGCCGGGGCTGGGTATGCTCCGGGACACATTCCCTGACCGGGCGCGCGCGTGCAGCTCAGCTTTTTCACCATGCCCCTGCATCCGCTGGGGCGGGACTATCGACAGACGCTACGCGAAGACCGCGCCGCCATCCTGCTGGCGGACGAGCTGGGCTTTGCCGAAGCCTTCGTTGGCGAGCACGTGACGGATTTGGCCGAGACCGTCACGTCCTCGCTGACCTTCCTCGCCAGCCTTGCCTACGAGACGCGGCAAATCCGCCTCGGCAGCGGCACCATCAACCTGCCCAACAGCCACCCGGCGGCGGTGGCCGCGCAGGTCGCGATGGTCGATCACATGTGCGACGGGCGCTTCATCCTGGGCATCAGCCCGGGCGGGCTGCGCTCGGATGCGGAAGTCTTCGGCACGCTGGATCAGGACCGGAAGGCGATGGCGCGCGAAGCGATCGATCAGGTGCTGGCGATTTGGGCGGGCGAGGCGCCCTACGATTTACGCGGCGACTACTGGCAGATTTCCACCGCGCGCACGCTGGACGCGGCAATTGGGCAAGGCATCATCCTCAAACCGCTGCAGCTGCCGCATCCGCCGATCGCGGTGGCCACCATGTCGCCGCATTCCGATTCCGTGCTGCAGGCCGGACGGCGAGGCTGGTCGATCATCTCCGCCAACTTTTTACAGCCGGTGTGGGTGGCCAGTCATTGGCAGCAGCTGGTGGCCGGCGCGGCCCTCAGCGGTCGCGACGCGAAGCCGCAGGACTGGCGCGTGGCGCGGAGTATTTTTGTCGCGGATTCGACCACCACCGCGCGGGCCTACGCCAAGGGGCATGACGGTCCGTACGCCCATTACTACCGCAGCCTGATGCGCAAGCTCATCGGCAACGGCCGCCCGGAGTTGTTCAAAACCCGTCCCGACCAACCGGATGCGGAGATCACGCTCGACTTCGTGCTGGATTCGCTGGTGATTTGCGGCACGCCGGACGAGGTTGCCGACCAGATTCTGGCGCTGCGCGCCACGGTCGGCGACTTCGGCACGCTGGTCTATGCCGGCCACGACTGGGCTGACCCGCAGCTCGCCCGGCGCTCCATGCAACTGATGACCGAGGCAGTGATGCCGCGGGTCAACGCCGCCTTGCGGCACTAGGCGAAGGGCGCTACCTCACCCATGACTTGTCCCATCTGCCACGGCGACAAACTGCTGCCCTTTGTCGATCAGGACGAATGGCATTTTTCGCAATGCGTGGACTGCCAGTTCGCGTTTCTCGACCCGATGCCGAACCAGTCGCAGCTCAACGCGCTGTATCACGACGACCGGGGAATCACCGGCAGCCATTACCCCAAGGCCCGCTCGCGGCGGATCCGGGCGCTGTTGCGGGCGCTGCGCCTGCTGCCCTGGTTCTGGCGGAAGTCGGCCTTTGATCTGGGCTGCGGCGGCGGCTTCATGGTCGACGCCTTCCGCCGGCTCGGGGCGCGCGCCTGCGGCCTGGACGTCAATGCCGAGGCGATCGCCTACGCGCGGCGCGTGTTTCCGCGCTGCCAGTTTCTGAGCCAGTCCTTCGATGAGTTTCAGCCGGCGACGACCTTCGATTTTGTCTATTCGTCCGAGCTCATCGAGCACATCAGCACGCTGGAAGACTATATGGCGGTGCTGCGCCGGCTGACCCACGCCGGCAGTCACGTCTATATCACCACGCCCGATCTGGGCAGCAACCAGGTCCCGCAGCCCATTACCGACTGGGACGTGTTCGCCCCGCCGCACCACGTGCAGTTTTTCAACGAACAGAATCTGGCGCTCTTGTTTCAGCAGCACGGCTTTGCCCAGGTCCGGCGCTATGCCGACCAGAAGGCCGGGCTGAAGGTGTTGTTCAGGCGCCTCGGCTGAGGCGCTCGGGGCCTACTCGAAAACGACCGTCGCCGCCTCGAACACCGGCCCATCCACGCAAACGCGTTTCATCGCCGGGCCGGCCGGCGTATTTACCCGCACCGCGCAGCCGGCGCAGCCGCCGACCGCACAGGCCATGTATTCCTCCAGCGACAGCTGCGCCGGCACGTCGAAGCGGGCGGCCAGCGCCTGCACGGCTTTGAGCATGGGCGTCGGCCCGCAGGCAAAAATTTCGACCTCGTCCGCCACCGCCGGACCGAGCGCGGTCAGCCATTCCGCCGCGAGCTCGGTGACCAGCCCCTCAAAACAGCCCGGATAGCCCTTTCGGCTGGCCAGCCGGCAGGCAATGCCCCAGTCCTCCAGCAGCGGCATGGTGGCAATCACGCCCGCCGGGATGCCCGGCACCATGACGGTCGAGGGTCGCAGGCTGAAGGGAAACGGGATTTCCGAGCCCAGCACCACCAGCGGGCTGAGGCCGGACTGGCGGCGCAGATGCTCGGCCAGATAAACCATCGGCGGCAGGCCCACGCCGCCGCCGATCAGCAGCGGCCGCCGGCGGTAAGTCTCCTGCCGGAAGGGCACGCCGATGGGGCCCAGCACCTGCAGGCTTTCGCCCGGCTGACGCGCGGCCAGCTCCGCCGTGCCTTGGCCGTGCGCCTTGAACAGGATGTCGACCGTGCCCTGCGTGGGGTTGGCGCGCATGATCGACATCGGCCGGCGCATGGCCAGCGCCGGCGCGCAGCGCAGATGGACGAAGCTGCCCGGCCGCGCGCGCCGCGCGATTTCCGGCGCTTTCAGGCGCAGCACGTGCTGGTGGCCGGGATAGGCCTCGTTGGCCAGCACTTCGGCGCGTTCGTCGACCATGGTGCCGCGATGCGGCCGTGCGGGATCACTCATACAGATGCCTGAAAAACCCACTCGCCCCCGACCATGGTGGCGACGACGCGACCGGTCTGGGCGTGGTTGAAGTAAGGGGTGTTGCGACCGCTGCTGAGCAGCGTGTCGTCGGTCACGGTCCAGCGCAGCGCGGGGTCGAAGATGCACAGGTCGGCCGGGGCGCCGGGGCTCAAGTGGCCTCCCTCGCGTCCCAGAATCTGGTGCGGCCGCAGGCTAGCCGCCGCGATGGCGGTGGCCAAATCGAAAGCGCCGCCCGCGACCTGCGCCAGCAGCGCCGGCAGGAAAGTGTCGTAGGTCGACATGCCCGGTTCGGTCAGGCCAAAAGGCGCGGCCTTGGCATCCACATCGTGCGGCTCGTGGCCGGCGCTGATGGCGTCGATTGCGCCGGTGGCCACCGCCTTGGCCAGCGCCTTGCGGTCGGTCTTCTCGCGCAGCGGCGGGCGCAGATGGAAATTGGGGTCGTAGTGGCCAATGTCGTCGACCGTAAAACACAGGTGGGCGAGGCTGACGTCCGCGCTCACCGCCTGCCCGCGCCGCCGGGCTTCGACGATCGGCTTGACCGAATCGGCGGCCGACAGGCGCGAGAAATGCAGCCGCGCGCCGGCCGCGGCGGCGAGCGTCAGTTCGCGGTGCACGGCGATGACTTCCGCCGCCGCCGGAATCCCCGGAATGCCAAGCCGGGTGCTGACGGCGCCTTCGTGCACCTGCCCCTGCCGGCCCAGCCAGTAGTCTTCCGGCTGCGAGAAGACGGTGAGCTCGGCGCTTGCCGCATAGGCCAGCGCGTGCTTCAGCACCGCGGTGTCCTTGATCGCCCGGTCGAGATTGCTGAGACCGACCACGCCGGCCGCCTTCAACGCGTGCATTTCGGCCAGCACTTCGCCGGCCAGACCAACGGTCAGCGCGCCCAGCACCAGCACGCGCGCGCCGCCGGCGCTCGCGGCGCGCTTCAGGATGTGTTCGACCACCGCCGGATTGTCGATCACCGGTTGGGTGTCGGGCGTGCAGCACACGGTGGTGAAGCCGCTCGCAGCGGCGGCCCGCGCCTCGCGCGCCACCGTTGCCTTGTGCGCGAATCCCGGCTCGCGCAGATGGCTGCCGAGATCCACAAAACCCGGCGCCACCACCAGCCCGTTGGCGTTGAAGACCTCATCGGCCTTGACGCCGCGCGGCGCGCGACCCACCGCCAGCACCCAGCCGTCCTCAAGCCACAGGTCGGCGATGCCGTCGTGGCCGTTGGCCGGATCGATCACCCGTCCGCCGCGAATTTGCCAGCGCATCAGGCAGCCCCCGCCAAGGCCTGATTGCCGAGGATCATCGCCATCACCGCCATGCGCACCGCAATGCCGTAGGTCACCTGCTGCAGGATGACCGACTGCACGCCGTCGGCGACCGCGGAGTCGATTTCCACGCCCCGGTTGATTGGTCCCGGATGCATCACGATCGCGTCCGGCTTGGCGAGGCGCAGACGCTCGGCGGTCAGGCCGTATTCGCGGAAGTATTCGTTGGCGCTGGGCAAGAGCGCGCTCTGCATGCGCTCCTGTTGCAGGCGCAGCGTGATGACCACGTCGCAGCCCCGGATGCCTTCGTCCAGGTCGTCAAACACCTGTACGCCCTGGGCGTCAATCTGCGGCGGAATCAGCGTTTTGGGGCCAACCACCCGCAGATCCGGCACGCCCAGGGTTTTCAGCGCCTGGATGTTGGAGCGGGCCACCCGCGAATGCGCCACATCGCCGACGATGGCAATGCTCAAGCGCGTGAAGTCCTGTTTGTGGCGGCGGATGGTGAAGGCGTCGAGCATGCCCTGGGTGGGATGCTCGTGCCGGCCATCGCCGCCGTTGATCACGCTGATGTGCGGCGCGACCTGCTGGGCGATGAAATGCGCCGCGCCGCTGACCTGATGCCGCACTACGAACATATCGCACTGCATGGCTTCGAGATTGCGCAGCGTGTCGGCCAGCGATTCGCCCTTTTTGGTCGAGCTGGCCTCGATATTGAGATTAAGCACGTCCGCCGACAGGCGCTTCGCCGCCAGATCAAACGTGGTCCGGGTGCGGGTGCTGGGCTCGAAGAAGAGATTGGCGACGGTACGCCCGCGCAGCAGCGGGACTTTTTTGACCGCGCGGTCGCCGACGGGTGCGAAGCGCTCGGCGTTATCGAGAATCTGGGTCAGGAGTGCGCGGGGCAGGCCTTCGATCGCGATGAAATGACGGAGACGGCCTTGCGCGTCTAACTGGATATCTGCCGCGCTCATTGCCAGTTCCCCATCGCCCCGTTCCTCCTCTGAGATGTGGCCCGCGTCGTGGCGCGCCACGGCCGATCACGCGCGTGTGCGGTGAATCTCAAGGTGGAGCGACGAAGGCCCGGCGAGTTTAGCATGCTCACCCGCACGCAGACTGAGGTGCGCGCCGACCACCTGCGCCTCGATCGGCAGCTCGCGGCCGCTGCGATCAAACAGCACCACAAGCTGGATGGAGCGCGGCCGGCCGTAGTCAAAAATCTCGTTCATGGCCGCGCGCACGGTGCGCCCGGTGTAGAGGATGTCGTCGACCAGCACCAGATCGCGGCCGTCCACATCAAACGGCAGCACCGAGGGCTCGACCGTCGGGTGGATGCCGATGCGGCTGAAATCGTCGCGGTAGAAGGCGATGTTCAATTCGCCCAGCGCTTCGTCGAGACCCAGCAGGCCGCGCAGACGCTCGGCCACCCAGACCCCGCCGGTGCGGATGCCGACCAGTGCCGGATTGCTGATACCGGCGTGGTCCAGGCGTTCGCGTAATTGCGCTGCCATGGTGTTGAGCAGGGCGTCGATGTCGAATTGCGTACTCACTCAGGACTCCGTGCCGGGGGGCTGTTCGTTCAACCAGGTTTCAAGAATCTGCTGGGCGGCGTGGGCGTCCAGCCCGCGGCCGCTCCGGCGCGCCAGATCTTCTGCCGCATAGGACGACAGGCGCTCGTCCACCACATGCACCGGCTTGTTGTAACGCCCGCCGAGGCGCCGTCCAAAGCGGGCGATCGGCTCGGCCATGGGGTGCGGCTGGCCGTCGGCCGTGCTCGGCATGCCAAGCACCAGACAATCCGGCTGCCATTCGGCGATCAGCCGCCCGAGGACCACCCAATCCGGCTGACCCTGCTTCGCGGGCAAGGTGGTCAGCGGGCTGGCGGTGCGGGTGACGGTCTGGCCGACCGCCACGCCAATCCGCTTTTCGCCGTAATCAAAGCCCAGCGCCGTGCGCGGCGCCTGTGCGCTCACGCGTGGCCCACCTCGCCCGAGAGCAGCGTGAGATCAATGCCGAGCAGGGCGGCGGCATCGTTCCAGCGCCGCTCGACCGGCGAGTGAAACAGCAAGTCGAGGGTCGCCGGCCCGCTCAGCCAGGCGTTCTGCAAAATCTCCTGCTCCAGCTGCCCCGCACCCCAGCCGGCATAGCCCAGCGCGATCAGGGTGTCGGGTGGACCGTCGCCGCGCGCGATGGCCGCCAGAATATCCCGCGAGGTGGAGACCGAGATGTCCTCGGTCACGCGCAGCGTCGATCCGAAATCCTGCGCCGGGCGGTGGATGATAAAGCCGCGGTCGCGATGCACCGGGCCGCCGGCGTAGATGGGCTGGGCGTTGATCTGCGGGTCGGCGGTTTCCAGATCCAGCTGCTGCAGCACCTCGCCCAGATCCATATCGAGTGGCCGGTTGATCACGATGCCCATCGCGCCGTCTTCGTTATGGGCGCAGACGTAGGTGACGGTGCGGGCGAAGTTGGGGTCGTCCAACGCCGGCATCGCGATCAGGAAATGATTGGTGAGGTTCAGTCGCATCAGCCTAGTATCGGTCCCGCTCCCTCAAGCTCACAAGCCGATTCTGCTACTGCGCGGTGAACTCGGCGCTGTTCAGGAAACGCCAGGTCCGGGTGACGTGCAGCACGTCCACATCGCGGGCAATATCGGGCGGAAAGGGCGCGAAGGGGCCGGCCAGCGTCACGATCCGCACAGCGGCATCGTCCAGCACTTTATGGCCGGAGGAACGCCGCACCACGATTTCGATGACCGAGCCGTCGGGGCGCAGGGAAACGTCCAGCAACAGCGCGCCCGACAGCGCGCGCTGGCGGGCCTCGTCGGGGTAATTGATGTTGCCGATGCGCTCGACCTTCGCCCGCCAGGCTTCCATATACGCCGCGTAGCGGTACTCCTGCGTGCTGGCAGAGATGTACTTGCTGCGGGCCCGTTTGGCGCGGGTTTCCATCTTGTCCTGCAACTCCGCGCTCATGCTGGCGAGCGCGAAGGAGCGCGTGATGAGCTGGGTGGCGGTCGGTTGCGCTTCGGCCGTTGCGCCTGGCGCAGGCGCCGGGGCCGGTGGGCTGGTAGCGGTCTCTGCGGCCGACGCCGGCACCGGACTTGGCGCTGGTTTCGGCAGCTGCGGCTTGGCCGGGGTGCTGGCCGCCACGCGCGGCGGACTTGATGTCGTCGCCGGGGTCGGCCGCGCGGGCGCGCTGGGGGCGGGCTTGGGCGCTGCCGGCTCGGGCTGCGGCGGGGCGGGCGTCTCGGCCTCCTGACCCGGCTCCGGTGGCGCGGCTTCGCGGGCGGGCACCGGCAACACCGGCGGGGCGATAAGCGGCGTGGTCGGGCGCACGCGTTCATCGCTGTCGCCACCGCCCTGCAAATTGGCCTGAGCCAGCGCGTCGGGGGTTTTCGGCGCTTCGGTGGCCCGCTCGGTCACCAGCGTGATGTCCAGCCGCTCGGGCTGCGGCGGACGTCGCAGCTCGGGCCGAAAGCTGATGCCCAGCACCAGCATCACGTGCAGGATGAGGGCCAGACAGAACGTGGCGGCCAGCCGATCGGCCGGCTCGGCCGGGGTCGGGAGCGACAGCGCGCCCTTCATGCCTGCCCGCGTCGCCTCAGGACTCGCGTCCCAGACGGGCCACGATCGCCGCCATCAGCTGGTCGCCAATCTTGAGGTCGAACTGGGCTTCCAGCTCGCGCGCGCAGGTCGGGCTGGTGACGTTGATTTCGGTCAGGTAGTCGCCAATCACATCAAGGCCCACAAACAGGAGGCCACGGGCGCGCAGTTCCGGCGCCACGCGGGCGCAGATTTCGCGGTCGCGGGCCGTCAGGGGCCGGCCTTCGCCGCGCCCGCCGGCGGCCAGATTGCCGCGCAGTTCGCCGGCCGCGGGAATGCGCGCCAGCGCGTAGGGCACGGGCTCGCCGTCGACGATGAGAATGCGCTTGTCGCCGTCGAGAATCGCCCGCAGATAGCGCTGGGCCATGCAGAAGCGGGTCTCGTGGGCGGTCAGGGTTTCCATGATTACGCTGGCATTGGGGTCGCCCAGCTTGATGCGGAACACCGAAGAGCCGCCCATGCCGTCCAGCGGCTTCAGCACGATGTCTTCGTGCTCGGCCAGAAACTCGCGCAGATTGCTCATGCGTCGCGCGACCAGCGTGGGCGGGCAGACGTCGGCAAACCAGGCGGTGAAAAGTTTTTCGTTGGCGTCGCGCAGGCTGCGCGGGTCGTTGACCACCAGCGTGCCGCGCGCCTGCGCGCGCTCCAGCAGGTAGGTACTGAAGATGTATTCGGTGTCGAAGGGCGGATCCTTGCGCATCAGGATCACGTCGAGCTCGGCCAGCGGCCGGCGCACGGCCTCGCCGGTGAAATCGTGCCAGTGGGTATAGGAATCGTGGACGGTCAGCGGCTTCATGTGGGCCAGCGCCGCGCCGTCGCGCAGCGTGAGGTCGCCCATTTCCATGTAATGCAGCTCGAAACCACGCGCCTGCGCGGCCAGCAGCAGCCCGAGCGTGGTGTCTTTCTTGGGATTGATCCGCTCAATCGGATCCATGATCACGCCGAGTCTGATGGTCATTGCGCCCGCGCTTTCCGGTTGCCGTGTGGGGAGGGGCACCTTAGCATACGCGCCGTTTTCCGCTGAATCGGTCGGCACGAGGTACGCATGACGACGAGCTCGCACTCTTCCCTCGTGCGCATCGCCACCCGCGGCAGCCAGCTCGCGCTGTGGCAGGCCGAACACGTCAAGGCGCGGCTTGAAGCCGCGCACCCCGGCCTCAAGGTCGAACTCCTCATCCTGAAGACCACCGGCGACCGCATTCTCGACACCCCGCTGGCCAAAATCGGCGGCAAAGGCCTGTTCGTCAAAGAACTTGAGCAGGCGATGCTGGCGGGCGAGGCGGATCTGGCGGTGCATTCCATGAAAGACGTGCCGGTCGAACTGCCGGCCGAATTGCATATTCCGGTGGTCCTGACGCGGGAAGACCCGCGCGACTGTCTGGTCTCGCCGCCAGGCGGGCTGGCCGCGTTGCCGCAGGGCGCGGTGGTGGGCACTTCGAGCCTGCGTCGGCGCAGCCAGCTCGCGCTGCTGCGGCCCGACCTTGAACTGCGCGACCTGCGCGGCAATGTCACTACCCGGCTGCAGAAACTGGCAGACGGCGATTTCGCCGGCATCGTCCTGGCGCACGCCGGACTGAAGCGGCTGGGGCTAACCGGCGGCATCAGCCAGTCCTTTGCGCCGACGCAGATGCTGCCGGCGATTGGGCAGGGCATCATCGGCCTGGAATGCCGGCGCGGCGACGCGCGGGTCGAGGGCCTGATCGAGATGCTGCGCGACGCGGACGCCACCGATGCGCTGGCCGCCGAGCGGGCGCTGAACGCGCGCCTGCAGGGCGGCTGTCAGGTGCCGATTGCGGGGCACGCCACCCTCACCGGTGAAACGCTGCAGATCGAAGGCCTGGTCGCGAGTCTCGATGGCCGGCAGGTGATCCGCGCCGTGCGGCGAGGTCGGCGGCAAGAGGCGGCAAGCCTCGGCACCGCGGTCGGCGACGCGCTGCTCGCCGACGGCGCGGCCGCCCTGCTGGCCGCCATTGGGGCACACTGAGCGCGGCCGGATGCCGCACCAGAGCAAAAGGGGAGCGCATGAACGACAGCCAGCCGCCGGACTCGCGCAGCCTTGAAGGATATTCAGTGCTGGTCACTCGCCCCGAGGAACAGGCGCAAAGCCTGATCGCCGCCATCAAGGCGCGCGGCGGGCAGGCTATCTTCGCCCCGATGATCGTCATTACCCCCCGACTGGAAGAGCCCGCACCGCGCGCGCTGGTGCGGCGTCTGGCCGACTACCAGATCGTCATTTTTCTCAGCCGCAACGCCGCCGAGTTCGGCGTTCGCCTGATCGCGGCCGAGCGTCAGACGCTGGCGCATTGCGCGGTGTACGCGGTGGGGGCGGGCAGCGGCGCGCAACTCGCCACGCTGGGGGTAAGCAAGGTCATCATGCCTTGCAACGATTTCACCAGCGAAGGCCTGCTGAAGCTGCCGGGCCTCGCCGCGGGCGAGGTCAACGGCAAGCGCGTGCTGCTGGTGCGCGGCGTGGGTGGCCGGGAATTGCTGGGGCAAAAGCTGCAGCAGCGCGGCGCCAGCGTCGATTTTTGCGAGGTCTATACGCGCTCGGCGCCAAGCACCCCGCTGTCGGAGATCCTACGCGCGCATCAGGTGCGCCAGCCGGACCTTGGCCTCATCACGAGCCTCGAGTCGCTCAATAATCTGGCGGCGCAAATCGACGCCGAAAAGCTGGACCGCCTCTACGACATGCCGCTGCTGGTGGCCGGCGCGCGGACGGCATTGGAAGTGGCGCGACTGGGTTTCACCCAGCCGCCGACTGTGGTCGACAACCCGGGCGATAGCAGCCTGCTGAATGCGCTGGAGCGCTGGGTAGAAGATGGACGATAAACCCGTTTTGCCGCCGGCACCGGCGCGCGCCCCGCGCCGCGGTCGCTGGCTGTTGGTGCTTGGCCTTGGGGTGAGTGGCGCACTCGCGGCGGTTGGCTACTACGCGGTCGAACAAACGGCCGCGCTGCAGGCGCGGGTTGCCGGGCTCGATAGCGCGCTGGACTCACTCCGCAGCCAGCACCAGCAAAGCGGTAGCGGCGTCCTGAGCTTGCAGTCGGCCCTGCAGACGCTGCAGGAGACGCAGGACAAGACGCGCGCGGAGTTGCAGGCGCAGACCGCCCGCACGACGGCGCTGGAGGCGCGCGTCGCGGCCACCCCGCGCGCCGACGCGGGTGCGTTCGAGGCCCTCGCGCTGGCCGAGGTCCGCGCGCTCGTGGGCCTCGCCGAGCAACGCCTGCTGCTGGCGCGCGACACCGCCGGCGCAAGCGCCGCACTCAATCTGGCTCGGAGCCGCCTGCCGGCCGGCCAGGGCGCGCTGGCGGTGGCCATCGGTCAGGATTTGGCCCAGCTCGCGGCGTTTCACGACGCCGATTTGAACGGATTGGCGGGCGAACTGGCGGCCTTGTCGGCCGCCGCCGGACAATGGCCGGCGCGGCCCAGCGCAGCGCCCGCCGCCGTGCCTGACGCGACCCCGCCCGCGGCCGGCTGGCGTGACCTGCCGGCCAGACTGTGGCAGGACCTGCGCGGTCTGATTGAAATTCGCCAGCTCGATGGCGCGCCCGATCCGCTGCTTGACCCCGAGGGCGCGGCGCTCGCCCGCCAGCGCCTGCGGCTTGGCCTCGATCTGGCGCGACTCGCCGTGCTTGCGCGTGATGCCAGCGCGCGCGACGCGGCGCTGAGCGCGGCCACCGCCGCACTGCAGGCGGCCTTCGACGCGCAGACGCCTGAGGTGGCCGCCGCCGTCAAACGCCTGAACGCGCTGCGCGAGACCGACCTGAACCCGCAGCTGCCGGCGCTCAGCGCCCCGGCGGTGGCCGACGCCGCCGCACGCGCCGGGGGCCAGCCGTGAAACTCCTGCTGCTGGTGCTTATCGCCCTGATCGGGGCGGTGAGCGTCGGCCAGTTCATCCTCGCCCACCCCGGCGTGGTCGCGATCAGCGTGGACGGCACCGCGTTGCGGATGAGTCTTAGCCTGTTCGTGGTGGCGGTGGTGCTGGGCGGCCTGCTGCTGGCCTGGCTTCTGCGCACCCTGTGGCGCCTGCTAACCCTGCGCTCGCGGCTGCGGCGCTGGCGGGACGCGCGGCAACGCCGATTGACACTGGAGCGCGTTGAAAGCGGGCTGCTGGCGCTGGCCGCCGGCGATTTTGCGCGCGCCGAACGCCTGCTGGGCAAGGGCGGCCAGCGTTCCCGGCTGCAATATCTGGCCGCCGCGCAGGCCGCCCATGCACAACAGGCCGGCGACCGCCGCGACGCGCTGCTGGCGCTGGCCGCCGGCGGCACGCCGGAAGAAAGCCTGGCGCTGGGCGTGCGACGGACCGAAATGCTGCTGGACGACGGGCAGCTGGCGGACGCCGAAGCCGCGCTCGCGCCCTTGCTGACGCAGCATGCCGACAAACCCGCCGTGCTGCTGCTGCGCCAGCGCCTGTTCGCACTGCAGGGTCGGGACGAAGAACTGGCGGCGCTCCTGCCGCGGCTGCGCAAACAGCACGTGCAGCCGGCGGGGCGGCTGGACGAGATGGAAGCCGAACTCGCGATACGCCGCCTGCGTGGCGATCCGGCACCCGCCGCGCTGGCGCAGATCTGGTCCGGTCTGGGCAAAGGCCTGCGCAGCAATCCGGCCGTGGTGGCCGCTTACGCTCGCGCCCTGATTGGTGCCGGCACCCATGCCGCGGCGGAGGAAGTCCTGCGCAAGGCGCTTGATGCGCACTGGGATCCGCGTCTGGTCGCCCTGTACGGCGAGCTCAACGGCGCCGAGGTGCGGGGCGCCCTGACCCGGGCCGAACGCTGGCGTGACAGTCATCCGGACGACGCCGGCCTGTTGCTCAGTCTGGGCCGGCTCTGCCTGTCGCAGCAGCTGTGGGGCAAGGCCCGCGGCTATCTGGAAGCGCTGGTAGCGCTGGCGCCCTCGGCGCTGGCCTGGCGGCTGCTGGCAGACGCCTGTGAGGCGCTCGGCGAGTCGCAGCTCGCCGCCCGTCACCGCGACGAGGGCCTGCGTCATGCCACCGCCGCCAGCTTGGGTGAAACAGTCGGCGTGCGACGGCTGCAGGGCGTGCTGGAGCGCTAGGACGCGCCGCGCAAGCGATTGCGCCGCTCGATCAGCCGGCCTATCGCCGGCGCCAGCAACAGCTCCATCGCGAACACGTTCTTGCCCGCCGGCACCACCAGCGTGTCCGGTCGCGACATAAACGACCCCTGCAGCATCTCAAGCAGGGCGCGGAAATCCGGTTTGATTTTCTGCAGGTTGGCGATCTGGATGACGACCATGCTCTCGTCGTTGGTCGGAATCTCCGTCGCGGTGAAGGGATTCGAGGTATCGATGGTGGGCACGCGCTGGAAGTTGATATCGGTCCGCGAGAACTGCGGGCAGATGTAATGCACGTAGTCGGGCATGCGACGCAGGATCATCTGGGTCGCGGTCTCGGCGCTGTAGCCGCGCACCGCGCGGTCGCGGTGGATTTTCTGAATCCACTCCAGATTGATGATGGGCACCACGCCGATCAGCAGGTCCACATAGCGGGCGACGTCGTGCTGCTCGGTGACCAGTCCGCCGTGCAAGCCTTCGTAGAACAACACATCGGTGCCGGTTGGCAGGGGTGCCCAGGGCGTGAAGGTCCCCGGCGCCCCGCCGTGACGATCGGCATCGGCCTGGGTGTGCAGATAGCGACGGCGCTTGCCCTCGCCGCGCGCGGCGTAGTCGGAAAACAGACCCACCAGCTGGTCGAAGAGATTGCCGTCGGGCCCGAAATGCGTGAGCGTGCGGCCTTCACCGGCCGCGCGCTCCACCTCGACCGCCATCGCAGCGCGGTCGTGACGGTGAAAACTATCGCCCTCAATCCAGGCCGCGCGCAGGTTTTCGCGCTCAAAAATGTGCCGGAAGGCGGTGGTCACGCTGGACGTGCCGGCGCCGGAGGAACCGGTTACGGCCACGATTGGATGTTGTTCGCTCATCGTTTGCGCGCCTTTCACGCCTCGGCTAGCAGGGGCCCCGCGGGATGCAAAGCCGCGGGGCCTTGGGCATAGTAGCGTGATGAATCCCGCGACCGACAGCACACAGCTGTACCTCCGCCTGCTCGGCTATCTACGTCCCCACCGCACCGTTTTTCTCTGGTCGCTGTTCGGCATGGTGTCGCTGGGCGCGACCGAATGGATCCTGCCGGCCTTCCTGCGCTACCTCGTGGATCACGAATTCGGCACCGACCGGGGCCTGCAGTTCGTGCTGATTCCGCTCGCGCTGATGGGCCTTTTGGCCCTGCGCGGCGGCCTGAGCTACATCGCGACCGTTGGCCTGACCTCGGTTGCCCAGCACGTGATGATGGATATCCGGCGCCAGATGTTTCATCGCCTGATCGCCCTGCCCGCCCGCTTCTACGACCAGCGCGCCACGGGCGAGCTGCTGTCGAAGTTCACCTTCGACGTCGCGCAGGTCGCGCAGGCCGCCACCCATGTGCTGACCGTGCTGGTCAAAGACGCGGTGCTGCTGGTAGCGCTGATTGGCTACATGCTCTTTCTCAACTGGCGCCTGGCGCTGTTCCTGCTGGTGATGGGGCCGTTTATCGCGCTCCTGATCGCGCATGTCTCGCAGCGCCTGCGCAACAGCAGCCGGCGCCTGCAGGACTCGATGGGGGAAATCACGATCGTCGCCGAGGAAGTCATCGGCGGGCATCGGGATGTCAAAGTGTTTGGCGGCGCGGCCTACGAGACCGAACGCTTCGGCCGGGCCATCAACAACGCCCGCAAGCTGCAGATGAAAGTGGTGGGCACGGCCGCCGCCACCGAACCCGCGCTGCAGGTGATCATCGCGCTGGGGCTGGGCGTGATGATGGCGTTTGCCCTTCGCGAGGCGGCCGCCGGCCATCTGTCGCGCGGCGACTTTGTGTCTTTCGTTGCCGCCACCGCCATGCTGCTTGCGCCGATCAAACGGGTCACCGGGGTCAACGAGCATCTGCAGCGCGGACTCGCCGCCAGCGAGAGCTTTTTCGCGCTGATGGACGAAGCGCCCGAAGCCAGCGGCAGCGCGCGACTGCCGGTGCCGGTGCGCGGGGAGATCAGCTTCAAGGGACTCAGTTTTGGCTATGACGAGCGCACCATCCTCCGCGATGTTGATCTGCACATCAGGGCCGGAGAATCGGTGGCGCTGGTCGGCCCCTCGGGCGGCGGCAAAACCAGTCTGGTCAACCTGGTGCCGCGTTTTTACACGCCCCAAGCCGGGCAGATTCTGGTCGACGGCGTGCCCGTCGACACGCTGGATCTGGCCGGCCTGCGCGACGCCATTGCCTACGTCGGCCAGCATGTGGTGCTCTTCAACGACACCATCCGCCACAACATTGCCTACGGTGCGCTCCGCGAAAAGTCCGATGCCGAGATCGAAGCTGCCGCCGATGCGGCCTTTGTGACCGAGTTCGTGCGCGGCCTGCCGCAAGGTTTCGATACCGTGATTGGCGACGACGGCCTGCGCCTGTCGGGCGGCCAGCGGCAGCGGCTCGCCATCGCCCGCGCGCTGCTTAAAAACGCACCCATCCTGATTCTGGACGAGGCCACTTCCGCGCTGGACGCCGAAAGCGAACGCCGCATCCAGCAGGCGCTGGGCGTGCTGCGGGAAGGCCGCACCTGCCTCATCGTTGCCCACCGTCTGTCGACCATCGAGGCCTGCGACCGGATTGTGGTGGTTGACCAAGGGCAGATTGTGGAACAGGGTAGCCACAAGGAACTGCTGGCGGCGGGCGGCTTGTACGCACGACTGCACCGCCTGCAACGCGAGGAAACGCAATAACAAGCTTAAGGATGAGGGGTAGCCGGCCGCGGGACTTAGCGGTCCGCGGGGGCCGTAGATAGGGATTCGTGCGCATGAGTGCATTGACTCGCGAAACGCTGGAAGCCGATGTCAGGGTGTTCTCCGCCGGGGACGCCGGCAGTTGCGCCTACGTCATCGAAGACGGCTGCGTCGAAGTCCTGCGCGAACACAACGGGGACCTGCGGCGTATTGCCGTGTTGTCCAAGGGCGCCATGTTCGGCGAGGTTGCCCTGCTCGATCAGCAAACCCGCACCGCCACCGTCCGCACGCTGGTGCCTACCCGCCTGCAGCGCATCGACCGCAACGACATCGCGCCCTTGCTGGCCGACGCCGACCCGGTCATTCAACACCTGCTGAATTTACTGCTGTCCCGCTTTCGGCACGCCAACGCCCTCCTGCCGGCAGTTGGCCCGGAGGCGCTGGCGGTCGAAGCAGAAGACGCGGGCGACGAGGACATCCGCACCCGCGCCCTGCGCTCGCTGTCGCTGAACAGCGACCTGGGTGCCGCCATTGCCGGGGATCAGATGCTGGTGTTCTACCAGCCGCTGGTCGATTTGAAACACGGCGGCGTGGTCGGGGTGGAAGCGCTGGTGCGCTGGGCGCACCCGCAGCTGGGGCTGCTCAATCCGACCGAGTTCATCCCGATTGCCGAACGCACCGGCACCATCCAGCAGTTAGGCCGCTGGGTGCTGGACCGCGCCTGCGGCGATTATCCCGCCCTGCGGGCTTTGGCCCAGCCGGCAGATCGGGCGGACTTCCACGTCAGCGTGAATCTGGCCGCGCCGGAGTTGTGCAGCGACGGTGTGGTTGAGCTGGTCCGCGAAGTGCTGGCCGCACACCGGCTGGCGGCCACGGCGCTGCGCATCGAACTGACCGAGACCTGCGTCATCGCCGACCGCGAGCGGGTCGAGGCGGCGCTGACCGCCTTACGCGCGGACGGCGTCAGTATTGCACTGGACGACTTCGGCTCCGGCTACGCCGGCCTCGACTACCTCCGCACGCTGCCGTTCTCCTGCATCAAGATTGACCTGCGCTTTGTGCAGCAGCTGGCAGACTCCGACCGGAGTTACCAGATTGTGCAGTCCGCCCTGACGCTCGCCAGAGCGCTAGGCCTGAGCGCGGTGGCCGAGGGCATCGAGGACGCCGCCACCGCCGAACGTCTGCGCGAACTGGGCTGCGACGTGGGGCAAGGCTACCTCTACAGCCGGCCAGTGCCGCTGGCGGAACTCGACGCCTGGGCGCGGAGCCGCTGAAGGCAAGACTTTCCCCCGGCGAGCGCCTACATTAAGGCCGCCCGCCGCGCCCACCGTTGCGGCGGCCGCGCCACCACCAAAAACAGAACAGGGGAGTCTCATGGCCAGTCCGCAAGCCGCCGCTATCGATCAGCTTTTTGACAGTTTCGTCGCCGCCATGACGGCCAATCCGGCCATGGGTCTGGAAGAACTTCGTGATCTGCTGGAAAAATGCGGCGACCTCGCCAGCGATCCGGGCCAGGTCGACTATCTCGACATCGATGTTCAGGGCACGCCCTGCCTGTGGGCCGTACCCCACGGCTGCGCGCAGGACCGTGTGCTGCTGGCGCTGCACGGCGGCGGCTGCGTCACCGGCTCGCGCTTCTCTCACCGCAAGATGTTTGCTCACATCGCCAAGGCGGTCGGCTGCCGGGCGATCATCGTCGACTACCTGCGCGCGCCGGAGAATCCGCATCCCTCGCAGGTCAACGAAAGCGTGAAGGTCTACGAATGGCTGCTGGCGCAGGGCCTGAAGCCCGCGCACATCGCGACCCTCGGCGACTCCGCGGGTGGGCTGCTGAGTCTGGCCGTACCGCTCGCCATCCGCGCCAAAGGCCTGCCGCTGCCGGCCGCCGTGATGCCGCTCTCGCCCTGGTGCGACATGGAAGCCACCGCGGCATCCTTCGAGACCAATGCCAAGGTCGAGCGGCTCATCAGCCGCGAGATGTCCTACAACATGGCGGGCTTCTTTCTGGGCGACACGCCGCGTCAGGACCCGACCGCCAACATGCTCTACGCGGACTTCAAGGGCTACCCGCCGACCTACATCCAGGTCGGTGGCTATGAAGCCATCATGGACGACTCGACCCGCGTCGCCGAGCGCATTCGCGCCGCCGGCGGCGACTGCAAGCTCGACGTGTTTCCGGAAATGCAGCACGTCTTCCAGTTCATGGCGGGCCGTGCGCCGGAAGCCGACGACGCCGTGGCGCGTCTTGCGGCCTGGGTCAAACCGAAACTCGGCCTCGGCTGAGACCGGCGGCCAGCGCCGATGCGCTTCCATCACATGGCGATTTTTGTCGCCGAGATGGAAGCCGCGCTGCGCCTGTGGCGCGACGTGCTGGGCTTTCGGGTGATCAAGGACAGTGTGATCCCCGACGGCCCGGCGCCAGCCCCCGCGGTTTATCTATATCCCGCGCTGCTGGACGACATCTTCAAAGTCAAAAACGCGCGCTCGCGGATGGCCATTCTGGTGTCCGCAGAGGGCGCCATCATCGAACTCCAGCAGTGCGAGAACCCGGCCATCCAGCGCACGCCGCCCGCGCAGCAGCGCTATGGTCACACCGGCGTGCACGAACTCGGCCTGCTGGTAGATAACATCGACGACTGGTTTTCGCGCATTCGCGGCGCCGGCTATGAAACCCAGACCGACTACGTCTGGCCCTGCGGCGACTTCGGGCGTTCGTTTCTGTTCTATGACGCCGACGGCAACATGATTCAGCTGTGGGAACACACGGCCACCACCACACACCGGGGAGCAAGCACATGAGCAAGGACATCAAACCGATCGATCTGGCGAGCGTCGACTGGGTGCTGAACACCACGCGCAGCGTGCGCCAGCGGCTGGATTTCGACCGGCCGGTGCCCATGACGCTGATCGACGAGGCGCTGAACATCGCGCTGCAGGCGCCGACCGGCGCCAACACCCAGACCTGGCGCTTCATGGTCATCACTGAGCAGAAGTCGAAAGACCTGATTGCCGACTGCTACCGCAAGGCCGCCGGCGCCTACGTCGAAGGCAAGACCGGGCTCTCCAAAACCGGCGTGACGATGATGCGCGAATACGAAGACGCCGACCTGCGCCAGCAGCAGCGCGGCGCCCTGATGAAATCCGGCGGCTTCCTGATGGAACACATGCAGCGCGCGCCGGTGATGGTCATTCCGCTGATCGAAGGCCGGTTCGAGCAGGACGATGTGTTCACCCAGGCCTCGATGTGGGGCTCGATCCTGCCGGCCACCTGGAGCCTGATGCTGGCGCTGCGCGCGCGACGTCTGGCCTCGGCCTGGACCACGCTGCATCTGCAATACGAGCGGGAAATCTCGGAGGCGCTGGGCATTCCCGCGAACTACACGCAGGCGGCACTGCTGCCGGTGGCCTGGCTGACCGGTGGCGACCTGCACCCGGCGAAGCGGCTACCGCTGGAGGAAGTTCGTTTTCACGATCGCTGGGGCCAGCACTAGGCGGCGCGCGGCACAGGAGCGCTTACGCATGGGCCTGATGGTCAACGGCAAGTGGGACAGCGCGGCCACGATGATCCCGATCGAAGCCGGCCGCTTCGTGCGCGAGCCGGCGGCGTTTCGCGACACGGTGAGCGCCGACGGCGCGTCCGGTTTCCGGGCCGAGGCGGGCCGTTATCACCTCTACGTCGCCTATCACTGCCCCTGGGCCTGGCGCACCATGCTCTATCGCGCGCTGAAGCATCTGGAGCCGGTCATTTCCATGACCATCGCGATCCCGAACGACCGCCGCGAAGGCTGGGTGTTTGGCGAGTACAGCGGTGGTTGCACGCCCGACGGCGCAAACGGCTTCACGCATCTCTATCAGGCTTATGCCGCGGCGCGGCCGGACTACAGCGGCACGGTCTCGGTGCCGGTCTTGTGGGACAAACAGCGCCACACGATCGTCAACAACGAGTCGCCAGACATCATTCGCATGTTGAACAGCGCGTTTAACGCCTTTACCGACGCGCAGGACGATTTCTACCCCGTGCCGCTGCGCGCGCAGATCGACGCGGTGAATGAGCGCGTCTATCACGGGCTGAACAACGGGGTGTATCGCGCGGGCTTGGCCAAAACGCAGGCGGCCTACGACGAGGCCTTCGATCTGGTGTTCGAGACGCTCGACTGGCTGGACGAACGCCTGGCCACCCAGCGCTATCTGGTGGGCAAGCAAATTACCGAAGCAGACTGGCGCCTGCTGCCGAGCCTGCTCCGCTTCGACCTCGTCTATCACGGACTCTTCAAGTGCAACCAGCGAACGATTGCGAGCTATCCGCAGCTGTCGAACTACCTGCGCGAGCTCTACCAGTACCCCAAGGTGGCCGCGCTGGTAAACGTGCCGCATTTCGTGCGCGGCTATTACTCGATTCCCGGCATCAACCCGACGGGGATCATTCCGCGCGGCCCGGCCGGCTTCCATGAGGCGCTGGCCGCGCCGCACGACAGGGCGCGCTTGTAGGCAAGGCTAGCGACGGGCTTGCCCGGCGTCGGGCAGCAGACACTGGAACTCCAGAAATTTGCCGTTGGGGCCTGTCGGCAGCGGCCCGTCGAATGCTTCAAGCTCCACCGTAAACAGCGCGCCGCACGCCGCGCGCACGGTCTCCTCAAGCACCGCGCGGTCCTCCGCGGAGAGCGCACGACGCGGCCGTAACCGAAGGCGAATGGTGGTCGGCGCGACCTGCAGCAGCTGGAACTGGCGCAACCGTTCACGCATGGCGTCGCCATGCATCAGGCTGAGATTGGGCCAGAACCGGCTGCCGTCCGGCAGGCGCACCAGATTTCGTTCGCGCCCGACGATGCGCGCCAGCGTTGGCAGCGCGCGACCGCAGTCGCAGGCTTCACCGGGCAGCGCATAGTCGTTGGTCGCGTATCGAATCATCGCGGTGGCGAAATTCCGCAGGTCGGTCACCACCACGCGCCCGGGTTCGCCGGGCGCGCAGGGGCTGTTGTCTTGGCGGAGAATCTCGACGATCAGGCCCTCGGCCATGCAGTGAAAGCGCCCGCGCTCGCAGAGGGTGGCAATAGGGCCAAGCTCCTCGGAACTGTACTCATCAAGGACGCGCACGCCCCAGGCCTGCGCCAGCGCCTCGGCCAGCGCGGGGTCCATGGCTTCGCCGGCGGAAATCACGGCTTCAAGACCACAGGGATTGTCCGGCGAGAGTTCCAGCAGCCCGCGCAGATTGGAGGGATAGCTCGCCAGATAGTGCGCGCCTTCACCGGCCAGCGCGGCGAGCTGGCGCTCGAGCGGCGCATTGATCCCCAGACTCCACGACGGCCCGCTGCCGAACAACGCCGCAAGGGCGGCATTCCAGTTGGCGGCGCGTTGTGGCGGGCTTTCAGGTCCGAGCTTCAGGCCGCTGCGGATGCTCGCATAGGTCTTGCGCGTATCGAGCTGATGCCAAGCGAAGTTGCGCAGCTGGAAAGCCTGGCGCAAAGCCTGCGCCGCCAGCGTGCATAAAATTTTGACCGGTTCGCCGGTGGAACCCGACGTGCTCAGCGATACCGTGGGCCCGTGCGCGTCGCCGACCTCGCAAAAGAGCCCGGCGGCCGGATCCTGCAGATCGGCGCGGGTGAGGATTGGCAGCGTGGCGAGCGCTGCGAAGGCGTTCGCAGCTTGTAGGTCGATGCCGGCGAGACGCGGTGCAAACCAGCGACTGGCCTGAGCTGCATGCTGCAAGCGGGACGCGAGTTGCACCGCCTGCAGCGCTCGTAGCCGTTCAGCCGGCAACCACTGCGAGGCTTCCAGCTGAACAAAGGCCGCAAAGACCTGCGCATAGCGGGGGTCGATGACCGCCGGCCAGCGCAGTTCGGTGGACGCGGATTTCAGCATCCGCGGGGCCTGCTAGCCCGCGTCGTTACGGGTCCGCAGGAAGTTGAAGAACTCCACGCCTTCGCGCAGGCGGCGCTTCATCATGGTCCAGCTTTTCAGCATTTCCCAGGTGATTTCGCCAATCTTGCGCGGCCGGAAATAGAAGCGCTTGTAGAAGGTTGCCAGCGCTTTAAAGATTTCCTCGTGCGACAGATGCGGGTATTCCAGCGAGCTGATCTGCAGCCCGTTGTCCGCCACCACATCGCCCGCCGGACGGCGCAGCCAGTTGTTGGACTGGGCTTCGGCGTAAATGCGCGTGCCGGGATAGGCCGCGGCCAGCGACACCTGAATGGTGTGCGGATTGATTTCCTGCGCGTAGCGAATGGTCTCTTCGATAGTCTCGCGGGTTTCACCCGGCAGGCCGACGATAAAGGTGCCGTGAATGGCGATGCCCAGCTTGTGGCAGTCGGCGGTGAAGCGTCGCGCGATGTCGGTGCTCACGCCTTTACGGATGTTGATCAGGATCTGGCGGTTGCCGGACTCATAGCCCACCAGCAGCAGGCGCAGTCCGTTTTCCTTCATGATCTTCAGCGTCTCGTAAGGCACGTTGGCCTTGGCGTTGCACGACCAGGTAATGCCCAGCTTGCCCAGCAGACGCGCCGTTTCTTCCACCCGCTTGAGGTCGTCGGTGAAGGTGTCGTCGTCAAAGAAGAACTCTTTGATCTGCGGGAAATACGCTTTTGCCTTGGCAATTTCAGCCGCAACGACCTGCGGGCTGCGGGTGCGATAGCGATGACCCGAAATGGTCTGCGGCCACAGGCAGAAGGTGCAGCGCGACTTGCAGCCGCGGCCGGTGTAGACCGACAGATACGGGTGCTGCAGATAGCCGATGAAATAGTCTTCGATCACCAGATCGCGCTTGTAGACGTCGATGACCGACGGCAGGGCGTCCATGTCTTCAATGATCGGGCGGTCCGCGTTGCGGACGTAGTGCTCGCCATTGCGCCAGGTGATGCCCGCCACTTCGGCCAACGGCTTGCCTTCGGCGATCTCGACGCAAACGTAGTCGAATTCGCCGTTGGCGACAAAGTCGATGGCCTTGGACGCGCGGATGGAAGGATCCGGATTGACCGACACGTGCGCGCCCACCATGCCGATGAGCAGCTGCGGATTTTTTTCCTTCAGCGCTTCGGCAATCTTGCAGTCGTTCTCGAACGACGGCGTGCTGGTGTGGAGCACGGCGAATTCATAATCGCCGGCCATCGCCACCACTTCTTCCACGGTCTGTCCATGGGCGGGGGCATCCACCAGTTTGCTGTTCGGCACCATCGCCGCCGGCTGCGCGAGCCAGGTGGGGTACCAGAACGAGCGGATTTCGCGACGGGCCT
>JALRCR010000119.1 GCA_023257255.1 Gammaproteobacteria bacterium | reverse complement strand
GGGCGGCAGCACCACACTGACCACTAGCGCGGGTGCGCTTGACGTCGCCTTAAGCGGCGCGGGCGCATTGACGGTCAACAATACCGGCACGCTTACCAGCACCACGCTCGCGACCAGCGACGGGAACATCACCGCGACCAGCAGCGGCGGCATGACGGCCGGCAACATCGTCGCAGGCGGTCAGGCCCGCACGATCGACCTGCGCGCGACCAGCGGTGACCTTGTGGTGGGGACGCTCAACGCGGGCGCTGCTGGTGCGCTGAGCTTGTCGGCTGCTGCGGGCAAGCTGCTTGCGTCCTCGGCATCGCTTACGGGCAGCGCGCTCAACCTCAGCAGCGGAAGCGGCATCGGCCGTAAAGGCGCGGCCTTCGATGTCAACGGCATTAATGTTTCAGCGCAGGTCACCGGCGCGGGCGGCATTTATCTCGCCTCGACGCCGGCGCTCACGACGGAGGCCCTGACCACGGCGAACGGCGACATCGTCGTCACCACTTCGGGCGACCTCACTGCCAATGAAGCGATCCGCGCAGGCCAGAGTGGCAACGTCTCGCTCACTTCGACCGCCGGCGTCGCCCGCTTCCGCGATACCGTAAGTGCCGGAGGCAGTATTCAGCTGGCCGGTCGGAGTTTCACCTTTGCCGACACACTGACCGCCAGCAAGGGGTCTATCTCGCTTGCCAATCGTGACAGCACCGGTGAGGTGAATTTCGCCGCCGGCGCTAACGTGCAGGCCGCTACCGGCTTCCGCCAGACGGGTGGTTCGGTGGTGTACCTGCCGGCACAGGTTCGCGTCGCGCAAGGGCCGATTTTGCTCGAAGCGTCCGCCCGCTTGCCTGCGGGCCAGGCGAGTCTCGAAACCGTTGGCGACATCACCTTGACGGGCCTGCTCGGCATCGACACCGCGCTGACGCTCAATGGGGGTGAGACCGGCAAGCTCACGGTCGGTCTGAACGACGCCTCGGCCAATCACAAGCTGAACGTGCTCAGCCTTACGGTGCAGACGGCCGCTTCGGCCACGCTGTATGGTGCTATCGACGGGCAGAGCGGTGCGCAGGCGGCGCTCCTCATTGACAGTCCCCTGGTGAATGCCCCGTATTTCATCAACGACACCCCCTGGGGCCCGCTCAGCGAGACCCCAGTGGGTCCGAGCGATACGATTGCGACGGTAACGGCCATCACGACGGCTGGCAGCGTGATGCCGAGCCAACTGCAGGCAGCCTCGCTGTTCAGTCGCAGATTCAGCATCGAGAGTGTGGTGCCGCACGAGATCTCCGTGTTTGCCGGTCCGCAGGTATTGAGCGTGCTGGACGAACCGTCGGAGACGACAGATCTCAATCAGTCCGAAGACTAAGCGAAGCACAAAAACTACCCTTTACTTAATCTTCTGGCGCCATCGCTTATTGCAGTAAAAACTAATGACAGAACCCGCTCTCCCTTTGTTCTACAAGTCGCCCCGCGTGCTAACGCCGGCAGCTCACGGTAACTGCTCGCTGCGGGCATCCAACGACTTTCGCTTCGCCGCCGATACCAACGCGATACCGCTCGTTGCCGAAGAGATTGCGCTGGCTGCGCGCCACTATCCCGTTGTTTTCAGCGACGAGGCGACCCCGCACCCCGTGGCCATCCTGGGCCTGCGGGGCCAGCGGAATCTGTTTGTCGACAGCGATGGTCGCTGGCGTGCGGGGTCTTACGTGCCGGCGTATGTGCGGCGCTATCCGTTCATCTTCCTCGAGAATGAATCGCGCGCCGAACTGACGCTGTGCGTGGACGAAGCGGCTGACGCATTCAGTGAGGGGCAAGAAAACCCCCTGTTCGATGCCGCTGGCGAAGCGACTGCGTTCACGCGAGGCGTCCTTGGTTTTTGCCGTGACTACCATGCTCAGCACCTGTTGGCCGCCGAGCTAGGGCGCATGCTGGCGCAGACTGATCTGCTTATCGAGCATCGCGCAGACGTTACCCTCAACGACGGCCAATGCTTGAGCCTGTCAGGCTTCAAGGTGATCGACAGCAAGCGCTTTGACCAACTGCCCGACGAAACCTTTCTGGCCTGGCGGCACAAGGGCTGGCTGCCGCTGATCTACAGTCACTTCTTCTCGATCGGTGCCTGGTCCGCCCTGATTGACCGGGTAGTCGAGGGCTGACGCCGCTTGCGGCGGCCGTGGCAGCACCCGGTGGCCTGCGTCGTCATCGACCGCACCTAAGGCTGCGCGTCCGCAAGCAAGGCTCGCGGGCGGCGCGTTCCTCCGGTAGGCTCGATCCTCATGGTGAACCTTCTGGCATTAGCCGCCGATCTGCCGCAGGTGCAGTTCGAGCCCGGTGCGACGGTGGTGCGTGAGCACGATGTCGCGGGCGGCCTGTGGGTGCTGGTCAGCGGTCGGCTGGAGGTGCGCAAGGGCGAGGTGGTGGTGACCACCGTGACCAAGCCCGGCGCGCTGATTGGCGAAATTTCGCTGCTGCTGAACCGCCGCTACAGCGCAACCGTGGTGGCCATCAGCCCCACCGTCATGCACTACGCGGCCGACGGTGCGGCCATGCTGGACAGCCATCCCGCGATCATGCGGCTGGTGGCCGAGGGGCTGGCCGATCGGCTGAGCTTTGTCACTACCTATCTGGCGGATCTGAAGCACCAGTACGGTGACGCGCCGGGGCTGGCGATGGTCAGCGAGGTGTTGCGGGAACTGGCCGAGCATCAGCCGCCGCCCGCGCGCCCAGGTTCGCTGCGCGACCCCGAGCCGGACTACTAGCCGCGCTAGAACACGCTGCGGGCGGGCGCCGCCGGCGCGTCGAGCCGCAGCGTTTCCTCGCCCATCAGCGAGCGCCATACCGCGGTGCCCGCGTCAAGGTCGATCTCGATGTGCGTGGGCACCGGGCCCACCTGCCGGCCGGCATTGAACACCCAGCTGCGATCGATGCGTTCCGCCCAGTGCCCGCTGGCCTTGAACGGCGGTTCATGCACATGGCCGGTCAGCACCAGGTCGGGCTGGTGGTGGGCGATCCAGTCCACCACGTCGCGATCGCCGTAGTGCCGCTTGCCGGTCCAGCAGGTCGGCGAGCCGTAGGGCGGCCAGTGATAGACCCAGATCCAGCGGGCGGGGCGCGCCGCGGCGTCTGCTGCGAGTTGCCCGGCGACGGCTTCGCGACCCAGCGGACCGTCCCACCAGGGACAGACGCTGATCAGCGCATCCCCCACCCGCAGCGAGCTGCCTTCACAGTGCAGGCCGCCGGTGCGCGCCTCGGCCAGCCAGAGCGCGGCCTGTTCGCCCCGGGCATCGGGCCCGGTGAGGTCGTGATTGCCGGACCCCACCACCAGCGTGGTGGCCTCGTGCAGCAGGCGGAGATAGCGCAGCACCACTACCGCCTGCGCGTTGAGCGGCACGGTCGAGCTGATGTCCAGCAGGTCGCCGGCGATCACCACCACGTCGAAGGCAGGCGCAACGCGCACCAGCCAGTCGAACTGGGGCAGGGTGTAGTGCAAGTCGGCAACCAGCAGCAGGCGCACGGGGGCAGTCCTTGTCGGGGTGCTGTCATGCTATCGGAGCGGCGCCCGGGACGCCCGCCCGGATTGCGCCACGGGCGCCAGACGGGGGAGAATCGTGGCATTCCACAGACCCTGAGGCAGCACCCATGAATGTCGCCGTTTCCCCCGAGACGTTTGTATCCGGCTATAAGACCGACGCCATCGAATGGCAGCGCATTGTTGGCACCCCGCGCTTCGATTACCCGATCGACTACTGGGTCGCGGTATTGGGCGTGCAGCCGGAAACCGGCCAGATCGACTTCCTCTCCAAGTGGGAGCCGAACGCCTACTGCCACTACCACCGCCATCTGGGCCCCACCACCGTGCTGGTGCTGGAAGGCGAGCATCACGTGATCGAAAAAACGGCGACCGAGACCGTACACAAGGTCCGCACGCCGGGCTTCTTTGCCCGCAACCCGGGCGGGGATGTGCACATGGAATTCGGCGGCCCGCAGGGCGCGGTGGTGTTTTTCAGCGTGCAAGCGGTGGAGGGCGGCAAGCTCTTCGAGGTCATGGACAAGGACGGCAAGGTGCTGGTCACCGCCACCATCGACGACTTCCTGAGCGGCAAGCTGAAGGGCTAAGCCCCTCAGCACCCGCCTGCCGTCGCCCGACGACGGCAGGCGAGTCACCCCATGACACCCTTGTTCGCCCGTCTGCGCTGGCTGCCCCTGATGCTGCTCCTTAGCGCCTGCGCGGCGCCGATGCTGCTGATTCCCAGCCAGCGCGATTTGATGTGGGCGCTGCTCACGCCGCTGGTCGGCTTTGATCCGAACAAGGTCAATTTGTTCGAGCAGCCGGTCATCAAACAGCGCATGACCAGCCTGCTCGGCACCCATTACGACGACACCATGCAGTTACTGCACACCGCCAACGAGCTGCAAAAAGAGGGGCCGCTGTTTTTTGTGGTCTCGCGCGCCGCGCCGGCCCTGGCGCAGCAGGCCGGGCTGGTGTGGAACTCGGACACCGACCGCCTCGCGGCCGTGCTGAAGCGGGGCGACAAGACAGAAATCCTGAGCGAAGCCGTGCAGGGCGCGGTCACCGCCACCGCGCCGACCTGGCCGGCGGCCATCGCGACCTGGCTGCCGCCCCCGGCACCCTGACGAGCATTCGAAATGAGCAAGACCTGGACCGACTACAGCGGCCTCGACTATTTCAGGGCGATGATTGCCGGTGACACCCCGCACGCCAGAATGGCGAGCCAGATCCCGATGCGCTGCGTGGCCGCCGAATACGGCTTTCTGCGCTTCATCGCCCGCGCCGGTGAGCAGCACACCAATCCTTTCGGCCCGGTGCACGGCGGCTTTGCCGCTACGGTGCTGGACTCGGCCGGCGCCTGCGCGGTGCACACCACGGTGGAGCAGGGCGTGGGTTCCACCACCATCGACCTGCATGTGAAGTACTTCCGCCCGGTGCCGCAGGATGTGGATCTGATCGCCGAGGCCCGCGTCACCAATGTCTCGAAGCGCCTCGGCGTGGCCGACTGCACGCTGAGCGACGAGGCCGGCAAACGCTACGCGCAGGCCACCGTCACCTGCATGATTTTGCGGGACTAAACCCATGCAGGCCGAATTCTGGCTGGAGCGCTGGCAGAACAACGAAATTGGCTTTCACCTGCCGATGGTCAATCCGCGGCTGGTCGACTTCTGGCCGACGCTCGACCTGCCGCCGGCGGCGCGCGTGCTGGTGCCGCTGGCCGGCAAGACGCTGGACCTCGGCTGGTTGCGCGCGCAGGGGCATGCGGTGCTGGCGGTGGAGTTGAGCGAAGACGCAGCGCGCGCCTTCTACGCCGAAGCGGGCCTCACGCCCACGCGGCGCGTGGAAGGTCAGTTCATTCGCTACAGCGCGCAGGACATCGACTATCTGGTGGGCGATCTCTTCGCGCTGTCAGCCCCACAGTGCGGGCCCTTCGCCGGCGTGTGGGATCGGGGGGCGCTGGTCGCGCTGCCGGCGGATCTGCGCGCGCGCTATGTCGCGCAGATGGCGGCCCTCAGTGCGCCGGACACCCGCACGCTGCTCATCACGCTGGAATACGCGCAGGCCGAGATGAAAGGCCCGCCCTTCGCGGTGCCGGAAGATGCGGTGCGCGGCTACTTCGGGGCCACGCACGACGTCGAGCTGCTGCTGCGTGAAGATATCCTGCCGTTTGAGCCGCGCTTCAAAGAGCGCGGTGTCACCGCGCTGGACAGCGCGGTCTATCGCCTGCAAGGTCCGGCCTGACATACAAAATAAGCTTTCGGGGAGCCATGGAGCATGAACACCACGCCGGCCACTGATCCCTACACCCTGCCGCTCGCCGAGATCGACGTCAGCAATCCCTGGCTGTATGCGCAGGATCTGGCCGGGCGCTACTTCGAACGCCTGCGCCGCGAGTCCCCGGTGCACTACTGCGCCAACGGCGCCTATGGCGCGTTCTGGTCCATTACCCGCTATCAGGACATTGTGCAGGTCAACGCCGACGACAGCTTCAGCTGCGACTATCAGCTCGGCGGGCACGTGCTGGGCTACGACAAGATGTTCCGCGCCAACGGCGTGGATGCGCGGATGTTCCAGTCCACCGACCCGCCGGTGCATACCGCCCAGCGCAAGGCGATTGCGCCGATCGTGGCCCGTGCCAGCGTGCGCGAGATGGAAGACATGATCCGTCGCCGCTGCGGTGAACTGCTGGACTCGCTGCCGGTGGGAGAAACCTTCGACTGGGTCGACCGCCTGTCGGTCGAGCTGACCTCGCAAATCCTCGCTGAATTATTCGACTTTCCATGGGACAAGCGCCGCCTGTTGTCGCACTGGTCGGATGTGGCGGTGACGGAACCGGGCTTTGGCATTGTCGCCAGCTGGGACGAGCGGCGCCTCGCGCTTGAAGACTGTTTCAACACCTTCGCCGGCCTTTGGCAGGAGCGTTTGCAGGGTGAACCGCGCGGGGATTTGCTGTCCTTGATGGTGCACAGCGAAGCGACCAAAGACCTGAGCCCCGGCGAGTTTCTGGGCAATCTGATCAACCTCATCGTGGGCGGCAACGACACCACCCGCAATTCGCTGACCGGCGGGGTGATTGCGCTTGATCGCTATCCCGGCGAGTACGCGCGGCTGCGCGCCAATCCGGCATTTGTTGCGAGCATGGTGCCGGAAATCATTCGCTGGCAGACGCCCATTTCCCATATGGCGCGCACCGCGACCCGCGACGTTGAGGTGGGTGAGGCAACGATCCGCGCCGGCGACCGCGTGGCCATGTGGTATCTGTCCGGCAATCGCGACGAGACCGAAATCGATCGCCCTGAAGACTTCATCATCGACCGGCCGCAGGCGCGGCGGCATTTGTCGTTTGGCTTCGGCACGCATCACTGCGTGGGCTACCGGCTGGCAGAACTGCAGCTGCAGGTGGCCTGGGAAGAAATCATGAAGCGCTTCCGCCGGGTGGAAGTGATGGGCGAACCGCAGCGCGTGTGTTCCAACATCATCCACGGCTACGCCAGCCTGCCCGTGCGGCTGCATCGCTGGTAGCGCAGATGTCTGGCGCGCCAAGCAAGGAGGGCAGCAGGGTCGAAGGCATCGACAGCGAGCACGTCACGGCCTGGCTGGCCGCGCAGGTGCCCGCGCTGACGCCGCCGGTCAGCTACGCGCTGATCGCCGGCGGGCACTCCAACCTGACCTATAGCGCGCGCGATGCCGCGGGTCGGGTCTTTGTGATTCGGCGCCCGCCGCTGGGTCACGTGCTGGAAAGCGCGCACGACATGGGACGCGAGTACCGCATCATTCACGCGCTGTGCGACAGCGGCGTGCCGGTCGCGCGCACCCACGGGCTGTGCCGCGACGTGGCGGTGAACGACGCGCCGTTTTTTGTGATGGATTTTGTCTCCGGCATGGTGCCGCACGACGATGTCGTCGCGGCGCAGCTCCCGCCCGCCGAACGCATGACCCTCAGCATGGACGTTATCGAAGTGCTGGCGCGGCTGCACCGACTCGACCCGGACGCCGTGGGTCTGGGCGACCTGGGCCGCAAGGAAAACTACATTGCCCGCCAGCTCAAACGCTGGGCCGGGCAGTGGGAGCAGACCCGCACCGAGCCCGTGCCGGTGATGGAAGAGGCGCTGCGCCTCTTGAGCGAACGCATGCCGCAGCAGATTGGCGCGAGCATCGTGCACGGCGACTATCGGCTGGGGAACTTCATCGTCGGCGACGGGCGGATCCGGGCGGTGCTCGACTGGGAGCTCTGCACGCTGGGCGATCCGCTGGCCGACCTCGGTTACCTGCTCAACACATGGATGAGCCCTGAAGAGCGGCGGGGTGATGCCGAAGACCGCATGCCAACCACCGCCGGCGGTTTCGCCCCGAGGCAGACCCTGATCGCGCGCTATGCCGAACTGACCGGTTTTGATCTCACGCACATCGACTACTACCGCGCGTTCCAGCAGTGGCGCCTGGCGGCCATCCGCCAGGGTGTTTACAAGCGCTATCTGGTCGGCGCGATGGGCAGCGCGCGGGATTTTGATCTCGACGGCTATCAGGCCGTGATCGTGCGCAAGGCCGAGATTGCGGTGGCCCTGCTCGGCGGCTAGACCGGCTCGCGCAGCGCCGAGTGTTCGCGCGTGTCGCGCATGAACACGTACACCAGCAGCGACACCGCGATCATCCCCGTCAGATAAAAATAGAATCCGCGCTCGAAGCCGGCCGCCTTGAACCATAGCGCCAGCGGCTCGGCGGTGCCGCCGAAGATCGAGACCGTGATCGCATAAGGCAGGCCGACGCCGGTGGCCCGTACGTGGGTGGGAAAGAGTTCCGCCTTCACCACCGCGTTGATCGAGGTGTAGCCGGCGACGATCAGCCACGCGCAGGCGATGAGCCCGAACGCGACCAGCGGGCTGCGGGTGGCCTGCAGCGCATCCAGCAGCGGAATCGTGAACAGCGTGCCCGTAATCCCAAACCAGAGCAGCAGCGGCTTGCGCCCAATCCGGTCCGACAAGGCGCCGTATAGCGGCTGCAGGATGAGCGCGAAGACCAGCGTGCCGGCGGTGACCAGCGTGGTGGCAGTGGCACTTAAGCCCACCGACAGCTTCAAATATTTCTGCATGTAGGTGGTGTAGGTGTAGAAGGCGGTGGTGCCGCCCATCGTCAAGCCCACCACCAGCAGCACTTCGCGCGGATAGCGCAGCAGCGCGCGCAGGCTGCTTTCCGCCCCCGGCGCCACGGCCTTGAAGTGGTCGGTCTCGGCCAGCGTCCGACGCATCAGCAGCACGCTCACCGCCAATACCGCGCCGATTACGAAAGGAATGCGCCAGCCCCAGTCGCGGATTTCCTGCGGGCTGAGGAACACCTGCTCCAGCAGCAGCAGGACCACAATCGCGCAGAGCTGGCCGCCGATCAGCGTGACCGGCTGGAAGCTCGCAAAGAAACCCCGGTGCCGATCGCTCGCCATTTCGCTGAGATAGGTGGCGCTGGCGCCGTACTCGCCGCCCAGACTCAGGCCTTGCAGCACGCGGGCGAGCCCCAGCAGCGCGGGCGCGGCGATGCCGATGCTGGCGTAAGTGGGTAGCACCGCGATCATCAGCGAACCCGCCGACATCAGCAGCACCGACCACAGGAGCGCGCGACGCCGGCCATAGCGGTCGCCCAGATGCCCGAACAGCCAGCCGCCGATCGGCCGCGCGATAAAGCCAAAGGCAAACAGCAGCGCCGCGTTCAACTGCTGGACGACGGGGTCGTTGCCGGGAAAGAAGTGATGGGCGAAATAAAGCGCAAAGGCTGCGTAGGCGTAGAAGTCGTACCACTCGACCAGATTGCCGGCCGAGCCGGTGAGAATCGCGCGCGCCCGGCGGGCGAGATCGGCGCGGTCGGTAGGTGTGTCGTTCACGGCTGCCACCTGCAGCTCGCTTGCGGCAGGTCAGGGCCGGCGCCCGGGCGCGCTGTCAGGCTTGGCTCCCGTTGCTGTCGTCTCGCGAGGCGCCGATGAAACTCTTTGCCAACTGCCTCTTGCTGTCCGCGCTGGCCGCGCCGGCGTTCGCCAGCGACAGCGAACTGCCTGCCACCCGCTTCAGCGAAGACTGCGCGAGCTGCCACGGCGTGGGCGGCGCCGGTGATGGTCCGGTGGCGGCGGTGCTGAAGATAAGGCCCACCGACCTCACGCTGCTGGGCAGCGGCGGCAGCTTCCCCTACGCCCGCGTGTATCGCGCCATCGACGGCCGCGACCTGCCGCTGGCGCATGGCACGCCGGACATGCCGGTCTGGGGCGAGCGCTACAAACGCGCGCTGGGGCCGCTGGGCGAAAAGGTCCTGCACCAGCGTATCGACGCGCTGGTGAAGTACGTGGAGAGCCTGCAGGTGCACTAGCAATCAGGCGTTGCGGATGGTCAGGCCGCCGTCTACCGGCAGCGCCACGCCGGTGATGTAGGACGCCGCCGGCAGCACCAGACTCAAGGTGATCTGCGCCACTTCTTCCGGGTCGCCATAGCGTCGCAGCACGGTGCGCCGACGGGCGAATTCCTGCCGTGCTTCCTCGGGAATGTTGACCGTGAGGCCGGTCAGGATCGGCCCGGGGCAGATGCAGTTGACGGTGATGCCGCGCGAGCCAAGCTCCACCGCCAGCGAGCGGGTGAGCCCGATGACGCCGGTCTTGGCCGCGGTGTAGGCGCTGATCCCCTTGGTCGCGCCGAGGCCTTCGGTGGAGGCGATATTAACGATGCGGGG
>JALRCR010000118.1 GCA_023257255.1 Gammaproteobacteria bacterium | reverse complement strand
GGCGTGAGCGCGGGGCGCGCGTGGCGTGAGCGGGGGCAACGAGGGTGAGCGCTCTCACGCAACGAGGGTTGGAGTGCAGAGGCGAGCGCGTAGAGGACAGCGACGCGACGCACCCGGCGCCTTGCGCGCGGTGGGCGTGCAGCGCCTCCTGCGCCACGGCCAGCGCAGCGAGGCCGGCGAGCGTTATGCCTACGCCGAGCTGCGTGAACTCTTCCGGCATCGCGGCGTGGCCAACCCGGGCAGCGTGTTTGCGGCGCTGATTGCGGCCGCTGATGAGGACGACTGGGACGTGCTGGGTGAACTGGGCGCCTTGCTGGCCGCCGAGCACTTGCAGGACGCCGCCGCGCAGGCGGCGGCTGCCGGTTCGCGTCGCTACTGGCTGGCGTGGAGCGCGCGGCTGACCGCCGCCGACGGCAGCCTGCGCCAGGCCGTGCAGCGCGCGCTGGCCAAACTGCCGCCGGCCAGCGGTCACTAGCGCCGCTACCCGGATGCCTGCGCCCGATCAGGGCGTGGGTGCTTTATTCCGTCATCCTCGGCGGCCCGCGTGCGCACCCCGCGCACGACAGTTTTTAACGCAGCCCGGGCAGAATGCCGGCGCGTAACCCGAGGACCGACTGGCTGTGACTCAGAACCTGCTGCTGGCCCCCGCGCCGCCTGAGGCGGCGCCCGCGGATACCGCGCTGTTGCCGCGCGACTTGCTGGATTTATTCGACGTGCTCGAACAGGACCTGCGGACCCGCAGCTGCGCCCACGGCTTCAGCGCGACGCGGCGTTTTCTGCTGGCGCGCGGTCTGCCGGTGGCGTCGACGCTGGCGTTTCTGAAAGCGCACGGCGGTCACTGCGATTGCACGGTGCTCTCGCGCGTGGAACGCAACTGGTGGCGGGCGCCGGTGGGGCGGGAGAGCGCCTAGTCGCGCAGGCCGGACAAGCCCTGGGGGTAGTCCGGTTCGGGCTCGAAAGCGGAAAGGGTCGGCGCGACGCCGTCCATCCGTTTCAGCTCGAAGCGCCCGTCGAGGTGTTCGACGATGGCCGAGCAGTTGTCTACCCAGTCACCGCAGTTGAGGTAGCGCACCTCGCTTTCAAGCCGACAGGCCGCGGCGTGGATGTGGCCGCAAATGATGCCGTCAAAGCCGCGCTCGGCGGCATGCGCGACGGCCAGCGACTCGAACTCGGCGATGAACCGCAGCGCGCTGCCGATGTGCTGCTTCACGTAGGCCGCCAGCGACCAGTGCCGCGCCAGCCCCAGTCGTTGGCGCACGCCGCACAGCATGCCCTGTAGCCACATCATGAATTCGTAGCCATGGTCGCCCAGTGCTTTGAGCAGGCGCGAATAGCGCGTGGCGTCGTCGAACACGTCCCCGTGGAGCACCAGATAGCGCCGGCCATCGGCGGCGATGTGGACGGTCTCGGTCTCCAGCCGGATGTTGCCGAAGGACAGCCCGACGTGCTCGCGCAGCAGTTCGTCGTGATTGCCCGGCACCAGGATCACATCCACCCCGTGGCGGGCGCGTTTCAGCATTTTCTGCACAAAGGTGTTCTGTTCGGCCGACCAGGCGACGCCGCGCTTCATCGACCAGAAGTCGACGATGTCGCCCACCAGATAAATCTGCTCCGCCTCGTGCTCGCGCAGAAAGGCCAGCAAGCGGCCGGCCTGACAGGCGCGGGTGCCGAGGTGAATATCCGACAGAAAAATCGCCCGCACGCGTTGCATCAGGGCGCGTCCGGTTTGCGGCCCACGAAGACGTAATACGGCACGGTCAGGCCCGGCAGCCACGGCAGGCCGCCGCGCCCTTCGGTCAACAGCACGGGCGCCAGACGCGCGCGCAGATACGGCAGATGGGCGGGCGAGAGGTGTACGCCGTCATGCGCAAACCATTTCGGCCACAGCCAGCGCTGCCAGGCCGGATGCCGACACAGGCCGGCGGCGGGCGCGGCTTCAGACACATAAAAATCCACCACGCCGAGCAGCCCGCCGGGCTTCAGCATGGCGATGGCGTTGTCGATCGCTGCCGCCCAGGCCGGGATCATGGTCAGCGCATAGGAGAAATAGAGCTTGTCCAGCGGTGCTGCGGGCTGCCACTGCGTGACGTCGGCCTCGATCACGCGGGTATTGGCCCAGTCCGCCGCGCGCGTCCGCGCCTGCGTGAGCAGCGCCGGGCAGAGGTCGACCAGCGTCAGCTGCCTGAGGCTCGCGCGGCGCCCGGCGTACCACTGCACGTTGCAGCCGGTGCCGGCGCCCAGTTCGGCCACCGTCTCACCGGGCTGGAAGTCGAGCGCCGCAAGCAGCGCCTGCCGGCCGTGCAGCAGGCGTTCGCGCACGCGGTCGTAGCGCGCGGCCTGCGGCGCATAGAAGCGCTGCAGACGCTCGGCGTGGCTGCCGGTGGCGGGCATGCCGCGCAGCAGCTGCCAGAGCACGCGGAGATCAGCGAATCCCTGCATTCACACGGCCACGTCGGCGATATGGAAGCCGGCATAGGTATGCACCCGATCCTGCCGCGTCAGCGCGCGCGCACGGAGCGGGTCGAAGCGCAGCAGGTCGCGCACGGCCGGCCCGTTGTGCGGCAGCTGGATGTTCGCCAGATAGCGGGGCTCGGCGTGTGCGCTACGGAAGATAATCCGCGCCTCGGGTGTGGCTCGCGAAAAAATGGCCGCCCACTCTTCGGCCAGCGCCTGCGGCAGGTAGGAGCTCATCCAGTCCATATGATCGAGCAGCACAAAGCGTGAGATGGGCGTGGGGTTGGACTCGAGGAACGCAGTCACCGTACAGGTATGCGGCTCGATGCTATCGACCAGCCCGGCTTTGAGGCGCGCAAACTGGGCGGGCTTCAGGTATTCCGGGCAGCAGTCGGGTCGATAGCGGCCCTGCACATAAACGGCGTAGAAATAGTTGTCGCGAAACGGCAGGTGATGCGCCAGAAAATCCAGCGAATCCCGCACAAATCCAGCGACGCCCGCGCTGTGCTGCGCCACCACTTCGCGCCGTTGGGGATGCGGCACGCCGAGCAAGGACAGCGTCAGCTGCCGCGACAGGGCCCAGTTGACCGGGCGAGTCCACAGGCGCGGCGCGATGCGTGCGTCGTAGATCTCGCGCTGGGTGTCCAGCGTCGACGCCTCAAACAGTTCGTCAATGTGACGGGCCAGAGTGGGACGCAGGCGCAGATAGCCGCGAAAGAGACGCGCGACGATGCCCGACAGCCCGTGAAAGTAAAAACCGCCGTGCTGCCCGGAAAACCACGCCGTGCGCGTATCCCAGCACGCGCGTGCGGCGGGCGAGAGCACCGGGCGCAGCAACTCGTGGTAGATGCTGTTGAACTCGGGATGATGGCCGTCGCCAAAAATGCGGAAGAAGTCGCGATGCGCGAGGCGCCGGATGCCGGCCATTTTCAGCTCCAGCAGCGCGTTCTGCCGGGGGTTGGCATCCACCGCAAAAATCTTGCGCACGCCGGTCAGCGCGTAGTCCAGCACGTTGCAGCCGGCGCTGGTGATCACCAGCATCGTGTCGTCCGGCGTCAGGGCCAGTGCCTGGCGATCGACTGCCGGATCTTCCCAGCAGGTGTTGTAGACCAGCGATCGCGAGTAGATCGCGTTGAAGACCGATTGATCAATGCGGTCGCGAACAGTCAACGGCGTCACCGGTCTGCGCTCCTCTCTCGCGTGCCGCCGCGCGGTCACTTCGGGGGGCAACGCTAGGGCTTTTGCGTGACATCGGCGTGACGGGGATGCGTCGCCGGCGTGACGGCAAAGTCCCTGCGCTGTCACGGCCATGCAACACCGACCAAGGAGCATTTACGCCCATCTGACGCAGAGACCGCCCGCATGAAAAAACGCTTGTTGATGGTGCTCGATTTCGACGGCTTTCTGGTGAATTCCTACGCCATCCTGCGCGACACCATGGCGAGCTTCGGCCTGGATGTGGGCGACGAGCTACGCTTCAAGAACCGTCGCAAGTTTCTCAAGTACCTCGGTGGCGGCCGCGAGTTGCTGAACAATCTGGTCGGTTTCTCGCTGCCAAAGACTCGCCGTCTGCGCGAGCGCTTGACCGAGTACTACGCCGAGTCGGCAGCCGTCCACGCGGAGTACGTGCCGCTACTGAACGAGATGATCGCCAATCCGCAGATTCACTGCGGCGTGTTGAGCCGCAACTACGCGATCAACCCCGGGCCCGTGATCCGCGCCGTGCTGGCGCGCAGCGGTGTGCAGGAAGCGCATCTCGATTTTGTGATTCCGCTGCCGGTAGGGGTGAAAAAGGGCGAGGTGCTGGCCGGTATGCGCAGCACGCGTTACGTCGAAAACCTGCTGGCGGCCGACGAGGTGGGGGACTACACGGCCGGGGTGGCGGCGGGCTACGAGTGCCTGATGGCGAGCTACGGCTTTGATACGCGCGAGCGGCTGGAAGTGAAGGGCGAGGTGCCGGCGGCGCAGATTTACGACGAGCCGTCGAGCATGGCGGCCGCGCTGGCCGCGCGGCTGGCGCCCTATGCGGTTCGCTCGGGGACCAGCGCGCTGGCGTCGCGGACGGGGCTGTGGGGCGCGTCAAACGGCGCCAGATATGAGGCAAAATCTGCCGTGCAGCGCGTCCAGGAATAGCCTCGCGCCAGCGCCATACAGGCTTCGCGCGACAGCCCCAGCGCTTGCTTCACCGCCGCGCCAAGGTCTTCGGACAGCACACCGGTTTCACCCTGCGTTACGACGTCGACCGGCCCTTGGACGGGGAAGGCCGCCACCGGCAGCCCGCAGGCCATGGCCTCGAGCAACACAAGCCCGAAGGTATCCGTGCGGCTGGGAAAGACGAATACGTCACCGCCGGCCAGATGCCGCGCCAGTTCCCGGCCAAACTTGGGGCCTGTGAAATGACAGCCCGGATAGCGCGCGCGCAGCCGTTCCAGATCCGGCCCGTCGCCGATGACCAATTTGCTGCCGACCAGCGGTAAATCGAGAAACGCCTCGATGTTCTTTTCCACCGCCACGCGCCCCATGTAAATCGCGATGGGTCGTGGCAGGTCGTAATGCACGGGGTCATCAGGATTGAAGATCGTCGTATCCACGCCGCGCGACCACAGGCGGAGATTCTCGAAGCCGCGCGCGAGAAGTTTGTCGCGCTGGCCGGGCGTCGGCACCATGGTGCGCACCGCCGGCGCGTGAAAGCGACGCAGAAGCGCGTAGGTCCAGGCCACCGGAACGGGCGCGCGCAGCCGGATGTATTCGGGAAACTGCGTGTGGAAAGACGTCGTGAAGGGCAGGCCGTGGCGCAGACAGTAACGGCGCGCGGCCAGTCCCAGAGGGCCTTCGGTCGCGATGTGAATGGCCTCGGGCGCGAACGCCTCAAGCCGACGCGCCACCCCGCGCCCCGGCCACAGCGCCAGCCGGATATCCGGATAGGTCGGGCAGGGCATGGTTTTGAAATCGAGCGGCGTGACCGCCGTCACCGTGTGGCCTGCCAGCGTCAGATGCTGCAGCGTGGTGTTCAGCGTGCGCACCACGCCGTTGACCTGCGGCTGCCAGGCGTCGGTGACGAGGGCTATGCGCATGGCGATTCGCGACCTGAAGCGGGTACGCGCTGACGCGTATGCGGCGCCGGCAGGGTGCAAGAGAGCGGGCTGGCGAGGAGGTCAATCACACCGCAAGCCTGAGCCGCGCGTGTTGTTCTACCATGACGAAGAGGTTGCACGTTTGTGACAGCCCGCCATGGCCGGATTTTTCTTGAGGAGTCGACAGATGTCTAAACAGAGGACCGCCGTTGTGATCGGCGTGGGTGCGGTGAACGGCCTGGGCGCGGCGGTGGCCCAACGGGCAGCGCGTGAGGGCTTGCACGTGACGGTCGCCGGGCGCACCGCGAGCCGACTGGCGGCGGTGGTCGAGTCCATCGAGCGCGCCGGCGGGAGCGCCGAGGCGGTCGTCACCGACGTCACCCGCGAAGACGCCGTGCAGGCCTTGTTCGATCAGGTGACGGCGCGCGGCACGCCGGAACTCGCGGTTTACAACGCCGGCAACAACACGCCCGGACGCCTGACCGAGATGGAGGCCGACTATTTCGAAGCGGCCTGGCGTACGGGCTGCTTCGGCGGCTTTTTATTTGGTCGGGAAGCGGCGCGGCGGATGCTGCCCGGTGGCGGCACGCTGATTTTTACCGGCGCCAGCGCTTCGCTGCGTGGTCGCGCCGGTTTCGGTGCCTTCAACGCCGCGAAAGGCGGGCTACGCCTGCTGGCACAGGCACTGGCCAAGGAATGTGGCCCCGACGGCCTGCATGTCGCGCACGTGGTGGTGGATGGCGGCATCGACGGCGAAACGCTGCGCAAGCGCTTTCCGTCTTTCGCCGAAGAAGCGGGCGAGCGGCTGATTGATCTGAACGGGCTGGCCGACGCCTACTGGTTTCTGCACCAGCAGCCGGCGCGGGCCTGGAGTTTTGAGCTCGATTTGCGCTCGAAAAGCGAGCCCTGGTAAGCGCCGCCGGGGGCCGCCCGGCGGACGCTTGGCGGCCTCAGCGCTTGATCGCGCGCGTCTGCAGAAAATGCTGAAGCAGCACGTTCTGTTTGGTGAAGCGGGCAATCAGCGCTTCCAGTTCCGCCCGGAACTGGGCGAGCTTCGCCGGCTCGCCGCTCAGGCTTTGCACCAGCTTTAGCAAGGGCGCTGCCGTGCCTTCGATAGTGGCGCGGTAGTGCTGCGGGCTGAGGCAGGGCGTCAGCATGATCTCGCGGTCAAACTCGAGTGCCTCAACCGCATCGCCCAAGCGCTCCCGTACCACCGAGGGGTCGCCCCACAAGACTGTGGGCGGCACGTCCGGCGGCGGCGCCACATAGCGCGAAACCAGCGCGAACATCAGCCCCGTGAAAAGCTCCGGCGGCCAGGTGTTGAAGGCGATTCGCCCGCCGGGCTTCAGCACCCGCAGCATCTCGGCCACGGTCACCGCCGGCCGCGGGCCGAACATGTGGCCGAACTGGCTCAGCACCACGTCGAAGCTCGCGTCCGGGTAGGGCAGGGCTTCGACGTCACCTTCCGTGAACTCAATCGCAACGCCGGCGACCTCGGCATTCTGGCGCGCCCGGGCGAGCAGGGCGGGCGCCAGATCGAGCGCCTTGACCTGCGCGCCGGCGCGGGCGGCGGTCACCGCCACCACGCCGGTGCCGCAGGCGACATCCAGCACCGCCTGTCCCGGCTTCACACCGGCAAATGCAACCAGCGCCCCGGCGGGCGGCGTGGTCAGGGTTTCGAGCGGCGCGAAGAGCGCCCAGCCTTCACGCTGGGCAGCCTTGAAACTGGCAAAAGGATCGTTGGCCATGCGGGACCTCCGGGTTTGGAACGAGCGTCTGCCCACGCGCGGAACTCGGCAGGCCGGGCGACTTTACGCCCTCGGCTGACGGAGTGTCATCTGCCCGGCGCAACACCTGCCCAGCCTGCCACTGCTTTGACAATCACTGCTTAGGCAGGAACAATCCCGCCCATGCCACCAGCAGACCCCAACACGCCCGCTCGCAAACGCTCGCCGCGCACCGGCGCCAGCCGGCCGATCGCCTATTACACCGGCGAGACCTATGCGGTTGACGACTCCTACGGCTATCTCGTTCGACGCCTGCACGCGTCCTTGCAGCGGCATATGGAACGGCGGGTGCAAAGCCTCGACCTCACCGCCCTGCAGTGGGGACCGCTGCTGCTAATCGCGCAGGGTAAAGGCGATACCGCCGCCGCGCTGGCCCGTGCGCTCGACATCGACACCGGCGCGGTGACCCGCATGATCGACCGGCTCGAGCGCAAGGGACTGGTTCAGCGCCGCCGCAGCACCCACGACCGGCGGCTGGTGCATCTCGCGCTGACCGCCGAAGGCAAACATGCGATTGGTCTGGTGCCGTTCGCGATCGCCGAGGTACTCAACCTGCATCTGGCCGGCTTCAGCGATCGCGAAGTCCGGCAACTCAAGCGTTTCCTCTCACGGATGATCGACAACGGCAGCGCCCAGGCCGGAACCGACACCCCATGAGTATTGACGGCATCCTGCGGCGTGTTCTTGCACGCAGCCTGCTGCTGGGCGCACTGGCCGCTGCGCTTGGCGCCTGCGTCAGTTCCGCCGGCATCGAACATCAGGGCGCGCTTAAAGCACTGCCCGCCGGCCCTGCAGAGACCGCGCCGACCGTGTGGCCCACCGACCGCTGGTGGTTGGCCTATGGCGCCCCCGAACTCGATCAGTTGATCGACCACGCCCTTGCCGACAGCCCGGATATTGAACGCGCGCGGGCGCGGCTCCGGCTGGCGCAGGCGGGCAGCGAATTTGCGACCGCCCGCAGCTTTCCGGAAGTGGATCTCAACTTCAAATCGACCATCCAGCGCTATGCGGAGTACGGCCTCGCCCCGCGTGCGGTGGCGGGCGAACACCGCAGCGATAACCGCTTTGCGCTGGATTTCACTTACGAGCTGGATTTATTCGGCAAGAACGCCGCCATCGCCAAGTCGGTGGAGGTGCAGGCCGCGTCGATGGAGACCGACCTGTACACCGCGCGCGTGGGGCTAGCCTCGGCGGTCGCCCGCAGCTGGTTTGCACTGGGCGAAGCGCTGGCCGAGCGCGAGGTCATTGACGCCACCCTTGCTCAGCGCCAGCGCATTCTGGCGCTGGTGCGGGCGCGGGTCGCCGAGGGGCTGGATTCGAAGGTCGAAGAACGACAGGCCGAGGGCGCGATTCCCGCCGCCGTGGGTGAACTGGCCGCGGTCGATGAACGCATTGCGCTGTTGCGCAGCGTGCTGGCCAAACTGGCGGTGGTGTCGCTGGAAACCACCGCCAAGCTGAAGCCGGCGCTGAAGGGCGCAGGCCTCGCGAGCTTGCCGCCGCTGCTGCCGTCCGGGCTGATCGCCCGCCGGCCGGAAATCGTCGCCGCGCGTCAGCGCGTGGAGTCGCTGGGTTATGCCACCGATGCGGCGCGCGCCGAGTTTTATCCCAGCGTTAATCTGGTCGCCTTCGCCGGCTTCAGTGCGCTCGGCCTGGACGCGCTGTTGCAGGAAGGCTCGCAGGTCTACGGCCTCGGGCCGGCGGTGCGCCTGCCCATTTTTGACGCCGGTCGGCTGCGGGCCAGGCTCAAGTTCGTCAACGCGCAGCTTGATCTCGCCATCGCCGACTACAACGGGGCCTTGCTCGCGGCCTTGCAGGATGTCGTGCACAGCGTGGTCTCGATTCGGGCGCTGGCCGAACGGCAGGCGGCGCAGCGCGAAGCCGCTGCCGCAGCCGAGAGCGCCTACGACCTCGCGCTGCAACGCTTTCAGGCCGGGCTGACCGGCTACCTCACGGTGCTCGCCACCGAAAGCGACGTGCTGGACGCGCGGCGCGCCGGCGTGCTGCTGGCGGCGCGCGCCTGCGAACTTGATGTCGACTTGAAACGCGCGCTCGGCGGTGGCTTTGAAGCCCCCGTTACGGTCGCGCAGCACGCACAGGACTAGTCCATGACCGAGCCTTCCTCGCCTTCTTTGCGCGGCGCCCGTCGCCGTTCCCTGCTGGGTGTCTTCGCCCTGCTGTTGCTGTTGGGCGGCTTGGCCAGCACGGGCTACTACTGGTTTGTTTCGCGCCATTTCGAGAGCACCGACGACGCCTACGTCGCCGCCAACGTGGTGCCGGTAACGCCGCAGATCACGGGCATTGTGCGGGAGGTGACCGTGCGCGATACCGACCACGTCGCCGCCGCCCAGCCGCTGGTGGCACTGGATGATGCCGACGCCCGCATCGCGCTGGATGCCGCCGAGGCGCAGCTCGCCCACACGGTGCGCGAGATCCGCACGGTGTTTGCCAACAACGACACGCTCCGCGCCGATGTGGCGGTCCGGCAGGCCGACCTGGCGCAGGCCGACACCCAGCGGCGCAAGGCCGAAGACGATCTCGCCACCCGCAAGGCGCTGGTCGTCAGCGGCGCGGTGGGCAAGGAAGAGCTGAAGCACGCCGAAATCGCGCTCGCCGCCGCCCAGGCCATGGTGACCGCCGCCCAGTCCGGCGTGCATGCCGCGCAGGAGCGGCTGTCGGCCAATCAGGCGATGACCGAGGGCACCAGCATCGAGGCCCACCCCAGCGTGGCGCAGGCGGCGGCCCGCGTGCGCGAAGCCTATGTGAATCTCGCGCGCTGCCAGATCGCGGCGCCGGTGACCGGTCAGGTGGTGCGGCGGACCGTCCAGGTCGGGCAGCGCGTGCAGCCGGGCACGCCCTTGTTGTCGCTGGTGACGCTGGCGCACGTGTGGGTCGACGCCAACTTCAAGGAAGTGCAGCTGCAGCACATGCGCATCGGGCAGCCGGTCGAACTGGTGTCCGACCTGTACGGCGACGACGTCGTCTACCACGGCCGCATCCGCGGCTTCTCGCCGGGCACGGGCGCGGCGTT
>JALRCR010000117.1 GCA_023257255.1 Gammaproteobacteria bacterium | reverse complement strand
AACTCGGCGGCGCCCATCGCGCCCCAGGAAATGCCGTAGCGCGCGCGGTTGAGGCAACTGAACGGACCGCGCAGGCCCTGCACGTTGGGCAGCATCTGCGAAGCCGGCACCGGGACTTTATCCATAACGATTTCGCCGGTGGTCGACGCTCGGAGCGAGAACTTGCCCTCAATCTTCGGCGCCGAGAGGCCGGGCATGCCTTTCTCCAGAATGAACCCGCGAATTACGCCGTCATCGGTTTTGGCCCACACCACAAACACGGTGGCGAGCGGCGAGTTGGTAATCCACATCTTGTTGCCGGTCAGCTCATAGCCGCCGGGCACGCTGCGCGCGCGGGTTTTCATGCCGCCCGGATCAGAGCCGTGGTCGGGCTCGGTCAGCCCGAAACAGCCGATCCATTCACCGGTGGCCAGTTTCGGCAGGTATTTCATGCGCTGCTCTTCGCTGCCGAAGGCGTAGATGGGATGCATGACCAGGCTTGATTGCACGCTCATCGCGGAGCGAAAGCCGGAATCGACGTGCTCGACTTCACGCGCAATCAGCCCGTAGGCCACGTAGCTCATGCCCGCCCCGCCGTACTGTTCGGGAATCGTGCAGCCGAGGAAGCCCATCTCGCCGAATTCGTTCATCAGCGCGGGATCGAAAGATTCGTGCCGATGCATGTCGCGCACCACCGGCTGCAGGCGTTCCTGACAGAAGGTGCGCGCGGCCTGCGAAATCAGGCGCTCGTCTTCACTCAATTGGGCCGAGAGCAGCAGGGGGTCCTGCCACTGAAACTGGCCTTCAGCGGTGGCCTTGGGTTTGCTGCCGTCCTGGGTGAGGGGTTTGTTCATGGGCGAGTCTCCGAAGGTTCTTCACTGATCCCGCCTGCGGCCATCGCCGTAGGGCTGGGAAGCGACCGGTGCGGCGCCAGCAGGCGCCGACCGCGCGTTACGGGTGCTAGATGGCGGCCGGATAGTGCGCTGCATCACCTAGTTCGATCAAGGCGCTATTTGCTACCATGCGCGCTCTTTTTGCCAACCGTATGCACGGCCCGGTCGACTGACCCGATCTGCGACACTCGCGCAGCCGGGTCGGCTCTGAACCAGCCTCTGGAGGATGAAATGAAGATTCTGGTCGCCGTGAAGCGCGCCATCGACTACAACGTCAAAGCCCGGCCCAAGGCCGATGGCTCGGGGGTCGAATTGGCCAATGTGAAAATGGCTATGAACCCCTTCGACGAAATCGCTGTAGAAGAAGCTATCCGTCTGCAAGAGGCCGGCAAGGCCGGTGAAATTGTCGCGGTGTCGATTGGCCCCGCCGCCAGCCAGGAAACCCTGCGCACCGCGATGGCCATGGGCGCCGACCGTGGCGTGCTGGTGCAGACCGACGACGAAGTCCAGCCGCTGGCCGTCGCCAAATTGCTCAAGGCCATCGTGGACCGCGAGCAGCCCGGTATGGTGATTCTGGGCAAGCAGGCAATCGACGACGACTCCAACCAGACCGGCCAGATGCTGGCGGGCTTGCTGGGCTGGGCGCAGGGCACCTTCGCCTGCAACGTCGCACCAGAAGGCGACAGCCTCGCGGTCAAGCGCGAAGTCGACGGCGGTTTGCAGTCCATCAAGCTGAAAATGCCGGCTGTGGTCACCGCTGACCTGCGGCTCAACGAGCCCCGCTACGTCAAGTTGCCGAACATCATGAAGGCCAAGAAAAAGCCGCTCGACACCCTGACCCCGGCCGAACTGGGCGTAGACATCACGCCGCGCCTCAAGCTGCTGAAAGTGGCCGAACCGCCGGCACGCGCCGGTGGCGTGAAGGTGGCCGACGTGCAGGAACTGGTCGCCAAGCTGCGTAACGAAGCGAAGGTAATCTGAACATGACCGCTCTAGTCATTGCCGAACACAACAACCAAACCCTTAATGCCGCCACCCTCAACGCGGCGGCCGCTGCGGCCCGCCTGTCCGGCGGTTTCGACGTGCTGGTCGCCGGCCACAACTGTGGCGCGGTGGCGACGCAAGCCGCGGCGATTGCCGGTGTGGGCAAAGTGCTGGTGGCCGACGCCGCCCAGTACGCCCACGCGCTGGCCGAAAACCTTGCACCGCTGGTGGTGAGCATCGCCGGCGGCTATAGCCACCTGCTGACGGCCTCGACCGCCAATGGCAAGAACGCCATGCCGCGCATCGCCGCCATGCTCGACGTCGCGCAGTTGTCCGACATCATTGGCGTGGTCAGCGACGACACCTTCGTGCGCCCGATCTATGCCGGCAACGTGCTGGCGACCGTGCAGTCCACCGACCGCATCAAGGCGATTACGGTCCGCACCACCGGCTTCGATGCCATTGCCGCGACCGGCGGCACCGGCAGCATCGAAAACATCGCCGTGCAGGCTGACGCCGGCCTGTCCATGTTCGTGAGCGAGGAACTGACCAAGTCCTCGCGGCCGGAACTGGCCGCCGCCGATATCATCGTGTCCGGTGGTCGTGGGGTGGGCAGTGCGGAGAACTTCGCGATTATCGAAAAGCTGGCGGATCTGCTCGGCGCCGCGGTCGGTGCCTCCCGCGCCGCGGTCGATGCCGGCTATGTGCCGAACGACTACCAGGTCGGCCAGACCGGCAAGTGCGTCGCGCCGACCCTGTATGTGGCGGTCGGTATTTCCGGCGCAATCCAGCATCTCGCGGGCATGAAAGACAGCAAGGTCATCGTCGCGATAAACAAGGACGAGGAAGCGCCGATTTTCCAGGTGGCGGACTACGGGCTGGTGGGCGACCTGTTCAAGGAAGTCCCGGCCCTGTGTGAAGCGCTGGCAAAGTAAGTCAATCGGCCTGGGCGGGAGAGCGGAGCAATGGAACGAGAGTCAATGGAGTTCGATGTCGTGATCGTGGGCGGCGGGCCTTCGGGGCTCGCTTGCGCGATCCGGTTACGGCAACTGGCGGCCGAACGCGGGCAGGACCTCAGCGTTTGTCTGATCGAGAAAGGCTCCGAAATCGGCGCCCACATTCTGTCTGGCGCGGTCATGGAACCGCGCGCGCTGAATGAACTCCTGCCCGACTGGGCGGCGCTGGGTGCGCCGCTCAATACGGCGGTCAAGGATGACCGCTTTATGTTCCTGACCGAATCCCGCGCCGTGCGGCTGCCCACGCCGCCGCAGATGGAAAATCACGGCAACTACATTGTGAGCCTCGGCAATGTCTGCCGCTGGTTGGGCACGCAGGCGGAAGGCCTGGGCGTTGACATTTACCCGGGCTTTGCCGCAGCTGAGGTGCTGTTCAACGACGATGGCTCGGTCAAGGGCGTGGCAACCGGGGACATGGGACGGTCGAAAGACGGCTCGGAAGGCCCCAACTTTGCGCCCGGCATGGAACTCCATGCGCGGCAGACCATTTTTGCCGAAGGCTGCCGCGGCTCGCTGACCAAGCAACTCTTCGAGCGTTACAAGCTGCGCGACGGTGTCGACCCGCAGGTCTATGGCATCGGTATCAAGGAGCTCTGGGAAGTCAAACCCGAGCATCATCATCTTGGGCAGGTCACCCACACCATTGGCTGGCCGATGAACACCCAGACCTACGGCGGCTCCTGGGAATACCACCTCGAAGGCAATCTGGTATCGATTGGTTTCGTGGTGGGGCTGAACTACAGCAATCCCTGGATCAGCCCGTTCGAGGAAATGCAGCGCTTCAAGACGCACCCTGCGGTCCGTGAGACCTTTGCCGGCGCGCGGCGGGTGTCCTATGGCGCGCGCGCTATCAGCGCCGGTGGCTTCCAGTCCATCCCGAAGCTGAGCTTCCCCGGCGGCGTGCTGATTGGCGACACCGCGGGCTTCCTCAACCTGCCCAAAATCAAGGGCAGCCACACGGCCATGAAGTCCGGCATGACCGCCGCCGAAGCGGTCTTCGAGCTGCTGGCCGCGGGCGAGACTGCGGGCAACGAGGCGGTCGACTACCCGCATCGCTTGCGCAACACCTGGCTGTGGGACGAACTCTACCGGGTGCGCAACATCAAGCCGTCGTTCCATTGGGGACTGTGGCCTGCCGTCGCCTACTCGGCGGTCGATACCTACCTGTTCCGCGGCAAGGCGCCGTGGACTTTTCATCATCACCCGGACCATGAGTCGCTGAAGCCGGCCGCGCAGTGCCCGCGCATCGAGTATCCGAAACCCGACGGGGTGCTGACTTTCGACCGCCTGTCTTCGGTGTTCCTGTCGAACACCAATCATGAGGAAGACCAGCCCTGCCACCTCACGCTGCGCGACGCGAGCGTGCCGACCCGGCTCAACCTGCCGGTTTACGAAGGCCCGGAGCAGCGTTACTGCCCGGCCGGCGTCTACGAGTACGTGGGCGAGGGCACGGGTCGCCAGTTGCAAATCAACGCGCAGAACTGCGTCCATTGCAAAACCTGCGACATCAAGGACCCGTCCCAGAACATCAACTGGGTGACGCCCGAGGGCGGCGGCGGTCCCAACTATCCGAATATGTAAGGGGAGCGCCATGCCGAAAGTCACCTTCGTCCAGTTCACCGGCGATAGCCGCACGGTGGAAGTGCCCGCCGGCTGGACCTTGATGGAGGCCGCCGTGCAGAACGGCGTCGACGGCATCACGGCCGAATGCGGCGGTGGCTGCGCCTGCGCCACCTGCCACGTGCTGGTGCCACCGGAATGGGCGGCCCGCGTGCCGGCCATCGGCCCGGCGGAAAACGACCTGCTCGAATGCACCGCCGTGCCGCGGACCGCGCAGTCCCGCCTGAGCTGCCAGATTCAGGTCAGCGCGGCGCTGGACGGGCTCACCGTGAATCTGCCCGAGCGCCAAAGCTAGGCCTGCCCGGCGCACGTACGAGCAGCCATGAGCATTGTGATTGTCGGGGCCGGCCAGGCCGGCCTGCAGATTGCGGAAAGCCTGCGCCGCGGCGCTTACGAAGGTCGGCTGGTGCTGATCGGGGATGAGTCCTTCCCGCCGTACCAGCGTCCCCCCTTGTCGAAGAAATATCTCGCCGACCAGATGGCCGACGAGCGGCTGTACTTTCGCCCGCTCGAACAGCTGGAGAAGCAGCAGATTGAGTTTCGCCCACAGACCCGCGTGACCGCCCTCGATCGCGAGGCGCGCGAGGTGGTCCTGGCCAGCGGCGAGCGCCTGCCCTACGAGGGCCTTGCATTGACCACCGGCACCCGCGTACGGCCTTTGCCGGTGCCAGGTGCCGACCATCCAGCCGTGTGCTACCTGCGCGGTCTGGACGACGCCAGACGTCTGCGCGAGCGCCTGCCGGCGGCCGCGCGCGTACTGGTGGTGGGTGGCGGCTTTATCGGACTTGAAGTGGCCGCGACGGCGCGCGCTGCCGGCAAGCAGGTCACCGTGGTAGAAGCGCTGGACCGTCTAATGGCCCGCGCGGTAGCGCCGGTGGTCTCGGATCATTTTGCGAGTCTTCATCGGGCGCGCGGCGTTGAATTCCGCTTTGGGGTGGGCCTAGCGTCGATTACGGCACAGGCTGACGGCAGTTTCACCGCCAGCCTCGCCGACGGCAGCAGCATCCAGGCCGACCTGCTGGTCGCCGGCATTGGCGTGTTGCCCAATCAGGAACTCGCCGTTGCCGCCGGCCTTGAATGCCGCAGTGGCATCGTGGTCGACGAATACGCGCGCACGAGCGACCCGCGCATCGTGGCGGCCGGTGACTGCACCTGGCATATCAATCGGCGCTTCGCCGCTGCGCACCGGCTTGAGTCGGTCCAGAACGCAGTCGATCAGGGCAAGATTGCGGCGGCCAGCCTGCTTGGACACTCGGTGCCGTATCAAGATCTGCCTTGGTTCTGGTCCGACCAGTACGACGTCAAACTGCAGATGGTCGGGCTGTCGCAAGACCACGACGCCGCGCTAGTCCGCGGTGAACCGGCCTCTGGCGCGTTTTCGGTCTTTTACTTCAAGACCGGCGCACTGGTTGGCGTGGACAGCATCAACCGGCCGGCGGAACACATGCTGGCGCGCAAGCTGATGCAGACCGGCGCCGTGGTACCGCCCGAGGCGGCTGCCGACCCGGCATTTGATTTGAAAACCTGCCTGCCGCCGGCCTGAGCCGGTTGGAGGCGAAGCACATCGCGTTGCCGCGTGCAGCGCAGACATCACCAAAGATAAAGACAGGGGAACGGGGAACATGCCGAAAATCACTTACATCGACGTCGATGGAAAAGCCTTCGAGACCAACGTCGCCAGCGGGCTGTCCCTCATGGAAGGCGCGATCAACGCCGGCGTGCCCGGGGTGCTGGCGATTTGCGGCGGCAGCTGCGCGTGCAGCACCTGTCATGCCTACATCGACGACGCCTGGACGACGGTGGTCGGTGGCCCCAACGACATTGAAGACGCCACGCTGGATCTGGCCAACGAGCGCAAGCCGTCTTCACGGCTGACCTGCCAGGTACAGATCACGGATGCCATGGATGGGCTGATCGTCCACGTCGCCAAGAACGACTAGGCTTAGCGGCGGCCGCGCCGCCGCTAAGCCTGCCCTGACCTTGACCGTCAGGGCATTGCCGAGGTGTCACCGCAGGGATGGCCGGTACCATGGCATCTGGGCGGCTTGCGTGATGGCGGCGAATAAGGCGCTGCGCATCTCGTAGCCGCAACCGATTTGCATCGGCGCCTGAGGCGCCCTGTTTTTGTAAGGAGAGATCCGTGACCACCATCCGCCAGGACGACCTTATCCGCAGCGTCGCCGACGCCCTGCAGTACATCTCCTACTACCACCCGCTGGACTACATCCAGAACCTCGCCAAGGCCTACGAACGCGAAGCCTCGCCCGCCGCGCGCGACGCCATGGCGCAAATCCTGATCAACTCCCGCATGTGCGCCGAAGGCCATCGTCCGCTGTGCCAGGACACCGGGATCGTAACGGTGTTTGTGAAAGTCGGGATGAACGTGCGCTGGGACGCCACCCTCAGCCTGACCGACATGATCAACGAAGGCGTGCGGCAGGCATACCTGAACCCGGACAACAAGCTGCGCGCGTCGATAGTTGCGGATCCGGCCGGCAAGCGGCTTAACACCCGTGACAACACGCCAGCGGTCATCCATACCGAGATTGTTCCCGGCGACGAAGTTGAAATCACCGTTGCGGCGAAGGGCGGCGGTTCGGAGAACAAATCCAAGTTCGCGATGCTCAATCCCTCGGATTCCATCGTCGACTGGGTGCTCAACACGGTGCCTTTGATGGGCGCCGGCTGGTGCCCGCCGGGCATGCTGGGTATTGGCATTGGCGGCACCGCTGAGAAGGCGATGCTGATGGCGAAAGAATCCCTGATGGAGCCCATCGACATCCAGGAACTCATCGCACGTGGCCCCGGCACCCCGCTGGAGGAACTCCGCCTCGAGCTGTACGAAAAAGTGAATGCGCTCGGCATTGGCGCGCAGGGTCTGGGCGGGCTCACCACGGTGCTCGACGTGAAGATTCTCGACTACCCGACCCACGCCGCCTCCAAGCCCATCGCCATGATCCCCAACTGCGCGGCGACCCGCCACGCGCATTTTGTGCTGGATGGTTCCGGCCCGGCCGAACTGCCGGTGCCGAAACTCGAAGACTGGCCGCAGGTCACCTGGTCGGCTGGCGCCAGCGCGCGCCGCGTCAATCTCGACACGGTGACGGCGGAAGAGATTCGCACCTGGAAGCCGGGCGAAACCCTGCTGCTGTCCGGCGCAATGCTGACCGGCCGGGATGCGGCGCATAAGCGGATTCAGGAGATCCTCGCCCGCGGCGAAGCGCTGCCCGAGGGGGTCGATTTCAAGGGACGTTTCATCTATTACGTGGGCCCGGTCGACCCCGTGCGCGACGAAGTGGTGGGGCCGGCCGGTCCGACTACCGCTACCCGTATGGACAAGTTCACCGACATGATGCTGGAGAAAACCGGTCTGCTCGGCATGATCGGCAAGGCCGAGCGCGGGCCGATTGCGATTGAATCTATCCGCAAGCACCGCGCGGTCTACCTGATGGCGGTGGGCGGCGCGGCCTATCTGGTGTCGAAAGCCATCCGCAAGTCCCGCGTGGTGGCCTTCGCCGACCTCGGCATGGAAGCGGTCTACGAGTTTGTCGTTGAAGACATGCCGGTGACGGTGGCGGTGGACGCCGAAGGTACCTCGGTGCACAAGACCGGACCGGCCGAATGGCAGGCCAAAATCGGCAAGATTCCGGTGAAAGTCACCGGTTGAGCTAAACCCTCAAACTGGGCTCAGATCCCTGAGCCCAGATTCTGCAGCCCGCACTCGCGGCGCTCCAACACCTTGGTCGGATCGAAATAATCGTCGTTGTCCGGCAGGTCGTGCTCGTAGAGATAGTCTTCCAGATCGAGCCCCGTCAGCGCGAAGAACGGCGCCACCCGCGTGGTGCCGAAGGGCCCGCGCGACACCACGCCCAGCGTCTTGCGGAAGTCGGTCTGTTCGGCGCGAATGCCGGTGAACCAGAGATCCGGCGCCAGTTCGCGCAGCGCGCGCTCAAAAGGCTCCAGCTTTACTTCCTGCGTGAAGGCTTCGTGCCCTGGGTCGTCCAGTCCGGGCACGCCGCCCAGCACCGCCGTGCGCCGCGCGCTGCTGACCAGCGGGGTGTAGACCTTCAGGTTCAGATTAAGGCGCTGCGTCACTTCTTCAGCGAAGCGGTAGGTCGCCGGCGTGTTGTACCCACTGTCCACCCACACCACCGGGATGTCCGGCACGATTCGCGTCACGAGATGCAGCAGCGCCGCCGCGCGCGGGCGGAAGTTGGTCGACAGTAGCGGACGCGTCGCATAGCGCAGCGCCTGACGCACGATGCTATGCGGGTCGAGGTGCTGAAAGTCTGCGGCGGCACCCAGCAAGCTAGCGGGTTCGGCAGGGCGGGGAGTCGGTGCGGCCTGGCGGTTGCTCATGAGGGTGTCGTGCAGCGAATTGCGAGGCGCGCATTATCCGTCTAGCCGCGTCAGGCAATTAGTTCAATGCGGCATAAGGATAGACGGCGCCCCGTCGGCAATCGCCGTGGCTGCGGGCAATCCAGCCGGCAGGGGATGAACCGCCGGATGTAGCGCATGGGCCAGAATGTCCAGGCTGTCGACAAGACGCGGCCCGGGACGATTGAAGTAGGCATTGCCATCGGTCACATACACCCGGCCCGCGCGCACGGCCCGCAGGTGCGGCCATGCAGGATGCGCGGTGAGGGCGGGCAATTCCTGCAGCGTGCGCGGGGTCGAAAAGCCGCAGCAGGCGATGAACAGCACATCCGGGTCGGCGGCTGCCAGCGCGGCCCAGTCGAAGGCGCTGGATTTCTGGCCGGCCTCACCCAGCAGCGGCGTCCCGCCCGCCAGTTCAACCAGTTCGGGATTCCAGTGACCGCCGGCAAAAAAGGGCGCCAGCCATTCCAGAAAAACCACTCGTGGGCGTGGCACGCGCAGCGTCCGCGTGCGCTCGGCGACCGTCGCCACGCGGCGTTCGAGCGCGCGGCGCAGGGTGCTAGCCTGCGCAGCGACCCCGAGCAGCGTCCCCAGTTCGGTGATTGCCGCGAACAGATCGTCCAGTTGCGACGGCGAGAAATTGAACTGCTCCGCCGCCTCCGGCACCGCGCATAGCGCGGCGCTCACGGTATCGCTGTCCACCCCGCACACCGCACACAGTGACTGGCTGATCAGCAGGCTGGGCGCGAGCTGCCGCAACTGCGCCAGATCGAGCTGGTACAGCGGCAGGCCTGAGGCGACCGCCGCCCGCACCTCCGCGTCGATCTCGAGACTGCTGGCCTCGTGCCGGATCGCCGTGGCGCTGACCCGCGGCAGGCGATTGACCGTCGGTGGAAAGTCACACTCGTGAGACACCCCGACCAGTTGATTCTCCAGGCCCAGCGCGCAAAGGAGTTCGGTTGCGCCCGGCAGCAGGCTGATTAGACGGTGAGGGCGAGCAGTCGTCATGGGGGCTCCTTCAAGCGGGCTCAAGCGTAGTGATGCCAAGCAGGCGCGGGTTCTGCGCTGTCTGCTGCCAAATGCCCCGAACCCCGAACACCGCAGCCAAACGGGCATCGCTAAGCGCGACGGCGGGCGAGTCGCAGACCACGGTTTGACCGTCGGCCAGCACGAGCAGACGGTCACAGTAGCGCGCGGCGAGCGGCAGGTCGTGCAGGACCAGCAAGACGCCACAACCCGCGGCGGCGAGGGCGCGCAGCGCGGTCAGCACCTGCAGTTGCGCGCGCGGGTCGAGGGCGGCGGTCGGTTCGTCGACCAGCAGCAGCGCGTGCTGGCCGGCGTGCAGGCGCGCCAGATGAACTCGCATCTGTTCACCGCCGGACAGCGCGCGGGCCGGGCGTGCGGCAAATCCGGCGAGTTCGAAGGCTTCCAGCGCGGCGTCGATCGCCGCCGCGTCGGCCGCGGCCGACACGAGGCCCGCATGGGGACGGCGACCGAGTGCCACCAACTCCCGCACCGTCAGCGGCCACAGGATTTGCGGGTTCTGCGGTAAATAACC
>JALRCR010000116.1 GCA_023257255.1 Gammaproteobacteria bacterium | reverse complement strand
GAGCGCGCCCAGCTTGCGCATTTTCATCGTGAGTTGCTCCCCGACGCGTCCGCGGTGCGGTCCGCGTTCGTATTCTTATTGTGAGATCCCCGGTCGATGATGCCCGGGTCGCACGCGTCGAGTCTACGGCCGGTCGTGCCCGCGAATGAAGTCGCGCATGCGCGGCGCAATTTCTGCCCGGAAGCGGGACCCGTTGAAGACCCCGTAGTGCCCCACGCCGGCCTGCACGTAGTCAATCCGGTTGGCGGCGGGGATGTTGACGCACAGGTCGTGCGCGGCCTGCGTCTGGCCAATGCCGGAGATGTCGTCGTTCTCGCCTTCAACCGTCATCAGCGCGGTGCGGGTAATGGCTTTGGGCTCAATCAGGCGGCCCCGATGGCGCATGGTGCCGTTCGGCAGTTGATGCTCCTGAAACACGACTTTCAGGGTCTGCAGGTAGTACTCGGCGCTCAGGTCCAGCACGGCGAGGTATTCGTCGTAGAACTGCCGGTGCTGGGCGACCGAGTCGCCGTCGCCTTTCACCAGGCTGTTGTACAGCTTGTTATGCGCGTCCATATGGCGGTCGAGGTTCATGGTCATGAAGCCCGTGAGCTGCAGAAAGCCCGGATAGACCCGGCGCATGAAACCCGCATTCGGGAAGGGCACGGTCATAATCACATTGTTCTCGAACCACGACAGCGGCCGCGTGGTGGCCAGCAGATTGGGCTGGGTGGGGCTGCGGCGGGTGTCGATCGGGCTGCCCATGATGACCATCGAGGACGGCGCGGCCGGGTCCTTGTCGGCGGCGAGCAAGGACGTCGCCGCCATCACCGCGGGCCCCGGCTGACACACTGCCACCACGTGGGTGTTAGGGCCCAGAAAGCGAAGAAACTCGATGACGTAGTCCACATAGTCTTCGAGGTCAAAACCGCCCTCGGTCACCGGCACGCTGCGCGCATCGTGCCAGTCGGTAATGTAGACATCGTGCTCGGGCAGCAGCGCTTTCACCGTGCCACGCAACAGCGTCGCGTAATGGCCCGACAGCGGCGCCACGATCAGCACCCGCGGGTCGCGCTGGCGCGAGGCGGGCAAGGCGTCGGCATCCCGCCGAAAATGCAGCAAATCGCAGAAGGATTTTTTCAGCACCACCTCTTCGGTCACCGTCACCCGACGGCCGGGCAGGTCAATGGTGGGGATGCCGAAGGCGGGTTTGGCGTAGCGCCGGGTGAGGTTTTCAAACACATCCCAGCTTGCCGCCAGCGCGCGATAGCCCGGACTCTGCGCCCAGGGATTCCACGGCTGATCAAACAGCAGGCGGTTCCATTCGATGAACGTGCGCCAGGGGGCGATGGCAGCATGATTAAGTTCGTAGAGCTGATAAAGCATGCACGCCTCGCCATCGAACTGTGGAGATGGCTTCGAGTATAGGCAGCCATGTGCAAGCGCAGCAAGGCAAGCAGGCGAGCGGATCTTTCCTTCAGATGGAGGACGCAAGAGCCCGCGCAGCGCTGGCGAGCGCGAGGCCAGTGGTTACAATCCGGACACGCAAAGCCTGACGCCAGCAAGGAGTCTCCTGATGCATACCGGCATGTCCGTAATCTTTCAAAACACCCACAAACAGCTGACCGACCGCCAGGTCTATCTGAACGACGTCGGGCTGGCCGAACTCGCCGAGCCGCTGGGCTTCGATTCGGTATGGACGGTCGAACACCATTTCACCGACTACACCATGAGCCCCGATCCCTGCCAGTTCCTGAGCTACATGGCCGGGCGGACGCGCAAGGTCAAGCTGGGTTCGATGGTCATCGTGTTGCCCTGGCACGACCCGATCCGCATCACCGAACAAATCTCCGTGCTCGATCATCTCTCGCATGGCCGCATGATCCTGGGCCTCGGGCGCGGCGCGGGTCGCGTCGAATTCGACGCCTTCCGGCAAGACATGGGCGACTCGCGTCAGCGCTTTGTGGAATCTGCTGAATGCGTGCTGGCCGGCCTGGAGCAGGGCTACTGCGAGTATCAGGGCGAGCTGGTGCAGCAACCGCGGGCCGACATCCGCCCCGCCCCGTTCAAGACCTTCAAGGGCCGCACCTACGCCGCCGCCGTCTCGCCCGAGTCCGTCGCCATCATGGCGAAGCTGGGCGTCGGCCTGCTGGTGGTGCCGCAAAAGCCCTGGGATCAGGTCGAAAAAGAAGTCGCCGACTACAACAAGGTTTACGAGGCCCTGCACGGCACCACGCCGCCGGCGCCCATCATCGCGGGCTGGACAATGTGCCATCCGGATCGGGATACCGCCTACGCGCTCGCCAAACAGTGGATCGGCGGCTACTGGCAGACCGTGCTCGACCACTACCGCTTCCACGAAGACCATCTCAAAGGCCAGAAGGGCTACGAGTATTACGGGCAGTTCGCCAACAAGATCCAGAAAGGCGGGGTCGACATGGCGACCGAGTACTTCATGAGCCTGCAGGTCTGGGGCACGCCCGAGATGTGCTACGACACGATTGTGAAAAACGCGGCGCGCATTGGCGCCGAAGGCTACATCGGCATCTTCAGCTACGCCGGCATGCCAATCGCGGAAGCCGAGCGCAGCATGCGGCTGTTTGCCAAAGAGGTCATGCCGCGGCTCCAGGCACGGCAGGTCACCGGCGTCATCGACTGGGCGGCGTGACACGCCCGGCACCACCACAAGCAAGCGACACAGAGGGAGAGATCAGATGAAGTTCAGCTGTCACGTACAGACGCGCATTTCGGACTATCGCATCGCAAAGGATCTGGAGGACTGGGGCTTTGATGCCTGCTGGTTCCCCGACACCCAGATGATGTGGTCGGACTGCTACGCCACCATGGCGCTCGCCGCCCAGTGCACCTCGAAGATCAAGATCGGCACGGGCGTCGCCATCACCGGTACCCGCATCGCGCCGACCACAGCCGCCGCCATTGCCTCGATCAACGTGCTGGCGCCGGGCCGCACCTTCCTCGGCATTGGCACCGGCCACACCGCCATGCGCGTGATGGGCCAGGACCCGATGCCGGTGAAAGAATTCCGCGAATACCTGCGGGTCGTGCGCACCATGCTCAAAGGTGAAAACGTCGACTACACCTATCGCGACAAAACCACCGAAATCGCCTGGCAGAACCACGCCAGCGGCGTGCGCAACACCTTCGACCACATCCCGATTTACGTCGCTGCCAACGGCCCGCTGGCGCTGCGCGCGGCGGGTGCCTATGGCGATGGGCTGATCTCCATCTTCAACGAGCAGCCGGAGGTGATGAAGGCCAACCTCGATCTGGTCCGCGCCGGCGCCGAGAAAGTGGGTCGCACGCTGGACGATCATTTCCACACGACCTCGCTGTGTCACGCGGTCGTGGTCCGGCCGGGCGAAACCCTGCGGTCGCCGCGCGTGATTGAAGCCGCCGGTTCCTGGGTGGTCACGGCGCTGCACTTTGTTTACGAAGTCTGGCGCTACACCAAGGACGACAGCGTCATTCCGTCCTACATGAAAAACGTCTGGGACCAGTATCTGGAACGCGTGAAGCACATTCCGCTGCCGGAAGAAAAACACCACCAGCTGCTGCACGAAGGCCATTGCAGCTACTACCCGTCGGTGGAACGTCCGCTGCTCACGCCGGAAATGATCGAAGGCACCTGCATCACCGGCGGGGCCTCGGAAGTGGCGGAGAAAATCCGCGCCGCCGGTCGCGCCGGACTGAAGGAAGTCAGCCTGCTGCCGCCGATGATGCACCTGCGGGAAATTGCGCGGGAGTTTGCCCGCGACGTCATTCCGCTGATCTAGTCCCGTTTCGCCCCGCGCTCGCCGCTGGCGGCGGGCGCGGTGCCGGCCAGCCTCATGAATACACCGCCCCCCGCGCCGTCGCGCCGCGCGCGCCTGATTGCCGACACGCTCTTCGTGGTGCAGCTCAGCTGTGGGCTCGCCTTTGGCGGCGGGCAGACGCTGAAAATGCTGGAAAGCACCGAGGGCGTGTCGATCAGTTGGCTCGCCTTCTGGGCAATTTTTCTACTGATCAACATGCGGCTGTCGTTCCAGTCGCATCGCGCAGCGCCCAGTCGCGTCACCGCGCAAACGCTCTGCATTTACATCGTGTGGACGCTGCTGATGGCGGTGAATCTCAGCGTGCTGATTTTTCACGGCACCGGCCGCTGGAGCGAAATCGACACGCTGACCAGCCTGCTGGCGCTGGTCGGCGTGGGCGTGACGCTGGCCATCGGCGCCCGGCACCGTCTGGACTGGCGCGACCCCATCGTGCGCGGCTGGCTGGCGGTATTCTTCAAGGGCGTGCCGCAGCTGACGCTGGCCTGGAACATCTGGCTGCACGGCGGCGCGGGACTGGCCGCGGTCGGCATCTGGGCCGGGCACGTGACCATCGGCACCCGCATCGGACAGCTGGTCTACGCCATCCGCGAAGCCGGCTGGGATCGCTACCGGCGCGGGTCCTTGATTAGCGAAGTGGCCAACGAGGCGAGCTGGATCGTGACCACCGTCGTGTGGTTGCTGGTGTAGCCGCGATGCTGCCCGGCACCCGCCCCATTGTCATTGCGCATCGCGGCGCGAGCGCCCAGCGCCCCGAACACACGCTGGCGGCCTATGCGCTCGCCATCGCGCAGGGTGCAGATTTCATCGAGCCGGACCTGGTCGCTACCGCCGACGGCGAGCTGATCGCCCGTCACGAAAACGCGCTCGCCGTGTTAAGCGCGAGCGGCGAACTCGACCGCGGCAATACCAGCACCGATGTGCACAGCCGGCCCGAGTTTGCGGCCCGGCTGACGAGCAAAGTCATCGACGGCGAACCGGTCCGTGGCTGGTTCAGCGAAGACTTCACGCTGGCTGAAATCCGCCGCCTGCGGGCAGTGGAGCGGATTCCCACGCTACGCCCGCAGAACGCGGCTTACGACGGCGAGTTCAGCATTCCCACGCTGGCCGAGATCGTCGCCTTGGTGAAAGAGGAGGAAGCGCGCAGCGGCCGGCGCATCGGGATTTATCCCGAGACCAAGCATCCCTCATATTTCGCGCAGGAAGGGCGTCGTCACGATGGCAGCCCCATTGGCATCGACCTCTCGGCGCTGCTGGTGAACGCCCTGTGCGCGCTCGACTTCACCGATCCGACTCGAGTGTTCATCCAGTCCTTTGAAACCGGCAATCTGCAGACGATCGCGAACGTCTTGCTCCCCGCTGCCGAGCTGGTGATCCCGCTGATCCAGCTGATCGATGCCACAGGTGCACCGCGCGATCTGGTGCTGAGCGGCGACCCGCGCCAATACGCCGACCTCATTACCCCGCGCGGGCTCGCGCAGATTTCGCACTACGCGCAAGGTATCGGCGTGCCTAAACGGCTGGTGTTTACCGAGCCGGCGCAAGTCCCGACGCGGCTGGTGCTGGACGCGCACGCTGCCGGACTTGATGTCCACGTGTGGACCTTCCGGCCGGAGAATCATTTTTTGCCCGCGCAGGACCGCGTGGGCGATGGCGGAAGCGACCGCGGCCGCCTGGCTGATGAGCTGGCACGCCAACTGCGCGCCGGTATTGACGGCTTTTTTACCGACGACCCGGCGGCCGGCGTGGCGGCCGTCCGGGCGGGCTTCCCTGCCCTGCCCGGCTAGCACGCCAGAACTTAGATACTCCGCTGCGGCGGGCGCTCACCGCGCGCCGCACGCAAGGCCTCCGCAGCCTGCTGGGCTGCGGCGGGATCGCTGAACATCATCTCGTCAAACATCACCACCGGCCGCGCGCGGTCAGCGCTCAACTGCCCCACGCACCAGCGCTTGTCAGCTTCCACGCAGACCACCACATAGGCACCGGGAATGGGGCCGAAGCGGCGGCTATTCAGCGTAAACAGGCACTCGCCCAGCTGGTTCATGCGGTCGGGATCGAGCGTGCCCAATACCGACTGCTCCAGCGAACTCGGCCCGCCCTCCAGCGCCGGCATCACATGTTTGCCGGTGGGTGTGGGCATTACCCGCGCCCGCGCACCGCTCACGGCAGCGGCCCCGCTTTGAGGAAGCCCTTGATCACGTTCTTCATCAGGCGCGAGACGTTGTTGTCGTAGTTGTTATGCGAGAGGGCGCCACACCAGGCCAGCGAACCTGGCGCGAACACCGCCCCGTCGTTCGGCGTCTTGTAGTAGATCATGTCGGCGCGAATCATCGGGTTTTCATCGCCGCCGCCGTAGTAGCCGCGGACGGTGAAGTGGATTTCCTCGTTCACCTGCATCATCAGGTCGGTATGCCCTTCCGAGCGCGCCAGCAGGAAGGCGTTGTGCGGGGTGCCGAACTCAAGGTCGTAGCGGTCGATTTCAAGCCCCGCCGCGCCGCCGCCCACCAGGCCGAAATCGCCGATGATTTCGTTCTCGCCGATGCCGTTGAACATCCATTTGCACTCGGGGCGCAAGCTGTCCGGTTCGCGGCGGTAGTAGCTGGAAACGTCGAAACCGTAGCCGGTGAACGTCAGCCCGCAGACCTTGCTCGGAATGCGCCCACGTGCCCGCCACATGCCGCCGTATTTGCCGTCGAAGGCGTTGTTGTACTCGCCCGGGTTGGCGGTCCAGGCGCGCGTGCCCGCTTCGCCCTTGCGCACTTCGATGATGTTGCCGTTGTCCGGGTGGTACTGGCTGCACCAGTAGAATCCGTTGGCGCCCAGATACAGCCAGCGTCCACCGCTTGCCTGATAGGCCTCGTAGGCGTCCAGCATGCGCTCGGAGGAATACTCCGGATGGCTGCCGGTCAGCACCACGCGATAGCGCGACAGCAGCGCGAGGCCTTCGCGGTCAAGGTCTTCATCGGTGTGCACGTCGTAATCAAAACCCATCTGCTCCAGCCAGTCGGTGAGGTGGAGATCCGCGTTGAACTGCCACAGCGACGGCGACAGCCAGTGCCGGTACTTCGGCCGCATGTTGAGAATGGGTCGCAGGCGCGAGCTGTAGCACACGCCCGAGCCGTCGGAATGGCAGGAATAGGTCGACAGGCCGTATTCGCGGTGCTCGTTCAGGTACAGGTCCGAGGCGTTCATGATCGGCACGCGACCCGCCAGCAGTTCGGCGACCACCGAGTTGGTGGCGAGATTGTCGTTGGAATACGCCATGTAGCTGTTGGTCGGCACGATGAAGGCCATTTTGGCCGTCGCCTTGCCCTTGGGCGGCCGCACGAAGAACGGAATGTAGTCTTCGGTTTCTGGCGTGCTCTTGCCGCCGATCCGCAGCCGCACGCTGTACACGCCGCTCTTGAGGCCCTCGGGCACGGTAAAGCTGAAATCGCTGCTCCAGCGCGCATCGTCAATATCGTCATCGTGGAAATGGATGGCGCCGTATTCTTCCGGCGCGTGGTGATAGACGATTTCGTCGCCCGTCCAGTTGTAGCCGGTCATGCCGCGCACCGGCAGGTTGATCGCAAAGCCGTGGCGGCGATTGGGCGAGACATCCACGATCTGGCAGGTGGCGACGCTCTTCGTGATGCTGGCATGGAAATCCCAGGCGCCCAGCACGTCGTTGCGCAACTCACCCGGGCAGCCGGCGAAGCCGCGCGCCAGCGCGTCGATTTCGCTTTTGGCGAGCGCCCGGCCGGCCATGCGTGGACGGTCGATCTTGCCGTTGTAGCACCAGCCCTGCTCGGGCAGCGGCACGGGATCTACCGCCTCTTTGTAATGACCGCCCTGAATGGCCCGCCCGGCGTCGCTTGCGACCGTCGCGGCGGCGAACAGGAGCGGCGCGTCGTTGGCCGCAGGCTTGGCGCTTTTCGCCGTGACGACCGCACTGGTTTCGCTGGCCGGATGGAGCAGCGCCATACCCAGCCCGCCGTTGGTGTTCGACACCACCGGCTCCTGATAGAGCACCACTTCGCCGCTCGCCGCGTCGTAGCTGACGGCGACCAGATACCAGACCTTGCGGAGCAGCGGCTTGTCGCTGGAGACGGTCGTCACCTTGCCCTTGCCGGCGCCGATCTTCGCCACCAGACAACCCGATTCGTCGATGAACAAGCCGAATCCGGTCTGCTTGCCGGCGTGCCATTTGGTGACGATGCCCTGCATGCCCTTGTCGTGGCAGTAGCCGTGCGGGCCGGGGCCGGGCGTCGTCGGGAAGATGAAGGCCTGCAGCGTGAAGCTGCCGGGGTTCAGGCCGGCGGTATCCGGCACCAGCACGTAGGAGCCGCCGTGGATTTTTTGCTGACGCCCGGCATAGGCCTTGTTGACCGGCGCGTCGATTTCCTCTTCCTTGAAGCCTGGACCTTCCGGATTGGTGTCGCCGTGAATGACCCGGACCAATTGCGCCTGATAGCGCTCGGCCTTTTCGGAATTAACGTAGAACTGGACGGTGTCGCCTGGGCAGGCGCTGTAACGATCGCTGTAACCGGTAATGCGAAGCATCGTGAAATCCTCTTGCTGTGGCGGACGCGAAACTGCGGTGAATGATTAAGGCGCTTCAACTGACCCCGTATTGCGCCATCAAATCAGCCACGCGTTTGAGAAAAATGGCGTGTTCGCAGCTGTCTTCAGAGGGGTATTTGTCTTTCAGCAGTTTCACCGGCTTGCCGCGCACGCCGCTGCACACGCCGATGCGGTAGTCGGCATGCGGCGTGACGCAAATCCGCACGTATTTGCCGGCCATGGGCGCGCGACGGAGTTTGTCGATGACCCGCGCCAGATCGTCGCTGTGCTGGATGCCTGCCTTGCCGGCCTTGCCCGGCACGCCGATGGGGTTACCCGCATGCTCGGCAATCAGCCGCTTGCGGCTGGCCGGATCGGCGAGCAGGGGCAATACGTGTGTCCGGGTAATAAAGTCGTCGGTCGAGGCGTAGGCCTGATTGGTCTGCACGCCGGTGGGCTCAGCTGACATCGTCCGTTCTCCGCTGGTTGAGTTCCCCACGGTATAGCACGCGATTTCAGCTAGAGAAACTTTTTTTACTTATGTGCAACGCAGAATTTTTGACGGGCTCAGGGTAAGACCTCATATCGCGCCGGTTCTGCACCAAAACCTACCCAGTCCGCCAGCGCCTGCGCCAGTTTGTCCGCGGTCACGCGCAGTTGCTGTGCACTAAGGGCGGCGTGACCCTGCAGGATAAAGATCACCTCGCGGGTGTCGGCGGTGACCTTGGTGGCCTCGGCCTGCCGGCAGGCCATCCGGCCCAGCAGCTGGCCGTCGGCGTCCCGATAGCCGTATTCGTTGGCGCTGAGTGCGATGGGGCTAGCCTCTCCGATTAACAGCACGCGCTCGCCGCCGACCGTCGGCTGCAGGCGCAGCGGCAAGCGCAGGCGCGCCGCATCGTGCGCCCCAATCGACACCCGCGTTTGCAGCGAAACCAGGGTGTAGGCGTCGATCAGCGGATCGACCGCGCGCCAGGCACCGCGCTTGAACAACAGCTTGTACAGGCTCTCCGGCGCCGCCAGATATTGGCGGCCGGTCTTGCCGAAACGGGCGTGCAGATCGCGGTAACCGGCAAGTTCGGGCGTCGCGGCCAGCGCCTCGTAAGTGGAGGTGGCGAGTACCTCGGCCACGAAGTCGGCCAGCGCGCGTTCCACGCCTTGCGCCGACCGGTCGCGGGTCAGGCCCCGCACCAGCAGGAACGCCACCGGGATCTCGAGCGACGGGTCGCGCTCGCCCAGCGTCAACATCGGCGGCTACTGCGCCATCCAGCCACCGTCTACCGCCATCGCGTGCCCGGTGGTGAACGACGCGCCCGGCGAACTCAGCCACAGCACGGCAGAGGCAATCTCTTCTGGCTGGCCGAGCCGCCCCAGCGGCTCCAGACTGGTCATGGCGTCCAGCACGCCGGTGCGGCGGGCTTCGGCTTCTTCGAGCATTGGCGTCATGATGCCGCCGGGGCATACCGCGTTCACCCGAATGCCGAAGCGCGCGTATTCAAGCGCGGCCGTTTTGGTCAGGCCCAGCACGCCGTGCTTGGCCGCCGCATAGGCGCCGCAGCCGCGCAAGCCGGCCAGCCCGGCTACCGACGAGGTGTTCACAATGACGCCGCTGCGCTGCGCGGCCATCACCCGCAGTTCGTGCCGCATGCACAGCCACACGCCTTTTAGGTTGACCGCGATCACGGCATCGAAATCGTCTTCGCTAACCTCTCCCAACAGCTTCAGGGGCGGGTTGATGCCCGCGTTGTTGAATGCGATATCCAGTTGCCCGAAGCGGGCCAGCGTCGCCTCGACCATCGCCGCGACCTCGGCGTCGCGCGCCACGTTAGTCACCACGCCCAGCGCTTCCGCCCCCGCCTGCTCCACAGCGGCAACCGCCGCCGCCACAGCGTCGGCGTTCAAATCGGCAATCACGAGCTTCGCCCCCGCGGCTGCAAACGCCAGCGCCGTGGCCCGCCCGATGCCCGAGGCGCCGCCGGTGACCAGCGCGACCTTGCCCGCAAATTCATTACTCATGCGTGTTCTTTCTTCACATCGTGATGCCCAGCACCGGGTGCGGGCGATAGGGTGCGGCCAGCGTGTCGAGTTCAGACT
>JALRCR010000115.1 GCA_023257255.1 Gammaproteobacteria bacterium | reverse complement strand
GCTGCAGGCCTTCACCGCGGGTATCGCGCTAACCAGCGCGATTTTTGCCACCGACAGCGCCGAGCGACCCATCGAGACGTCGCGTTTTCAGGACCCGGCTAACGGTTACCGGGATGCGCTGCTGCGCGCCGACCAGCACGCAGTTTACGGCGATGCCTTTGGCAGCACGCCCGAGAGCCTGCTGGTGCTGGGTAGCCTGGTCGACGAACACCGCGTGTACTGTCCCCGGGCGATCGTGCAGCGCGAACTCGATGCGCTGGCCGCGCTCGGCTTCGAGGCTTACGGCGCGTTTGAATACGAGTTTCACCTGCTGCAAGAGACCCCGCAGTCGCTGCTGGCCAAAACACCCGCTCAGCTTGCACGCCTGCCGGAGCTGACGCGGATGTATTCCTACGTCGATCAAAGCCTGACAGCCCCGCTGTTCGAGGCCCTGCGGCAGGCCGCGACGCGCAGCGGCAGTCCGCTGGAATCCCTGCACGCTGAGTTCAGCGGCCTGCTGGAGGCCGCGCTGGTGCCGGCCGCAGGCATGGCCATCGCCGACCGCGCGGTCGTGTTCAAGGCCTTGTGCAAAACGCTGGCGCGCCGGCAGGGCCTGATGGCGGTGTTTATGGCGCAACTCGCCGACAGCTTCGAAAGCGCCGGCGCGCATCTCAATCTCTCGCTGCGGGCAGACGGCGCGCCGGCGTTTCCGCAGGCGGGCGCGGCGCAGGGCGTAAGCGCCACGCTGCGGCATTTTATGGGCGGCCTGCAGCGCTACACGCCGGGGCTCACGCTGCTGCATTTGCCGCATCTCAATTCCTACAAGCGCTTTGCCGGCGGGTCTTTCGCGCCGCGGGTCAACCAGTGGGGCATCGACAACAAGACCTGTGCGTGGCGGGTGGTGACGGCGACGCCCGAGCTCACCCGGATTGAATGCCGTCTGCCCGGCGCGGACGTCGCGCCGCATTTCGCGCTGGCGGCGGTGCTGGCCGCTGGCCGGCGCGGGCTTGAGGAACGCATTGAGCCCGGCGCGCCATGCGCGGGTGACGCGGCACAGGCGACGCCCGGCGGGCCGGCGTTTCCCTTGCGGTTTGAAGCCGCGATTGCCGCGTGGCGCACGGCACCGCTCGCGCACGAGGTCTTCGGTAGCGATTTCGTCGAGGCCTATGCGGTGAGCCGCGAGTGGCAGCTGGAACTGCTGCGCCGGCGGGTCACCGATTTTGATCTCCAACAGTTTGCCGAGGGCGTTTGAATGATTACGGTGCCGGTACCTTTTGAATCCAGATTGAGCGTCGAGCCCGCGTGGCTGGACCCCAACGGCCACATGAACGTCGCGTTCTACATGACCGCCTTCGACCGCGGCAGCGATCCGTTTTTCGACGACTGTGGTCTCGGCTGGGACTACACCCGCGCCGGCGTCGGCTCGATTTTCGCCACCGGCTGCAATGTGGACTATCGCCATGAACTGCTGGCGGGCGACCCGTTGCGCGTCACCACCCAGCTGATCGATCTCAGCGAGAAAATGATTCATCTCTACGCCAGTCTTTACCACGACGGCACGGGCGCGCTCGCCGCGACGCAGGAGATCCTCTTCATGCACGTCTCGCTGAGCACGCGGCGCAGTACGCCGATCCCGCCCGCGGCTTACGCCAGACTGCAGGCGGTGCTCGCGGCGCATGCGGCGCTGCCGTCGCCGGCCGCGCTGGGCCGCAAACTTGAAATTCGCCGCCGCTGAAGCCGACCGCGGCTAGCCGCCGAAGAGTCGCCCCTGCAGCCACCACAGCGCCGGAAACGCGCTCAGCCAGGTCCACAGAAAACGGTTGAGCCCGAACAGCAGCGCGTTCGCGAGATGAAAGGCGGCCGCCAGCGCCAACATCACGGCCAGCAGGCGGGCGGACAGCAAGCCCAGCGGAAACGCGAGTTCAAACAGCACCACCGCGCGGCCGGCGCCGGTCATGAGCGCGGGACGCGCGGCCAGGGCGCGTAGCGCTTCGCTTTGCGGGTAAATCGAAAGGCTAAAGACATCGGCCAGCGCGCGGCCATTCCACCAGTCGCGATTGACGGCCTTCACCCAGCCGGCCATCGCATAGGACAGCAGCAGCTGCACGCCCAGATAGCCCAGCGCCATCTCCTGCCAGTGCGGCGTGGGCGCCACATGACACAGCGCGAGCGACAGCAGGATGAGCAGGCCCAGGCGGTCGCTGCCGCCGTTATAGGGACCATCGAAACGGCGCAGCAGGCGTACGCCAATCCCGAGCAGCCCCCAGCTGGCCAGCGTCGTCTGAAAGCCGGCTAAGAGTGCCAGCGCGAGCACCAGGCGCAGGCCGTACAGCGCGCGCGCCGGCGCGGGCCGGGCAAGATGTTCCAGACTTTGTTGAATCAGCGCGCAGCCGCACAGCATCTCGGTCAGGCGCAGCGCGGCGTCGAGACTCATCCCGGCACCGCCGTGCCGGGCACCCAGGGGCTTGCGATGAAGGCGACCTGTTCGAGTCTGGCGTTGTCTTCCCGCCAGACCCCGCGCACCCGAAACACCAGCAGGGCCGGCGGCGCGGTCGTTAGCGGGTAGAGCAGACCCGCGCGGGCGGCCGCGTCGACACGGCGTTGAAGTTCTGCGACCGGGAAGCCGCCGTCGCCCTCCAGCACGCGTTCCGCACAGCGCAGCACATAGAGAGTTTCGTTGCGCTCCGGGTTCCACAGCAGGCGCCACAGCAGCGCGGCCAGGCTTAGCCGGAGCGGTGCGGGGCGAAACGGCTGCCAGTCGGCGTCAGCCAGCGCGCTGGCGGTCGGCAGCAGCGCATAGTCGATCCGCGGCGAGGGGCCGATCTCATCGAAAAAGCGCCAGCCCGGCAGCAGGGCGGGGAGCAGATGAGGGCGCATGGTGCTCGGCTTGGCGGTGGGCCTGCGGGCGCTGCCTCAGCCGATGTGGACCCGGGGTAGCACGGAGAGCAGGCGGACCAGTTCGGTCTGGCGATGCGTGCCGGTCTTTTGGAACACCGATTTCAGCTGCGAGCGCACGGTCGAAATTTCCAGCCCGGCCTTGTTCGCGTAGTCCTGCGGCGTGGCGCCGTTGGCGACCGCGGTGGCCAGATCCGCCTCGCGGCGCGACAGCGCGTACAGCGTGCGCAAGAGGGCAACGGCTTCCGGCGCGCTGGGGCTCGCCTGGGGCACCAGCACCAGCACCGCCGGGTCGCCGCGCAGCTGGTAGGAGTCGCTGGTTTGCGGCAAGCGCAGCAGGTAGCAGGGCAGGCCGGAACCGCGCGGACCTTCCGGACTTTTCAGCAACACCGCGCTCGGCACCCCGGTGTTGAAGACCTTGGTGACCTCGTCGTTGAACTTCTTGCGCAGCGGCGCGCTGGCCAGTTCCAGCACGCCGTCGTTCAGATTGAAGCCCTGATTGCTGCGGAACAGGGACTCGGCCGCGGCATTGGTGAACAGCACGCGCTGCCACTGGTCGAGCAACAGCACGCCGGAAGGCAGGTACTGCAGAGACTCCAGACCCGGCGCGAAATGGGTACGGAAGCTCCGCGTCTTGTAGAACAGCTTGGACGCGCGGGTGAGGTGAATGGTGAGCTGGCGGAGAAAGCGCATGTCTTCGCTGTCGTGTGGGCCTTGCTCGGCGCGGCGGTTGAGCCCGAGGTAGGTGGTCAGCCCGCCGCCTTGCCCCATGCGGATGCCGGCGAAGTAGCGGTAGTCCCACTTCTGGACAAATTCCTTGAAGAAGCGCTCGCGTTTCAGCCGCTGCGGCGGAAACACTTCGTGGCACTGAAACCAGGTGCCGACCGGCAGGCCGGTGAGATGAATCCGCCGGTAGTCGATGCTGGCGTAGGTGGCGTCGTAATCGCGACGGATGCTGGCCAGCTCCTCGGGCGTCGAGCCGACCACGCCGCCGGCGGCGTCCAGCAGCACCGTTTCGCTGCGGTCGTCGAAGACCGCCAAATGCACCGCGCGGGACTCGGTGCGCACGGCCAGTTCCTGCAGAAAATCGAGCAGCACGGTGGGCTCGACCACGGCTTCGTAAAGATTGGCGATGAGGACATCGGTAGAGGCGGCAGTGGCGCGCGACATGGTGCTCTCCGTTAGTCGGCCAGCGGCCGCCGCAACGGCCCGCGCCCGGAACTGCCGACGATCGTTGATGTGAATGCTTGCCTGCAATCTAACAGCGATGCGGCCAGCCGGCATTACCCCAAGTGAAGGCAGTCAACGCGCGCGGAGCGCGGCCGGCAAGGGCAGGCGCGCGGCGTGCAGCGCCGGCAGCAGCCCGCCGATGAAGCCAATCAGCAGCGCCCAGCGCAGCGCCGAGCACACCAGCGACCACGACACCTGAAACGCAAACACGACCTGGCTGAAGTTCTGGCCCAGCGTGGACACGGTGTAGTTGTCGAACACGACCCATGCAATCGCGCCGCCAAGCGCGCCGCCCAGCAGCGCCAGCGCGAGGGCTTCAAGCAAAATCGCCAGCACTATCGTGCCGGCTCCAAAGCCCAGCGCGCGCAGAATCGCGATTTCGCGTCCGCGCACCGTCACTGCCGCGTACATCGTGTTCAGCGCCGCGAAGGTCGCCCCAATGGCCATGATGATGGCGACCGCGGTGGCCAGCACCTCAATCAGCCGGCGCAGGCGCTGCGACTGCGTGGCGTAGTAGTCGCGGGTGTTCTGCACGTCGACTTTGAGCCGCACGTCGCCGGCCAGCGCGGCGCTGAAGGCGGCAAAGGCACTGGCGTCGGTCAGGCGCACGGCGATGGAGGAAAAGCCGTCGCGACGATAGGCCGACTGCACCACGCCGGCGTCGGCCCACAGCTCGGACTCGTGCGCGTCGCCGGTGCTGAAGTGACCGACCACCGTCCATGGCTCACCGGCCAGCGTCAGCGTGTGGCCGATTGCCAGCCCCGCAAACTGGCGGGCCGCGCCCACGCCGGCGAGAAGCTCGCGCTTACCGGGCGTAAACGCGCGGCCGGCGCTGACCGTCACGCCCCGATGCAGCGTCATGCCTTCCGGACCAATCCCGCGCAGTTCGACGTTGGCGTCGGTGCCGGTGCTTTGTTTGGGCAGGTTGAGCACCACCACCACTTCGCCGGAGACGAGCGGGCGCTGGTCCGCGTCGCGCAGGATGCCCGGCGCGGCGGCAATCACCGACAGGTCGTCGCGGGTCAGGCGACTGGAGAGTTCGGCGTTGGCGCCGGCGCGCAGCACAATGGCTTCGTCAAGCCGGCCGGTGGCGCCCAGCGTGGCCTGAAAGCCGTCGCGCATCGCGAGCAGCGAGACCAGCACGCCGACCACGCCGGCAATGCCGATGACGATCACGCTCACCGCGCCCGCGCGCTGCGGCAGGCTGAGCAGGCTAAGCCGGGTGAGGGCGAGAATCTGCTGCAGCGTTTGCATCAGCGATCAGCCAGCGCGTCGACGATGCGCAGGCGCATGGCGCGCAGCGCAGGTGGCAAGCCAACCAGCAGCCCGATGCCCAGCATGATCGCAAGCCCCAGCGCCCAGCTGCCCGGCGTGACCGACAGCGGCGGCAGCTGCGCACCCAGCTTGCCGTTCAGCGCCGGCAGCAACAGGGTCGCGGCCACCAGGCCACCGAGTCCGCCCAGCAAAAGCAGCAAGACCGATTCGCCCAGCACTAGCCCGCATACCGTGCCGTTGCTGAAGCCGAGGGTTTTCAGCACCGCAAGTTCAGGAATGCGCTCGCGCATGGCCTGACTGAGCGTGTTGGCGGTTAGCAGCAGCACCGTAAAAAACACCGCCGCCATGATCGCGCTGACGATCATCCCCACATCGCCAAACTGTTTGACGAAGGCGAGATTGAACTCCTTCTCGCTCTGCGTCTTGGTTTCGGCGTCCGAGTTTTTGAACAGGGCGTCGATTTGCTGGGCGATGGCGTTGGAGCGTGCAGGGTCGTGCACGCGTACCACATACCACCCAACGGTCCCATGGTCGCGCAGGCGGCCCTCGTCGAAATAGTCGTAGCGAAACAGCAGCTGGCCGTCGAAATTGCTACGGGTGTCACCATCGCCACGCATCGCGCCCACTAAATCGAAGGTCCATGTGTTGCTGCCCGACTTGTTCGGAAAAATCGTGCCTTCCAGCGGGATTTTCTGGCCGCTTTGCCAGTTGAAGCGGTCCACCAGATCAACCCCGGCCAGCGCCGCCGTGCGCTCGTTGAGAAATTTTTCACGGGTCGCGGGCGTCAGGCGAATTTCCGGATGCACCGCCAGCCATTCGGCCGGGCTCACCGCCAGATTGGGGAAGAAGTTCCGCCGGTCCTGATACACCCCGCCAAACCAGTTGGCGTGGGCAACCGCGTCCACGCCCTCAATCGCCTGGATGCGCGGCAGTTGCGACAGCGGCAAAGGCTGGATGAGCGACAGGCGGGAGGTCACGATCAGGCGATTGAGGCCCGCGTTATCGGCGCCGGCATTGAAGACAATGCGCACCGCATCCAGCAGGCCGAACAGCGCGAAGGCGGCAACGATCGACGCCAGCGTCAGCAGCGTGCGGCCACGGCGCCGGAACAAACCCGCCAGCAACAGCGTGCCGAGCGTCATACGACGGGCGCGTCGGTCAGCACGCCCTTGTCGAGATGCACCTGCCGTGACGCGAACTGCGCGGCCTTGGGGTCGTGGGTCACCATGATGATGGTCTTGCCGTGTTCGCGGTTCAGCCGCTGCAAGAGGCCCAGGATGTCGTCGGCGGTCTGGCGGTCCAAATCGCCCGTCGGCTCGTCGCACACGAGTAGACGCGGGTCAGAGACCACCGCGCGCGCAATCGCGACGCGCTGTTCCTGCCCGCCGGAGAGTTCCGCCGGCCGGTGGTTGGCGCGGTCGGCAAGCCCCACCAGCGATAGCGCAATCATTGCGCGCTGTTCGCGCTCGCGGGCCGACAGCGCGGTCAGCAGCAGTGGCAGTTCGACGTTGCTGCGCGCGGACAGCATGGGCAGCAGGTTGTAGAACTGAAAAATGAAGCCGACGTTGGCGGCCCGCCATTGCGCCAGTTGGCCGCTGTTGAGGCGCTCGAGATGCGCGCCCGCCACTTCCACGCTGCCGGCGGTCGGACTGTCCAGCCCGCCGATCAGGTTCAGCAAGGTGGTCTTGCCCGAACCAGACGGGCCCATCAGGGCCACGAAATCGCCGTCCGGGATATCGAGGTCCACGTCATGCAGCACCGCGACGGACTGGCGGCCCCGGACGTAGGATTTTGAGACCTTGCGCAAACTGACCATGCTTAGCGTGCTCCCGGCTGCGGCACTACCCGCAGGCCTTCAGTCAAATCGGCGGCCGGCTTGACCACCACCGTGTCGCCGGCGCTGGCGCCGGTCAGGATTTCACGTTCGTTGGCGCGCTGCTGTCCCAGTGTGACCTCGCGCAGGGCGAGCCGGCCGTCCTCGACCAGCCAGAGCAGGTTGCGGTCGCCACGCTGAACCAGCGCGTCGGCCGGGGCGAGCAGGACCGCAGCCGGCGGGCTTGCGGGCGCGGCGGTCGCCCGTTCCATAAAGCCCACCCGCACGCCCATCTCGGGCACGATGCGCGGGTCGCGCACGGCAATCGCAATGCGCACCTTCACCGTCGCTTTCGCCCGGTCTGCCGTCGGGATGATGGTGATGACGCTCGCCGGCAGCGCCCAGTCCGGGTAGGCATTCAGCGTCGCCTTGACGGTCTGGCCCGGACTGACCCGGCTGATGTAGGCCTCGTTGACCTCCACCTCGATCTCCAGCGAATCCATATCGACGATCGTGCCGATGCCGGTGCGGGTGAAGCCGCCGCCCGCAGAAATGGGCGAGACGATTTCGCCAGGTTGCGCCGCCTTCACGGTCACCACGCCGGCGAAGGGCGCGCGGATGACGGTGTTGTCCAGCCCGACCTGCGCCACCGCCAGACTTCGCTCCGCCACCGTGATTTGCACGCGCTGACTGGCGAGGCGTGCGGTCAGCGAGGCCACGCGCGTTTCCGCATCTTCGACGCTTTGCGGACTGGCCAGCCGCCGTGCGACCAGCGTGCGCTGGCGCTGGGCGTCGCGCCCGGCCTGGACCCGCTGCACCTCAAGATCGTTCAACTGGCTGCGGGCGGCAGCGACCTCGGCGCTCGCCAGCGCCAGCGCCGCCTGCGCGTCGGTCGCGTCGAGCTGCGCCAGCACCTCACCCGCCGCGACCTGCTGGCCTTCTTCGATCCGCACCTCGGCGACTCGGCCGGTAATTTTGGAAGACACCGTTGCCTGCCGGCGCGCGGTCACGTAGCCGGTGGCTTCCAGCACGCTGGCCGGCGCGTTGTTGGCCAGCGTGCTGCGGGCGAGGGTGACGACCTGCACCGGGCGCGCCTGATCGCTGCGCCACCACCATGCGCCCAGCGCGGCGAGCAGGGCTAGTCCCAGCAGCCCGTACGGCCAGCGGCGCGGGCGCGGGCCCGCATTGCGGTCGATGGCAAGGGCAGCTAGCAGGTGGGCGGTGTCTTCGGTGGCCATCGGGAGCGCTGGAACTGGGGAGGCACAGGATACCGGCTTCAAGGCAGCCCGGCTTGCGGCTGGTACGTCCAGGATCATGAGCCGGGATCTTTGCGGCTGGCGCGCGCGTTTGCCATCGCGCACCATCCGGCCAGCTGCAATTCATCACCGGAGCTTGCCCATGTCTGCATCTGCAATCGCCGCTCGGAGTCGTCACGGGATGGTCGCCAGCAGTCAGCTTGATGCCAGTCGCGCGGGCCTCGACATCCTGGCCGAGGGCGGCTCAGCGGTGGATGCCGCGCTCGCCATGAACGCCATGCTGGCGCTGACCGAGCCGTACATGTGCGGCCCCGGCGGCGACTTCTTTGCCATGATCTGGGCGCCGTCGGCCGGCCGCCTGCAGGGGCTTAATGCCAGCGGACGAGCCGCCGGCGGACGCACGCTGGCGGCGCTGCGCGAGGCGCTGGGGGAGGTGAGCGTCATGCCCATGCGGGGACCGCACTGCGTGACGGTGCCGGGCGCGGTGGATGGCTGGTGCGCGTTGCACGCGCGCTACGGCCGACTGCCGCTGGCCCGGGTGTTCGCGCCAGCGATTGCCGCCGCGCGAGAGGGCTATACGCTGCGCCCCGCGACCGCCCGCGGCTGGGCGCTGGCCGTGCAGGAAATTGCGGCCGACCCGCATGCCGCCCCGCACCTGGCCGCCTTTCACGCGCTGTTCGCGCCCGACGGCGTGGCCCCGACCGCGGGCACCGTCTTGCGCAATCCCGCGCTGGCCGAGACCTTTGAACTCATTGCCCGGGACGGCCGCGCGGGTTTTTACGAAGGCGCGATGGCCGAGGCCCTGCGGCGCTGTCTGACGCAGGCGGGCGGCTGTCTCGGCGCCGCAGATCTGCAGGCGGCGCGCGCCGACTGGGTCACGCCGCTGATGACGACCTATCGGGACCACGAGGTCCACGCCCTGCCGCCGAACGGGCAGGGCGCGGCGGTACTGCAGATTCTCAACCTGCTGCAGCAGGCCCCGGCGCCAACCGGCCCGGACGACGCGGCCTGGTGGCACTGGTTTATTGAAGCCAAGAAGCTGGCCTTTGCCGACCGGGCGCGGTACTACGCCGATCCGGCGTTCGCCACGGTGCCGGTGGCCGAACTGATTGCGCCGGCCTACGCCGCACAGCGGGCGCGGCTGATCGATCCGCAGCGGGCAGCCGCGGATTTCCCGCCCGGCCTGTTGCCCGGGACCGACACCACCTGCTTTGCTGCAGCCGACGGGGACGGGATGGTGGTGTCGGCGATTCAAAGCATCTTCAACGCCTTCGGCTCGAGCCTGGTGGTGCCGGAAGGCGGCTTTGCGCTGCACTCGCGCGGTGCCGGCTTTAATCTCGATGCCGCGCATCCCAACGTCTACGCGCCGGGCAAGCGACCGTTTCACACCATCATTCCCGGCTTCGTGACCCGCGCGGGCCGGCCGCGGTTTGCCTTTGGCGTGATCGGGGCCGACATGCAGCCGCAAGGCCAGGTGCAGGTCCTGTCGCGCGTGCTCGATTTTGGCTGCGACGCGCAGACCGCCGGCGCCCTGCCGCGTCTGCGGCATGTGGGCGGCGCCAATCCCAATGGCGAGCGGCAGGAAAATGTCCTGTGGTTTGAACCCGCGGTATCCCATACGGTACTGAATGGCTTGGCGGCACGCGGGCATGACCTGCGGGCGATCGCCCCGGCGCAGGGCAACTTCACCGGCGGCTATCAGGGGATCCTGTGCGACTTTCCCCGTGCCCGTTTTGAAGGGGGCTCCGATCCGCGCTTTGATGGTGCGGCGCTAGGCCTGTGAATCGGGCCGTCAGTAGATTCCTACAGCGCGTAAGGTCAAACTCGCAACATGACTGATCCTGTCTCTCCCAAAGTGGGTTTTGTAAGCCTCGGCTGTCCGAAGGCGCTGGTCGACTCCGAACGCATCCTCACGCAACTGAGGCTGGACGGGTACACCATTTCGCCCAGCTACGCGGACGCCGATGTGGTGGTGGTGAACACCTGCGGCTTCATCGACAGCGCGCGGGAAGAATCGCTGGACGCCATCGGCGAGGCGCTGGCGGAAAACGGCAAGGTCATCGTGACCGGCTGTCTGGGCGCCGAAGCGGCGCGCATCCATGAGCGCCACCCGGGCGTGCTGGCGGTGACCGGGCCGCATCAGTACGAAGCCGTGGTCGGCGCCGTGCATACCCACGCGCCGATGCCCGCGCGGC
>JALRCR010000114.1 GCA_023257255.1 Gammaproteobacteria bacterium | reverse complement strand
AATCAGGTTGTGGCAGGCCTTGTCGACGTCGCCAAACATCTCGCTTTGCCGAATGCCCATCAGGCGGCCGTCTGCGCTATAGGTCCAGGAGTGGAAGGGGCAGATGAAGCGATTCTTTTCACCGCGCGCCTCGTCGGTCAGCTGCGCGCCGCGGTGGCGGCAGGCGTTGATGAACGCGTGGAACTTGCCGTCCTTATCGCGGGTGGCAAGGATCGGCATGCCGAGGTCGCTGTTCGTGAAGTAGCTGCCGGCGCGCGGCAGCTCCGGGGACAGGCCAATGACCTGCGGATGCTGCTCAAAAAACGCTTTCCACTCGCGTTCGGCGAGCGCGGCGTCGGTGTAGACGTTGGTGGGATTGATCACGACCCGGCCCGCGTCGCAAGTCGTCTTCGTGTCCATCTGATGGATCAGTTCTCTTATGACCTCGACCTGCATTGACTGCTTCATGGTTTATCTCCCCGGTTAGTTTTTATCGTCTTGTTATTGGATGGTCGTGCGGCATCGTCGGCCGCCTGTTCTGAAAACTTTTGCATCAGCCGGCGATGGAAGGTATCCACCGCATCGGCCGCCAGCGTGACGTAAACATCTGACAGTGCCGTGCGCCGGAAGGCGTCAATCGGGACCTGGCGTAGCGCCCACGCCCGACAGCTGATGCGGAAACTGCGCATGATCAGTTCGCCCATCGCGGCGGCGGGAATCCTCCCCCGAAGGAGCCCGGCGGTACGACACGCCTCTATCCCTTCGGTGATGAGGCGTTCGGCCCAGGCGAAAATGCGGGCTGCTTCTGGATGCGGGGCGTCGGTTTGATCGAGCGCTTCAACCGCCAGAAAGGCCGAGCGGTAGTAAGCCTCATCCTCTGCAAAGAGCCCCGTGGATTCCGTCACCACCGCCACCGCCAGCGCCAAGGGCGTGCGGTCACCCACGGTGTGCACGCGGGATTCGATTTCACGGAGCACGTCAGAGATGAGCGTGATCAGCAACTGTTCCTTGTTGCCGATCAGGTTGTAGATGGTGGGGACGGTGACGCCGGCGAGATGCGCGACATCGCGCACGTTCAGGCCTTCAAAACCCTGCTGGGCGAGCAGCTGATGCGCGGCTGCCAGCACGCGGGCTCGCCGCTTTTGCATATTGGCTTCGCGGAGCGTTTCGGGGGTCGGCGACATGGGCCTGAGTTTTTCACGCTGTAAAAACTTTCACAACGATTAAAAAATTATTGCAGTGCGGTTAATGCGGCAGCCGCGCTCAGGCCTCCGCCCAGTGCCATTCGTTGTGCCGCACCTCGATGCCGCGGCCAACGAACTCCTCGCGCTGCAGCGCGTGAATGAGTCCGGGGGCGGCGCCACCAATGAGGGCACGGGCGCCTGCCGGGGTGTCCACCAAGGCGACCGCGCGCGGCGCCTGCCCGCGCCCGAACAGCACGGTATGCGCGGCGACCTGTCCCGGGCCGCTGTAGCTATCCAGCACGTCAACGCTCGCCGTCGCCGCCGCCACCGCCGCCGACACGTCTTCTGCCACAAAGCCACGCGGCCCCGGCTGCGTCGCGTACACGCCGAAGGCCTGCTTGGTCAGCATGCCGGACACGCTGGACACCAGCGCGCTGCCGCCACCGCGCGCGCGCAACAACTCGGCCGCGCGACAGGTCGCGTGGAGCACGTAGTTGTTGAACGGGCCGCCCGCGAAGGACATGCCGCCGGTAATGGTGAGCGGGCGGTCGTCGGTGATGCCGAGCGCGTTGGCGTAGAGCTCGACTGCAATCGGAAAGCAGCTGTAGAGCTCCAGCAGGTCGATCTGGTCGATGCTGAGCCCCGCCGCCTCGAGCGCCGTGCGCCCGGCAATGGCCGCGCCGGGGCAGGCCGCCAGCTCGCGCCGCGCGGAGACCGACACCATCTGATTCGACTCGGTGCTCGCCAGCGGAAATATCCAGCGCGCGCGCGGCACGCCCAGCGCTTCTGCGTGCGCGACTGAGGTAAACAGCAGCGCCGAACCCTGATCGACATTCCAGGTGGAACAGTGCAGGCGGGTGTAGGGAAAGGCCTGCATGGGATTACGCGGCGAGTCGTCACGAATGAAGTCCGCCGTCTGCGCGCTGCGCGACCAGGCCTGCGGATTGGCCGCGGCAATGTCGCTGAAGGCGGCGTAGCGCTCGGCAAGGCGCGCGCGATGCGCGGCCACCGACCAGCCCTGCTGCGCGCGATAGGCGGACTCCATCAGCGCATAGAGCCCGACCGGCATCTCGAAGCCGGCGCGGGTTTCAACCGGATGAAACAGCTCCTCTTTCGGCTGCAGGTGAATGTGAGGCAGGTCGTCCTGCGTACGTCGGGGCAGCGACTTGCCGAGGATCTGGCCGCGCAGGATCCGGTACCCCGCATCCGCCCCCACCACCAGCGCGCTCTTGACCTCGCCGCGCGCGATGCGCGCGCAGGCGTCAGCGATCAGCGACTGCTGCAGGACGCCGACGCTGGCCAGCACGGTGATCGCCGCCGGCGCGCCGACGTGGCGCGCGATCGCGCCGGCCGGATTGGCGTAGGACCAGCGGCCCTGCGGCACGGCGATATAGCCCACATCGGTCAGCGCCGCCGGCGTCGCCGCATCACGGGCCGCCGCCTCGGTGGCGACGATCATCAGGTCCAGCGCATCCAGCGCCAGTTCGGGGTCCTCGACACGCTGGGTGCTGACGCCAGCGCCGATCAGCACCGGCGTGTTCGGCGCGAGACTCATGATGCGGGCGGGGCTTCGGGCGCCGGCGCCAGCACGCCGCTGGCGCGCAAGCGCGCAAGTTCAGCGGCATCGATCCCAAGCGCGCCCAGCAGGTCATCGGCGTCCGCGCCGATGGCCGGCGGCGGGCCCATGGGCCCGACCTGCGTGCGGCTGAAATCGATCGGGGTCGCGACGCCGTTGAAGCCGTTGACGAGTTCGCTCGGCGGCCGGCCGGGCACCGCCACATACGCCCCGCTCGCCACCACCTGCGGGTCGGTCATGATGTCGTCGATGGAGTTGATGGGCGCCCACCACACGTCGTGTTCGCGGAATACCTCGGCCCACTCGGCGCGGGTCCGGTTGGCGATCAGTCCCTGCAGGATCGTCACCATCACTTCCGCATTGCGCCGCCGCTCGCGCGGCGAATTGAAACGCGGATCGTCTACGAGTTCGGTACATCCGAGCGCGGCCGCGATGCCCGGCCAGTGCCGTTGCGATTCTGCGCCGACCAGCCAGAACCAGCTGCCGTCGCCGGCGCGATAGGAATTCATCAACGGGTTCTGCGGGCGTTGCCGGGACTGTGGCGCAGAGCCGCGACCGAAACCGATGCGGGTCGCCACGTCCATGCCGATGCTGTAGATGCCGGCGCGCAGCAGCGAGGTCGACACCAGCTGACCTTCGCCCGTGCGCGCCCGATGAAACAGTGCCCCCATGATGCCCGCGACCATGGTGATGGCCGAGACGTTATCGCCCAGCCCGCCCGGCAACACCGGCGGCTCCGCGCCCGGCGGCGTCGCGCGCTCGGCAATACCGCTGCGCCCGGAATAGGCCGCCATGTCGTAGCCCGGCGCGTCGCAGTCCGGACCGGTAAGCCCATAGGCGGTGAGACTGGCGTAGACGAGGCCCGGCTGCGCGACACTCAGCGTGGCGTAGTCGAGTCCGACGCGCTCCAGAAACTTCGGCCGCATATTGGTCACGAACACATCCGCCGTCGCGATCAGGCGTTTGATGAGGGCGAGGCCGTCCGGCTGGTTGACGTCGACCGCGACGCTGCGCTTGCCGCGGTTGTAGAGCTCGAACGGCGGGCAGCGATCTTCGTCGAGGCCATACACCGCGCCATAGAGGCGCCGCATCGGGTCGCCCGTTGGCATCTCCAGCTTGATCACTTCCGCGCCCCAGTCGGCGAGGATGCCGGCCGACGCCGGCCCCGCGACCCACAGGCCCATTTCGACCACGCGCACGCCTTTGAGCAGACTCATCGCGGCGCCCTCCCGCGAAACACCGGCGGGCGTTTTTCCATGAAGGCGCGCGGGCCTTCGCGTGCGTCGTCCATCATCGCGTTCTCCTTGGTGCAGCGGGTTTCAACCGCGAAAGCCTCATCCAGCGACAGGCCGCTGGAGCAGACCATCGCCTCCTTGGTTTTTTCGAGCGCGACCGGCGCGCCGAGGCACATGCGGCGGGCGAGATCGAGCGCGGTGTCCAGCACTTCGTCCGGCGGCACCACGCGATTCACCAGCCCCATCGCCAGCGCGCGCTCCGCGCTGATCGGCTCGGCCAGCAGCATGATTTCCATCGCGTTGGCCCACGACACCTGACGCGCCATGCGCACCAGCGAGCCGCCGCTCGCGATGAGACCGCGGCGCACTTCGGTCACCGCGAGCGTGGCTTCGCTCGACATCACGCGCAGGTCGGTGGCCAGCACAAACTCCGCGCCGCCGGCCAGGGCAGGGCCGTTGATCGCCGCGATCACGGGCTTGTAGAACGTGCTGTTGCGAAGGATCGCGGCGTGCAGTTGTTTGCGGTCGGCGGCGAAGCGCGTCTCCCATTCGCCGACCGGTTCCTTGGCCCGCATCATCAGCGGGATGAGCGTGCCCAGGTCGCCGCCGGCGGAGAACGCCTGCGTGCCGGCGCCCGTCACCACCACCACGCGCACGCTGTCGTCGCTCGCGACCTCGCGCCAGAAGTCTGCCAGCCGCACCACCATTTCAGGCGACAGGGCGTTGCGTTTCTCGGGCCGGTTGAGGGTGACGATGGCAATGCCATCGCGTCGTTCGGTCAGCAGATGCGGCATGGGGAGTGGTCTCCGACAGAAGCTTCGCGCAAGATTCGGACCGGGCTGCGGGTCAGGGTTTGGTCGTCGCGCCTGCCGTCGCCAGAGTCGGTCCATACGGTAATCAAAGACCGTGCGCCTGTCGCCATTCGAGGTACCTGCAGGCGGGCGGCGCGCAACAAATAAAAAAGCGGACACGCACGCACCTGTCCGCCGCACGGGGAGCGCTCTGCATGTTGATGCTGAAGAACATCCGGGTACTCGATTTCAGCCAGTACCTTGCCGGTCCCACCATCACGCGGCTGATGGCCGAGATGGGGGCCGAGATCATCAAGATTGAAATCGCGCCGGGCGGCGATCCCTCGCGCGGTCTGCCGATGGCCGACCGGGGCCGCAGCGGCTACTTCGTCCAGCAGAATCGGGGCAAGCAAAGTCTGTGTCTGGATTTGCGTCTGCCCGAGGCGCTGGAAATCCTGCGCGAACTGGTCAGCAAGGTGGACGTAGTGGTGGAGAACTTCGGCCCGGGCGTGCTGGAAAAGCGCGGACTGGGCTATGCCGATCTGAAAGCCATCAAGCCCGATCTGATCATGGTCTCGCTGTCGGCCTACGGGCGCGACAGCCCGCTGTCGCACAAGACCGGCTACGACTGGGCGGCGCAGGCCTTTGCGGGGCTCATGCACATGACCGGCAATCCCGACGGCCCACCGATGCCGATCGGTTTTGCGCTGGGAGATATTGGCAGCGGCGTGCACGGTTTCGCCGCCCTGGGCTATGCGCTCTTTCACCGCGCGCAGACCGGCGAAGGCCAGTGGCTGGATGTGGCGATGGTCGACAGCATGTTCCACATGCAGGACATCGCGCTGCAGGCCAACACGCTCAGCAAGGGCACGTTTACCTCTACCCGCATGGGCAGCCATCACGCCTGGGTTTGTCCCTTCGGCGTGTTCAAAGGCCCCACCGGCTATCTGGTGATCCTTGCGCTGCATCCGCAGTGGAAGAACGTGTGCGCGGCGCTGGGGCAGCCGGCGCTGGAGCACGATCCGCGTTTTGCCGATGCCGCGGAGCGCGCCCGTAATCAGGCTGCGCTGATTGCGATTATTGAAGACTGGCTGGGCGGCTTTGCCGACAACGACGCCGTGCTCGCGCATCTGGAAAGTCACCGCGTGCCGGCAGCGCCGGTGCTCAATCCGATCGATGCGCTGGACCATCCGTATTTCGCCGCCCGCGAAATGGTGAAACACATCGAGGACCCCATCCTCGGGCCGCTGTCGATCCCCGGCACGCCGTTCCGCTTTCCCGCACAGCCGGAGCGGCTCGAACTGGTGGCGCCAATCCTCGGCGAACACAATGCGGCCGTGCTGGCCGGCGTGCTGGGCTATGACGAGGCGCGGATTACGGCGCTGCGCGACGCCGGCGTGCTGATCGCCGGCGAGCGCTAGACGCAGTGCATCGCTGACACAAGACCGTCGTGTCGGCGGACCGGGCTGGACCGCGAACTTGACGAGATGACTGACAGCGACCGGTCATGCTGACGGGGCGCGCACCCGACCGGGCCGCGCCCCGCCACGCCTCCGTCCGGACGGACGGCCCCGCCTCAGGCCCGCTTGGTGAAGCGGATCGGAAACTCCTTCAAGGGCCGGAAGTTCAGGCTGTAGACATAGGCCGGTTCCGGCAACTCGCGCGTCAGCTCAAAGTTCTCCAGGCGCTCCAGCAAGGCCTGGATGCCGGAGAAGATTTCCTGCCGCGCCAGCTGTTGCCCAAGGCAGGCGTGAATGCCGCCGCCGAAGGCGAGATGCGAGCCCGCGTTGGAACGCTCGATGTCGAAGTTGCGCGGGCAGGGGAACTTGTCCGGGTCCTGATTGGCCGCGCCGAAACGCAGGATCAGGGTTGACCCCGCCGGCAGCGGCGTGCCGCTCAGTTCGGTGTCTTTCACCACGGTCCGCATAATCCCCTGCACCGGGCTTTCAATGCGCAGCACTTCTTCCACGAAGCGCTTCAGCAAGGCCGGATTGGCGCGCAGCTTCTGGTACTGATCCGGGTTCTGCATCAACAGCCACAGGCCATGGGTGATGGCGCTGGTGGTGGTCTCATAGCCGCCGGTTATGAGCTGGTTCAGCAGGTTCTGCAGCTCGTGCATGGTGAACGGCTCTTCGCCTTCACGCGCGGCGTGCACCAGATCGGAAATCAGATCGCCGGTCGGCTCTTTCTTTCGAGCCTCGAAGATCTTCGCCAGATAGTGCTGGGCGTCGAGCTCGATGTCGGCCACTTCGCGCAGCCGCTCCTCGCTCATGATTTCGTTGCTGGTGGCGAGCATCGCAAGCGCCCAGGACTGGAAGCGCGCGAACTCGTTGCGATCGAGCCCCAGCTGCTCGCCGAGGATCATGCCCGGCAGCGGCAACGCAAAGTCGCGAATCAGATCGCACTCGCCCTTGTCGGCAAACTGGTCGATCAGCGACTGCGCCAACGCGTCCACCTGCGGCACCAGCGCCTTCACGCGCTGGGCGGTGAACACGCGGTCCACCAGCTTGCGGTGCTGGGCGTGCACCGGCGGGTCGGTGCGATGGAGCACGTGCACGTGGGCCCAGCCCTTCTCGCGCAGCATGTCCTGATAGCGCCGGCCGTTGTCGCCCTGCAGGGCTTCCATGGCGAGGATGACGTTGGAGAAGGTCGCCGGGTCGCGCATCACCTTCACGATGTCGTCGTATTTGGTGATGACGTAAATGCCGGTCTCCGGCATCTGGTAGACCGGCTGCTCGGCGTGCAGCTTGGCGTAAAAATCCCAGGGCGCGGCCAGGGTGTTGGCGTCGAGCAGGCTGTAGTCGGCAATGCCCTTCATCGGGCAGCCGGCGGTGGTGGCTTCAGTGCTCATGCTTAGTTTGCTCCCAACGTCTTGGCGTTCGGGTCGTAGGCAGCGGTGCGCAGCACGCGACCCGGCAGCTTGCCGGTGCACTCGCCGTCGACGAAGGTCACCACGCCGTTGACGATCATGTAGCGGTAGCCTTCCGACTTCTCGATCAGACGCTTGCCACCGCCGATGATCGGGTCGAAGAACGGGCGATCCGGCGTGACCTTAAGCTTCGCCTGATCGTAGATCATGATGTCGGCCGGCATGCCGCGTTCCAGCGTGCCGAGATGCTCCAGACCAATGCCCAGCGCCGACTGCTTCGACAGCCGGAAGTGCGCTTCTTCCAGCGAAATGACCTTGTCGTCGCGCACCATCTTCGACAGCACCACGGTGGCGTACTTGCCCATCGAGAGGAACTGGCCGTGGGCGCCGCCGTCGGACGCGCCGGGGATGACGTAGGGGTTCTTCATGATTTCGGCGTTGGCGTGGTCGTCGTCGCCCAGCTGGTCTTCGATGTAGAACAGCGTTTCGAGGCCTTCACCCACCGCCACGTCGCAGAAGGCTTCCAGCGGGGTCTTGCCTTCGGCCTGCGCGATCTCGGTGATGTAGCGGCCGGCGTACTGCGGCTGCTTCGTTTCATACACCTTCATGCGATCCCAGCGGCCGGACCACACGCGCACCAGGTGATGGTCGACGTCGTGCTGCAGCTTGGCGCGTACCGCCGGGTCTTTAAGGTTTATCAGGCGCTGCGGCACCGGGCAGGCGAGCGCCGCGTTCCACGCCGGCATGTCGTCGAACAGGTTGTACTCGAGCAGGTTGAACAGCGAGCCGATGCGATGCACGGCGGCCAGCCCAAGGATGCGGTTGCCGCGGCGGTTGGAGTCTTCGATCAGGTCCAGCGAGTTCCGCCATTTATCCGGAATGTGGTTGGAGTGAATGATGATGCTGTGGATGACCGGCCGGCCGCTGGCCTGGTAGTAGCGCTCGAGCAGCGCCAGTTCTTCTTCGCCGAGGTGCAGGTTGTACGGCGTGACTTCGCAGGAGCCGACATTGAACTCCCGCGCCACCCCGAGCAGTCCCAGCAGTTCTTCTTCTTTCGCCACCGCGCTCGGCAGCAGGCTGCCGTCGTGATCGCGGTCGATGAGGTTGTGGTCGGTGGACAGGCCGAGTGCGCCGGCGCGGTAGCCGTCACGCATCAGCTGCTTCATTTCTTCCATTTCGGCCGGCGTCAGCTCGGCGCGCTTGGAGTCTTCTTCGCCCAGCACCCAGGCGCGGAGCGCGGAATGCGGGATATAGCCGGCGACGTTGACGCCCAGCCCGTGGCGTTCCAGCGAATCAAAATAGTCGCGCTGGCTGACCCAGTCCCAGCGCATGCCCTGCTTCATCGACTCGTGCGGGATGGCTTCCACGCGGGTCATGCGGGTCATGGCGCGTTCCCGATCGGAGGGCTTGCAGGGGGCAAAGCCGAAGCCGCAGAGGCTGACCACCACGCTGGTCACGCCGTGCCAGCAGGACTGCGAGGCGTAGGGGTCCCAGTTCAGCTGGGCGTCGTAGTGGGTATGCACATCGACCACGCCGGGCGCGACGATAAGCCCGCTGGCGTCGATTTCCTCGCGGCCCTTGCCGCGCACGCTGCCGGTCTCCACCACTTTGCCGTCGCGCACCGCGACGTCGCCAATGAACGACGGCATGCCGGTGCCGTCCACCACGCGGCCACCGCGTATGACCAGATCAAATGCTGCTGCTTCGGACATTGCTACTCTCCCCTCGGCCGGTCGAGGCCGGCGTGTTGTGCTTTAGTGGCCCGGAAACTACGCCCTTTCGAGGCGGCGGGCGTGACTGCGGATACATCCCGGACTTGTCTGTGGCTACACTCCGCTTCGGCGTCGCGCGCAATCGCGCAGATGCTGCAACGCACGCAACACTGGCCGACAGGCCAAGGACACACCCGCACGGTATGAACTCGCCCCAGCGTCTCAGCCCGTCCCCGCCGGGCGCCCCCCTCAGCCACGGCCTGCTTGGCTATGAAACCGCGATCAAGCAGGCCTATGCGCCGATGGTGCTGGCGCCGGAAGAACCCGGCGCCGACTACGAGTGGGCGGTCAGCGGCCAGCGCTGCGGCATGCTTGGCATGTCGCATATCGTGGCGAACGGCGAGATTCGCGCCCGCGTCGAACGCGCGGCAGAACACGCCGCCGAGCGTCGGGTGCTGCTGACTTTCGTCGAGCGCGGCACTTTCGAGTTTGAACAGGACGGCCGGCACGCGCTGTGTGGACCGCAGTCGCTGGTGCTGATGGACGTTGGCCGGCCGCTGGAGGCGTCCCAGCAGGGCTCGCTGGAGATCCTGTCGTTCATCCTGCCCACCGAGTTTTTGCAGGCCCGCGTGCCCGACCTGCCCAAGGTGCTGACCAGCCCGCGGCCTGCCACCCACGGCGCCGGCGCGATGCTGCGCGATTTGATGAAATCCGGCTGGCGCGAAGGCGGCGGGCTGGATGTGAACGAGGCGCGGGTCCTGCCCGGCATGCTCAGCAGCTTGATCGCGAGCGTCTTCGTCCGCGACGACCGCACGCTGGGCGAAGACAAGCAGTTCGCCACGCTCTATCAGCGCCTGCAGGACATCATCCACGAAGAAGCGCACAACCCGCAGTTAACGCCGGCGCTGGTCGCCGCGCGCATGGGCATTTCGAGCAGCTACCTGTTTGCGGTGGCGCGGCGCTTTGGCAAAAGCGTGCGGCAATCGATTATCGAACATCGGCTGGAAGGCTGTCGGCAGATGCTGGGCGACCCGGCCTGCGCACGGCGCTCGGTGACCGAAATTGCGTTCCTGTGGGGCTTTCAGGATGTCTCGCATTTCAGCCGACGGTTCAGCGCGCGCTTTGGCACCTCGCCCAAGGCCTATCGCGAACTGCTGACGCAAAGCCCGCACCCAAGCCTGTAAAAAATCTGGACGGCTGCGCTTGACGCCGATCAGGCGGGTGCGGCGGGTCTTTACAGCGCCGCGCCGCCACCTGTGAAAATCTCGCTATAAAAAGGCGGTTTATGCCGCTGGCCTGCTTTCTGCAATCAAATCTTGAGCGCTGCGCGGCGAGTCCCGCCGACGGCAGCGCTCATCCCGTCAACGCTTTCAAGGAAGGTCTCGCATGA
>JALRCR010000113.1 GCA_023257255.1 Gammaproteobacteria bacterium | reverse complement strand
AGAGATTCTGATCACGCATGATTCCTGGCCGGTGTCTCCGGCAGAGGGTCAGTAGGGGCAAAAGTGTACCGGGCTTCAGTCCGCTGCCCCAGCCTTCACGGGCTGGGCCTGCCGCAGCCGCGCCACCATGCCGCGCAGGATTTCTGCGTCGGTCTCGTTGTTCACCGGAATGCTGAACTCCGCATGCGTCACGAGTTCGCCGTAGCGCGCGGCGAGTTTCTCCGCAATCACGTCGTAGGTGCCGACGGTGGCGTAGAGATTCAACACCTCATCGGTGATGTGCTGCGGCATGTCTTCCCAGCGCTGGGCGCGCGAGAGCAGCTTCAACTCGTCTGCCAGCGCGCCCAGGCCGTGGGCGTCAAACGCCGCGCGATAGGCCGGCGTTGAGGCGTAAAACGCCACCCGCGCCCGCACGTCGCGCACGCGCTCGGCCAGCAACGCCGGCGTGGGCGCGGTGGCGACCAGCGGTTTGATGCTCATCGAGAAGTCGTCCAGTCGGCGGCCGGTCTTCGCCGCGCCGGCGCGCACCGCCGGCCACATCACGGTTTCGATGTAATGCGGCGTGCAGACCGGATGCGGCCGCAGGCCGTCGGCCACTTCGCCGGCTACCTGACACATATACGGATTGACCGCCGCGAGATGGATGGGAATGTCCGGGTGCTCAATCGGGCCGGGGTCGAACAGCGGCACGTTGAGGTTGATGGTGTAGTGCTTGCCGGCAAAGGCCGGCTGCCGGCTTTCCTGCCAGGCGGCCCAGATTTCACGTACCGCCAGCACGTAGTCGCGCATCCACGGCCCCGGCGGATGCCACTGGCCGCCGAAGCGACGCTCGATATGGGCGCGCACCTGCGTGCCGAGGCCGAGCGTAAAGCGACCCCGCGAAATTTTTTGCAGCGTCCACGCAGAAAGCGCGGTCACCGCGGGGCTGCGGGGAAAGGCAATCGCCACCGCCGTGCCGATGCCGAGCGTCCTGGTGGCCTCCGCGGCGATGCCGAGGCAGATGAACGGATCCTGCTTCGTTTCCTCAAACATCAACGCGTCGTAGCCGAGGGACTCCAGCAGTTGCGCATCGTGCACGAGACGGCTGAAGTCGAACGGGGTGCCGGGTTCGCGCAGGCCGGGGTCGACCTTGCCGAGCGGCAACAGGGTTTCGAGTTTCATGGGCAGGCCTCCGGTTTCGGCCGGAGTGTAACGGATGCCGCGTGCCCGACGCGCGGCCGGGCGCGCGGTCTGGCGAGCCTGCGACTACAGCCCGCCCATGGTGGCGTTGGGGAAGAACGGCAGACTGCGCTGGCGCTTGCCCGCCAGTTTGAAGTACGCGTTGGCGAGTGCCGGCGCAAACGTCGGTACTCCCAGTTCGCCGACGCCGCCGATGGTTTGCGTGCGATCGGCCACCGCCGGGTTGGGGATGATGGTCACCGCAATGGCCGGCATTTCCCGCAGGCGAATCATGCGGCTGCTGCTGAAGTTCTTCTTCTGCGCCGCGCCGTTCACAAAGCTCTGTCGGCCGTAGAGCGCGGCGTTCAGGCCGTGCACCACGCCGCCGGTGATTTGCGCTTCGACCGCGCCCGGATTGACCGCAAGGTAGCAGTCGATGGCCACCGCCACGCGGTTCACCGTGAGGCCCGTGCTGGTCACGTTGGAGATCTCGACGACCTCGGCCACGATGCTGTTAAACGCGCCGCCGATGGCGATGCCGCGCGCCCGGCCCGCGGCCACCGGCGTATGCCAGCCGCCGAGCTGGGCGGCGGCGTCCAGCACCGCAATCCAGCGCGGGTTGGTGAGGCGCGCGCGCCGAAACTGGTAGGGGTCCTGGCCCGCCGCGGCGGCCAGTTCGTCGATCAGGCATTCCACTGCGAAGGTGTTGAGCGAGGCACCCACCGAACGCCAGAAGCCGACCGGAATGGGCGACGGATGGGTGACGTATTCAGTCACCCGCTGGCCGAAGTTGTACGGCAGGCCGTTCGCCGCTTCGATGCCCTGACTGTCGCCGCTCGCGCCCAGCGCAAGCCCGCGCTGGGCGAGGATCGACGGCGAGACGTTGCGATACGACCAGCCGACGATTTGCCCGCTGGCATCCAGCCCCGCCTTGGCCTTGATGAGACCCATCGGCCGGTACTGGTCGTGCGTGAAGTCCTCTTCGCGCGGCCACATGAGCTTCACCGGACGCTGCAGCGCCATGCCTACCTGTACCGCCTGACTGATGAAATCGGTTTCCGCCTTACGGCCGAGGCCGCCGCCAAGGTAGGTCGTGTTGATGGTGATTTTGTCGGCGCTCAAGCCCGTCAGGGTCGCCACCAGACTCAGCACGTTCTTCGCCGATTGGGTCGGCGCGTAGACCACGCATTTTGCGCCGGCCACGTAATCCACGGTGCAGTTCAGCACTTCCATGCAGGCGTGCGCGACGTAGGGCAGGGTGTAGGTGGCTTCGACGGTTTTGCTGGCGCTGGCGAGCGCGGTGCTCACTGCGCTACGGCTGCCTTCCACCGTGTACAGCGTGCCCGGCGGATTGAGGCCGCCGGCAACAAAGGCGGGTGCGTTGCTGGCGAGCGCGGCAGCGTCGCTCAGAAATTTGGCATCGTTCAGGCTGGCCGCGGTGCTCGGCAACTTCCAGGACACCGTGAGGCGCTTGGCGGCCTGCCAGGCGTCCCAGGTGTTGGTGCCGACCACCGCCACGGCGTTGACGTTGCCTACGGCTTCCACGCCGCGCGCCGTGCCGGCGACCACTTTGGTGGGAATGACCGCAATGACGCCGGCAGGTTTGACCGGCGTGCTCGCCAGCGTGCCGCCCAGCGTGGGGCAGTGTTTGATTACCGCATACACCATATTGGGCAGGCGAATATCGAGACCGTATTTGGCGCTGCCGTCGACCTTGTTGGGGATGTCGGTGCGCGGCAGGGTTTTGCCAATCAGCTGGAAGGCGGCGTCAGGCAGCAGCGGCGCCGAGGCGGGCGGCGTGAGCAGGGCGGCCGCGTCGGCCAGCGCGCCGTACGTGCGGGCCATACCCGTAGGGCTGTGCGTGATCACGCCATTGGCGAGCGTGTAGTTGCTGCGCGTTTGATCGCCCTGTGCGTTCATCGCGGCCTGCACCAGCATTTCGCGCGCGATGGCGCCGGCGTCGCGCATTTTCCAGAAGTTATTGCGCGTGACCCCGCTGCCCACCGTGTTGATGGCGGTGCCGATCGGCGCCGGGCTGACGAGCGTCGGTGCGCCTTGTACGGTGCGCACGCGCGCGAAGTCCACCATCAGCTCTTCGGCCAGCACTTGCGCCAGACCCGAGTTCGCCCCCTGACCCATATCCGACGAACCGATGGTCAGCGTGATGCTGTCATCGCTGCCCACCGCCAGCCAGGTGTTGACTTGAGTATTGGTGGCGGCTTCGGCGTCGCCAAAGCGGGAGAACGTCGGCAGGAACAGGCCCAGCACGAGCGCGCTGCCGGCAGATTTAAGAAAATTGCGACGGGAATTCGATGCGGGATGATTCATGGGGATACCTCGTGCGCTCGGTTCAAAGCTTGCTGCAGGCCTGACGAATGCGGGCATAGGTGCCGCAGACGCAGAGGTTTTTGACTTCCTTGCTGATCTCGCTGCCGTGGTGGCCGGCGTTCATCGCGCAGGCGACGGACATCAACATGCCGGGCTGGCAGAAGCCGCACTGAGGCACCTGATTTTCGATCCAGGCTTTTTGCGCCGGATGACTGCGGTCGCTGGACAGTCCTTCGACGGTCGTGATTTTTTTGCCGACGGCAGAAGTCACATCCACCACGCAGGCATGTTCCGCCTGACCGTCCATCATCACCGTGCAGGCGCCGCACACTTCAATGCCGCAGCCGTACTTGGTGCCGGTGAGACCAATCAGATCGCGAATGACCCAGAGCAGCGGCATCGAACCATCGGTGACCGACACCGTGTGGTTCACGTTGTTGACGTTAAGCGTGACGTTCATGGCGGTGTGTTCCTTCAAGTAATTAAGGGCGTTGCCGGCGACAAAACGTGCTTGTCGCAGCGGTGAAACACACGATACGGCCTTGCTGAAACGCTATCCGTGCGTGGTTGGCAAAACGCACAGCCCAACAGTGGCACTGCGTCACACAATTGGCCGCTGCAGGGCTTGCGCAAGCAGCGTGAAGGGAAAAGGTCGGCACGACGCAGCGCGCGAGTGCGTCGTTGGTCAGCTTGGGTACGGTATTGAGCTTGGGGCAGGCGCACTCGACAGCGCCTGGCCGGCATCAAGCGGAAAGTGCCTGCCTTGAAAGGCCAGGAGAGAGACCCGTGTTGCAGGACGGGCGCGAGGTCTGTCGCGCGCCGTCTCAGGCAGGCCTTCGGCTAGAACGCCGGCTTCACTTCTGCCTTCTGATAGCGCGCCAAGCCATCAAGAATTTCCTGCTTCGCTTCGTCGGGACCGGCCCATCCTCGAACCTTCACCCACTTGCCGGGTTCGAGATCCTTGTAGTGCTCGAAGAAATGCTGGATTTGCATCAGGCGCTCGGGCTGCAGGTCGTCCGGCTTCTGCCAGTGACGGTAGATGGGCAGGATTTTGTCGATGGGCACGGCGAGGAGCTTGGCGTCACCGCCGGCCTCATCGTCCATCTGCAAGACGCCAACCGGCCGGCAGCGAATCACCGCACCGGTGGTCACCGCAAAGGGGGTAACGACCAGCACGTCCACCGGATCGCCGTCGTCGGCAATGGTGTGCGGGATGTAGCCGTAATTACACGGGTAATGCATGGCGGTGAGCATGAAGCGGTCGACGAACAGCGCCCCGCTTTCCTTGTTCACTTCATATTTCACGGGGTCGGCGTTCATCGGGATTTCGATGATGACGTTAAATTCTTCCGGCGGGTTACGCCCGGAGTCGACGCGGTCGAGGTTCATAGCGGTTTGGCATCCCTGAGGTGAAAAGGCGCACGCGGCAGCATGGTGGGCCGCTGCGAAGTTTATGGTGCGTCGCCGCAAATGTCCCGCCGTGTGATGGCCGTCAGGGCGTTTGCTGGACTTCGCGCGCGTCGGCCCTAGATACTCCATCCACCAACCAAAGGGTCCGCAGAGGCCCGTCTGGTTCCGGAAAACAAACGCAGCGGCCGGCGCGCGCGCCGGTAGAACGAGGGGAGTTCTCATGGCCTTGAATCTCGATCAGATCAACATCCACAGTCCGGGACGCTACAGCGAGGGCTTTCCCTGGGCCGACTGGGACCTCATGCGCCGCGAGGCGCCGGTGTTCTGGTACGAGCGCGATGACATCGAACCCTTCTGGGCAGTCACCCGCTACTCGGAAGTCATGGCCATCTCCGAGCGGCCCCGCACTTTCATCAACGGCGGCCCGCGCCTGCGGCTCGCGCTGAAGACCGAAACCGAACTGCTGCGCGGCGGGGTGGACGAGTTTGGTAAATCCCGCGGCTGGGATCCGAACGAACCGCCGGACATGACCTTCATGGACGACCCGCGCCACCGCGAAGTGCGCAAACTTTCGAGCTGGGCGTTCACGCAGGGCTGCATGCGCTCCTTCGCCACGCATTTCGACGAACTGGCGGCGCAGTTCACCAACGAGTTTGTGGCGGATCTGGAGCGGCATGGCGAAGTGGACCTCGTACATCACCTCACCGCCAAGCTGCCGCTCGCCGCGACCGGGGAAATCATCGGGCTGGCGCCGGATGACTGGAAGAAAATCCTGGTCTGGTCCAACGCCATCATCGGCGAAGTGCCGCCGGAACATATCCTGCCCGGCGAAACCAACTGGCAGGCGGCGGAGCGCTCGATGAACGAATTCCGGCTCTATCTGGAATATCTGATCAGCGACCACAGGAAGCCCGGCGGCGGCCCGTCGGACTTCATCAATCGGCTGGTGAACGCCGAAATCCACGGCGAAAAGCAGACCGACCAGCAGCTCATCGGTTATCTCTTCCTGCTGATTGGTGCCGGCAACGACACCACCCGCAACGCCACCACCGGCGGCGTGGTCGCGCTGCTCGAACACCCCGAGCAGATCAAGCTGCTGCAGGACAATCCCAAGCTCATCGGCAACGCGGTGGATGAAATCCTGCGCTGGACCTCGCCCGTGATCAGCTTTCTGCGTACGGCCACCGAAGACTTCCAGCTGCTGGATAAAAAAATCCGCGAAGGCGACACGGTGTGCATGTTCTATCCCTCGGCCAATCGCGACGACACGGTGTTCAAGAACCCCTACACCTTCGACATCACGCGCGATCCCAACCCCTACATCACCTTCGGCTTCGGCGCGCATTTTTGCCTCGGTACCAACCTCGCCAAGGCCGAACTGCGCGCTTCGCTGAAAGCGCTGCTGCCGGTGCTGTCGCGGATGGAGCGCGCGGGTGAAGGGCACCGCATCCCCAACACGCACGTGTCGGGCTTTGCGGAACTGCCCATCCGGCTGAAGAAATAAGCTTGTCGATGCGCGTCCTGCGGGCCGTCTGCCCGCCCGCAGGACGCCGCCGCGACGCCGGTTGCCGGAACGGCTAGCGCATGACGCCGCCCGTTACCGACCTCGTCCTGCTGGGCGGCGGTCACGCCCACCTCTCCGTGCTCAAACGCTTCGGCATGCGCCCGCAGCCCGGCCTGCGCATCACGCTGGTCAGCGACGGCAGCAGCGCGCCGTATTCCGGCATGCTGCCCGGGCTGATTGCCGGTCACTACACGCCAGAGGAGATGCACGTGGACCTCCACGCGCTCGCGCGCTTTGCCGGCGCGCGGTTTGTCGATGCCACCGTGACAGGCATCGATCTTGAAAGCCGTCGCCTGCGCTTTGCCGACCGCCCGCCGCTTCCCTTCGATGTGCTGTCGATCAACGCGGGCATCACGCCGGCGCTGCCCGCGCGCCTGCGCGATGGCGCGGGGCTTACGCCGGTGAAACCCATTGCGCGGTTCTATCCCCGCTGGCAGGCGCTGCTGGCGCGGGTGCAAGACGCGACGCGACCGCTCCGCATCGCGGTGGTGGGCGGCGGTGCGGGCGGGCTTGAACTTGCGCTGGCGGTCGACTACCGCCTGCGCCAGTTGCGCGATGCGGCAGGCCAGCCGCGGCGCGTCCAGCTTGCGCTGTACACCGCGAGCGAGCGGCTGCTGCCGGGGCATGCGCCTGGCGCCGGGCGCGCGTTAGCCACCGTACTCGCGGACCGCGGTATCGCGTTGCATCTCGCAACGCGCATTGAGGAAGTCGCCGACGGCCAGCTCATCAGCGCCGCCGGGCAGCGCTTCGCCGCCGACGAAACCCTGTGGGTGACGCAGGCCGCACCGGCCCCCTGGCTGGCGACCGCCGGGCTCGCCGTCGATACCGACGGATTCGTGCGGGTCAACGGCCAACTGCAGTCGGTGTCGCATCCGTTCGTGTTTGCCGCCGGCGACTGTGCCAGCGTAGAGGGCGCGGCGCGGCCCAAAGCGGGGGTGTACGCCGTGCGCCAGGGGCTGCCGCTGGCGGAGAACCTGCGGCGCGCCGCGGCCGGCCAGCCACTACGCGCCTACCACGCCCAACGCGACGCACTGGCGATCCTCGCGACCGGGCCGCGGTCGGCCATTGCGCTACGCGGCCGCTGGCGCCTGCACGGGATCTGGGTCTGGCACTGGAAGGACTTCATCGACCGGCGCTTCATGCGTCGCTTCCAGCAGCTGCCGCTGGCCATGCCCGACATCCCTGACATGACTGCACCGAACGCGTCGCCGGCGCTGGCCGCACTGGGCCCGCTCGCCATGCGCTGCGGTGGCTGCGGCTCCAAAGTAGGCGCAGAGATTCTGCGCGCGGCAATCCGCGACCTGCAGCCGCAGGGCATGCGCGCGGACGTGCTGGCCGGCCTGCACGCTGCCGACGATGCGGCTGTGACGCTGGTGCCCGTGGGCCGCGCGGCCGTCCACAGCATCGACGGTTTTCGCAGCTTCGGCGCCGACCCCTATCTGTTCGGGCGCATCACCGCGGCCCACGCGCTGTCGGATCTCTACGCCATGGGCGCGACGCCGCAGTCGGCGCTGGCCTATGTGACGCTGCCGCTGGCCGCACCGGGCCTGATGCAGCGGGACCTGAGCCAGGTGCTGGCGGGCGCAATCGCCACGCTGAATGCCGACGGCGCCCTGCTGGTCGGCGGCCACACCGCCGAGGGCGCGGAGCTGTCGCTTGCGCTGGCGGTGAACGGTCATGTGGACCCTGCCCAGCTCGCGCGCAAGGACAGCCCGCAGGCGGGCGACGTGCTGCTGCTGACCAAGCCGCTGGGCACGGGCGTGGTGCTGGCCGCTGCGATGCGCGGGCTGGCCTCGGCGAGCGCCATCGACGCCTGCCTTGCCAGCATGTTGGCGACCAACGCGGCGGCGGCGCGGGTGCTGACCGCGTTGCCGGTGCATGCGCTGACCGATGTGACGGGCTTTGGACTTGCCGGGCATCTGGCCGAAATGCTGCGCCGGGGCGGTTACCGGGCGCGACTCGATGCGGCGGCGCTGCCCGTGTTGCCGGACGCACTGGCGCTGGCGGCCAGCGGCATACGGAGCAGCCTGCATCGCCAGAACGCGCGCCTCGATCCGGCCATTGCGATCGACGGCGTGGCCAGCGAAGAGACGCTCGCCGCGCTCTTGTTTGACCCGCAGACCTCGGGTGGCCTGCTGATCGCCCTGCCGGCAGCGGTGGCGCCGCGCGCGCTGGCGGCCCTCGCGACCGCGGGCGTTCAGGCACATCGCATCGGCACCATCGAGGCCGTATAGCCCGTCACCCCAGTCATCGCACAGGAGCAAGGCCATGCCCATCAGCTTTCAGGAAATCAAGGCGCGATTTGAAGCCGAACAGCGCTCGCCGATTGTCCCGCGCACGGCGAACGAGATGCCGCCGAGCTATGAGTCGATCACCGCTGAATGGCTGACGGATGTGCTGGGCAAGGCGGTGCCCGGCGCGCAGGTCATCGCGCACGAGCTCGGCCCGCGCGACGACGGCACCTCCAACCGGCGGCGCATCGAACTGCGCTGGAATGCCGCGGGCGAGGCGGCCGGTCTGCCGCGTAGCGTGTTCTGCAAGGGCACGCAAAGTCTGGAAAGCCGCTACATGCTGGGCATGAACGAAGGCGTGCAGGCGGAGGTCAACTTCTACACGCGGGTGCGGCCGGCGCTGGGCGTGATTGCGCCGGACGCGCTCTACGCCCGTTACGATGCGCAGACGCTCAACTCCATCATCGTAATGCGCGACCTGCGCGGCGAGGTCGAGTTCTGCACCATGGAGACCGACCTCAGCAAGGACCAGGTGAAAAGCCAGCTGCGGCTGCTGGCGACGACGCACGGGCGCTACTATGAGTCCCCCGAGCTTGAGACCACGCTGGCGCCGTTTTCCAAATGGGAGACGTTTTTCACCATCACCGCAGTGGACGCCGGCTTTGCCGAGGCCTGTATTCGCGGCTTCACGCAGGCCGCGGCGGTCATCCCGCCACGGCTCTTTGCGCGCGAGCCGGCAGTCTGGCCGGCGACGCTCGCCTGCGTGGCACGCCACGCCGAGCTGCCGCGCATGTTCACCCACAACGATTTGCACCTTAAGAACTGGTTTATCCGGCCGGACGGCGAGATGGGCGTGAACGACTGGCAGAACTGCTGCAAAGGCAACTGGTCGCGCGACCTCGCCTACTGCCTCTCGACCGGCACGGTGCCGGAAAAGCGCCGCGCCTGGGAGCAGGAACTGTTGCAGTACTATCTGGATGAACTCTACGCGCGCGGCGGGCCGCGGCTCGATTTTGCAGACGCCTTTCGCCTCTATCGCCAGCAGCTGTTTGCCGCGCTGGCCTGGTGGACCGGCACCTTGGGGCAGCCGCCGGATGCGCCGGCCATGCAGCCGCCGGCGACCTCGCTGGAATTCATCCGCCGGATGGCGATCGCGATCGATGAACTCGACGCGCTGGACAGTTTTTGAGCTGATTTGAAGGAAAAATATCGATGTCGAAGCTTGCAGGTAAACGGGTAGTCATCACGGGTTCGTCGCGCGGACTGGGTCGGGCGGTGGCGGTAGAAATGGCGAAGGCTGGCGCGCAGGTTGTCATCAACGGGACCAACGCCGAAGCGCTGGCAGAAACCGCCAAGCTCATCGCGGCGGCCGGCGGTGAGGCGGTCGGCGTGGTCGGGTCGGTGGCCGATTCACAGGTCTGCGCCACGCTGGTCCGCACCTGCGTCGAAGTCTTCGGCGGCATCGACGTGCTGATCAACAACGCCGGTCAGGTCCGCGATCGCACGCTGCTCAAAATGAGCGACGAAGACTTCGACGAGGTCATCGCGGTGCATCTGCGCGGCGCCTGGGCCTGCGGTAAATACGCGGCACTCGCGATGAAAGAGCAGGGCGGCGGGCACATCATCAACATCACCTCGTCGTCGGGCCTTGCCGGGGGCTTCGGCCAAAGCAATTACGCCGCCGCCAAGGCCGGCATGCTGGGCCTGATGTACACCTGGGTGATGGAGCTTGCGCGGGCCAATATCCGCTGCAATTCGTTCTGGCCGATCGCGGCCACCGAGATGACCGACGTGGTGTTTACGCAAGCGGCGAAAGCGGCCGCCGCCAAGGGCGAACCGGCGCCGGCGCCCGCTGCGCTGGGCTTTGGATCACCGACGGAGGTGGCGCAGGGGCTGGTGTGGCTGGCCAGTGAGGATGCCGTGCGCTTTAACGGCCAGTGCTTCACGTTTAACGGCCGCAAGACCGCGCTCTGGACGCCGCCGCGCGAAGTACACGAAGTGTTCCGGGACACGCCCTTCAGCGTTGAGGATCTCGCCGCGCACTACGCGGCGATCGAGCCGCTGCCGGCGTATCAGCCGCGCTTCGTGGAGTAGGCTGGTTCAGCCGTATTTGGAGAGGATGCGGGAAATGTGCCCACCG
>JALRCR010000112.1 GCA_023257255.1 Gammaproteobacteria bacterium | reverse complement strand
CACCACCCGCGGCAGCCATCTGGTGCTGCCGCCGCGCGCCGATTCGCTGGCCCTGGCCGCATTTCTGCCCGACCACCGCATCCAGTTTGTGATTCCTCATCCCGACGGCACCATTTGCGGCACCACCGATGTCGACCAGCCGCCGGAGGCCGAGGAGCCCGCGGTCCCGGCGGCCGATGTGGACTACGTGCTGCAGGCGCTGGCCTGGCTGCTCGACCCGCCGCCCCGCCGCGAGGACCTGCGCCATGGGTGGTGCGGCCTGCGCGCCCTGCCCGCCGGCAACGGCCCCCCGGGCGCGCTCAACCGCGAGGCGTTTGTGGTGAGCGAAACCCTGCCGCGCGGCACGCTCTACACCATCGTGGGCGGCAAGCTGACCACCCATCGCGCGCTCGCCGAACGCACCGTGAAGCAGATCTTCTCGACTTTGCCCGCCGGCTCACCCACGCGAGCGCGCCCGCTGCCCGGCGGTGACGGGCCTGCGCGCCCGGACGACCCGCTGTGGTCCCGCCACGGCAGCGACGCCATCGCCGTGCGTCGCCTGGCTGAGGAGGAACCCGCCTGGGCCGCGCCGCTCTGCCCGCATCGACCGACGCTGGGCGCCGAACTGGTTTACGCGCTCAGGCAGCAGGCCGCCGTCAGCTTCTGCGACGTGATGCTGAGGCGGCTGTGGCACACGCAGGGGCCGTGTCTTACGGAGCAGTGCCTGCGCGCTGCGCATGCGCTGTTTGTGCGGGAACGGCGTTGGGTGGTGGATGATGATTTTGCGGAAGCGGCAAATGCACTGCGCACAGCGGTGGTCGGGGTAAGCGGTGGTGTGGGTCTCTGGAAAGAGCAGGCCGCTGCGGATTCTGTACATCATCACTGCCAGCGTTGAGCGGCCCGCTGACTGCGTGCGGTGCTCCGCTAACCCCTCTTATTAAAGGGGGAGCGATGAGGACGGTGTTTGCGTCTCACCCGACGCCCGTCAATGCACCGCGAAGATCGTTGGTGCCACGGCTTCGTCGTTACTGCGTGCATCCCGGCGGGGGGCGCAGGGAAAAACTCACCCCGAGAAGGCGCTGGAGTCGTCAGCTCCCAGATGCTCGCACCGCTCGACAGGCAGTGCCGGCTTACGTGGGTTTGCTCGCAACGAGCTGCACCCCGCCGCTCAACATCGCTGGATACAGTTGGTGTGCCCTGCCAAGTCGGCCGTAGCCCACCTCGCGGTCAATCCGGAACCCTGCCCGCTCCAGTAGCAGTGAAGTGGTCAACCAATCCCGGACACTGTTTTAAGTTTTTCTTCTGCAATCGCTGGCGGCAGGCCTTCGTTGAACTGATGCGGTCGCTGCCAGTTGTACTGGTTCATCAGGTAATGACTGATGTCTCGTTGCGCTTCATTCACCGTCGCATACCCCAAGCTCGGCACCCATTCCGTCTTCAAGCTCCGGAACAGCCGCTCCATCGGCGCGTTGTCCCAGCAGTTCCCGCGCCGACTCATGCTCTGGCTCATCCGGTAACGCCACAGCTGTTGCCGGAACACCCGGCTCCCATACTGACTGCCCTGATCCGAGTGGAACAACACGCCCACCGGCCGGCCCCGCTGCTCATAGGCCATCTCCAGCGCCTTGCAGACCAGCGCAGCATCAGGACTGCCCGACAACGACCAACCCACCACGCGCCGTGTGAACAGGTCCAGCACCGCCGCCAGGTATTGCCAACATCCGCCGGCCCAGACGTAGGTGATGTCCCCGCACCACACCTGATTCGGGCCCGCAGGCGTAAACGCTCTGTCCAGACCATTGGGGATGTCCGGCCGCTCCGTCGTCGCCTGCCGATACGAATGACGCCCCGGTTGCTTGCTCACAAGCCCCAGCTCACGCATCAGCCGACGCGCTTTGAAGCGACCAATCTCCAACCCTTCCTGACGCAGCATGCCGACCACCGTGCGACTCCCCGCAGCCCCTCGGCTCGCGCTGAACGCTGCCTGCACCCGGCCCTTCAGCGCCACACGCGCCATATCCACGCGACGCCGTCGCCCGCGCTGCGCATACCAGGCCGAGCGCGACACCTCGAAGACCTCACACAGCAAATCCACCGGCACCGATTCACTCAGCTCCGCTACAAGCGCCCGGGTTTGAAGTCTTCCGACATCAAGAGCGCGGTAGCCTTTTTTAAAATGGACTTCTCCAGCTCAAGCCGCTGAATACGAGCTTCCAGCGCCTGAATCTTCTGCTGCTCCGGCGTCAGCGCCTTGCTCTGCGGGGTGATGCCGCCGCGCTCCGCCCGGAGTTGCTCCACCCAGCGACGAATCGCCGTCTCGCCAACCCCGACCGCCTTGCCGGCCTCCGGACAACTGTAGCCGTGGTCCAACACCAATGCCGCGGCCTCCAGCTTGAAGTCCGCAGAAAATGTTCGTCTTTGCTTGCTCATCAGACACCTCTCTCGCGGCGAATATAGCCGCCTATCGGGGTGTCCGGGGGGAGTGGACCACTACAGCGTCGCGGCGGTGCCGCTCCCACAGCGACGGGTTTCGTGGGAGGGGCTTCTTGCCCCGACTCAGGCTGGTGTCGCGGCGTTGCCGCTCCCACGGCGGTCATCGACCGCGCTTGATACTCGGCGCGCCTTTGGCGGTGGCCGTGTCGACGGCGATGGGCAGCGGCTAGGGCGCTGTGGCGCTCCGCAGTGCTTGCACCAGAGCCGCATCGTCCTCGGTCGGCCGATTGACCCGCCGGTCGACCGGCCAGACCTGCAGCACGCCTGCCGCCGCCGGGGCCAGCAGCGGCGCGAGCGCACGGGTCTGCGTGAGTGCCGGATCCAGCCACCGGGCATAGTCCGCCGGCTCCAGAATCACCGGCATGCGGTCGTGCACAGTGGCGGCCAGCGCATTGGCGGCAGTGGTGAGGATGGCGTATGTCTCGACCTCGCCCTCGAAGCCACTCCAGTGTTCCAGCAAGCCGGCGAAGGCCAGCGGATGGCCGTCGGCGCGGGAGAAAAAATATGGCTGCTTCTTGCCCGCCTCGAGCTTCCACTCGTACCAGCCGCTGGCCGGCACGATGATCCGGCGCCGCGCAAACGCGTGCCGGAACATGGGTTTTTCGGCGACGGTTTCGCTTTTGGCGTTGATGGGCTGGGCGAGCTTGCCGGGCTCTTTCACCCACGAGGGCAAAAGCCCCCAGCGCGCCGGCTGCACCCGCCGCACCCCGTCGGGTAACTGACGCACCACGGGATGAAACGCGCCGGGCGTCAGGTTGTAACGCGCGAAATCGGGAAATTCGTTACTGGTAAGAAATTCGGCGGTGAGCCTGACCGGCTCGGTGTAGAGCGCGTAGCGACCGCACATGGCAGACGCCGGCTACCAGTGACGGCGCCGGCCAATATCGAGATGAACGAAGTTGGAACTCGCGTAATAGCCCACGCCGCCGGCGCCGAGCTCCAGTGCCACGTCGCGCAGCTGGCGCGTGCGGGTGTCGGCCAGGCGCACATCAATGGCCTTGCCCTGCATGTGCAGACTGCCGGAGGCGACGCCGCTGGAGTTGCGATGCAGCTTCGCGTTGGTCACCGGCGAACGGTAAGCAGAAATAATCTCGAACGGCGCATCGCTGCCAATCAGCCGATGCACCACGCAAAGCTGGTCGAGCAGCGCCGGCGCGATGGGGTAAACCTCGCCGGTGCGAAAGTCGCGCAGCAGGTGATCGATGGCCGCCAGCGCCTGCGGGTCGTAACGCCCGTTGCGGAAATACTTCACGCTCAGGGTTTCGCCGGTATGCAGATGCTTGAACGCGAGGCTGCGCGATGGCTGCGGCCGGGCGCTTGCCGGCAGCGCCAGCCCGGTCAGGCCGAGCGCGACGCCGCAGAGCCAGCCGCGGCGGTTAAACAGGCGCGCGGGGCGCGGACCATCCGTCATTCATGGGTCTCCACATCGGGGCGGGCAGGGCTGGCGCGCGTGGCGAAGGCCGCGGCGCGGGCTGCAAGGCCGTACTATTAGCAGACCCTTGTAACCCGGAACAAGCTTTATGTCTTTTCGCCTTGCGCCTGCCCGCCTGCTGGCCGCGCTGCTGCTGCTCCTGCCCTGCCTCGTGCGTGCCGACCTGGCGCGCGCGTTGGCGGACGTCAAAACAGGGCGCGCAATCGTCGGCCACAAAATTGATGCGCCGCTGCTGCTGGGCAAACTCTACGCCGGCGCACGCCCGCAGACGCTGTGGAACGCGCAGGCGCTGGCCTCGCTGGAACAGGCCATCGCCGAGGTCGCGACCGACGGCCTGCAGCCAGAAGATTACTTTGCCAGCACGCTGGCCCGCCGCGATCTGGACCCCGCCGCCCGCGACGTGCTGGCCAGCGAAGCGCTCATCCGCCTCGCCTACAGCCTGCGCTTCGGCAAAATCAATCCGCGCCTCTTTGATCCCAACTGGAACTACTCGCGACGCCTCGACGACACCGACCCGATTCAATGGCTGCGGGCCAGCATCCAAAGCGGCGACATTGCCGGCGCCCTCCATCAACTGCGGCCGACCGGGGCGTATTACAAGGGATTGCGCACGGCGCTCGCGCAGTATCGCGAACATGCCGCGCGCGGCGGCTGGGCAGCCCTGCCCCAGGGCGAGGTGCTGAAGCCCGGCATGGACGACGCGCGACTGCCCGCCTTGCGCAAACGCCTGCGCGCCGAAGGCCTGCCCGCACCGGCCGCCGGCGGCACGGTGTATGACGAGGCCACGGTGGCCGCCGTGAAGCTGTTTCAGCAACACCACGGCCTCAGCACGGACGGCGTTGTTGGCGCCGGCACATTGGCACAACTGAACGTGCCGGTCGCGGCGCGAATCAACACGCTGCGGCTTAATCTGGAGCGCGTGCGCTGGGTGTTTCACGATCTGGGCCCGCAGTTCGTGGTGGTCAATATCGCCGCTTTTCAGGCGGCTTTCCTCGATCACGGCAAGCGCCGCTGGGTGGGCCGCGTGATCGTCGGCAAACCGTTCCGGCAAACGCCGCTGTTCAAGGCGGAGATTGCCTATCTCGAGTTCAACCCGACATGGACCGTGCCGCCGACCATCCTGCGACAGGATCTGCTGCCCAAAATCCGCACCGACCGCAGCACGCTGAAGCAGAAGAAACTCGAGGTGCTGGACGGCCAGGGCAAGGTGGTCGACCCGTCTAACGTCGACTGGCAGCGCTTTCACTACACGCTGCGCCAGCAGGCCGGCCCGGACAACGCGCTGGGGCGGGTGAAGTTCATGTTCCCCAACGCGCATTCGGTCTACCTGCACGACACGCCCTCGCGCGAGCTCTTCGCGCAGTCCGAACGCGCCTTCAGTTCCGGCTGCATCCGCATCGAGCGGCCGCTGGAGCTGGCCGAAGCGCTGTTGAACGACCCGGGCAAATGGAACAAGCAGACGATAGATTCAGTGGTCGGCAGCAATCGCACCCAGCGCGTCAACCTGCCGCGCAAGGTGCCGGTGATGCTGATGTACCTCACGGCCTTCCCCGATCCGCAGGGGCAGATCCAGTTTCGTCGCGACGTGTACGCGCGCGACGCCGAGCGCCTGAAGGCGCTGGACGGGCCGTTCGTGATCAGCGCGCCGGACGATTTCCGGGGCCGCTAGGACGGGCTATTTCTCGGTCAGCACCCACACGCCGTCCCAGTCCGCCGGCGGTGGGCTGGCCAGATAGTGCCGGCAGCGTTCGAGGTATAGGCGCGATGGCTTTTCGTCTTCATTGGCCGCCGCGCCGGCGCTGAAAAAGCGCTGGGCGGCGACGAAGTCCCGCGCCCGATAGGCGGCGAGTCCGGCCTTGAAAGCGTCCAGCACTTCGTCCATCCGCGGGAAGCTCTGCGGGCCGTGGTAGTCGAGCGCCTCATACACCGCCACCGGGCGTTCCTTGCCCTTGACCCGCATGAAGTCGATTTCGCGCAGCACGAAAGGCCGGGTCAGATCCTGCACCGTGCTCTCGCTCAACAGGATGCGCGTGCCGTAGTACTTGGTCGCGCCTTCGAGGCGCGAGGCGAGGTTCACGCTGTCGCCAATGACGGTGTATTCCATGCGCTTCGGCGAGCCGATGTTGCCGACGATGACGTTGCCGGTGCTTAAACCCACGCCGATATCCAGCGCCGGGCGGCCGCTGCGCGCGCGGCTGGCGTTCAGTTCGTGCAAGGCGAGCAGCATCTGGTTGGCGACCGTGACCGCGTTGTCGGCGTCGTGCGCGCCGCTGAAGGGCGCGCCAAAGAGCGCCATAATCGCGTCGCCAATGTATTTATCGAGGATGCCACCGTTGTTGAAGATGACGTCGACCATGGTGGCGAAGTACTCGTTCAGCATCGACACCGTGGCCCGCGCGCCCAGGGCTTCGGAAATCGTGGTGAAGCTGCGGACATCCGAGAACAGCACGGAGATTTTCTGGTCCTTGCCGCCCAGCTGGTCCTCGCCCGCTTCCAGCAACTGGTCGACCACTTCCTTGCTCATATAGCGCGCCATGGTGCTTTTCACGCGCTTCTCGGCGCTGATGTCTTCCAGAATCAGCATGGTGCCGATGGCGTCCCGATTACCGTCGATTAGCGGCACGGCGGTCATGTTGACCGACAGGGTTTCGCCGTCGCCCAGGGTGACGCCGGCATCGACGGAAAGGTCCGAGTCCCCGGTCTGCTCTACCCGCTCCACCGCTTCCATGACCCAGCGGTTGGTCTCGCCAAAGAAGGTCGCCGCCGGCTGACCGACCAGCGCCTTGCCGTCGGCGCGCAGGATTTTGCCGGCCGCGTCGTTGACCGTTACCACCTCGTGCTGGCGGTTGAGGGTGATCATGCCTTCGCTGGTCGAGCGCAGGATGCTTTCGTTGTAGTTCTTCATGTTCAGCACGTCTTCGAAGAGACGGGCGTTTTCCAGCGACACCGCAATCTGCGCGGTAAAGGCGCGCAGGCGGGCTTCGTCCTTGCTGCCAAACTGGCCGCCGCGTTTGTTCAGCACCTGGGTCACGCCGATGCACACGCCGCTCTTGTTCACGATTGGCATACACAGAATGCACTTGGTCTCGAAGCCCGTGCGGCGGTCGATCTCGGGGTTGAACAGCGGATGGGCGTAAGGGTCGGTGACGTTCAGCAACTGCGCCGACTGGAACACCTGGCCGGCAATGCCGGAGTCGTCCGGGATGCGAATTTCGCGGTGGGCGAGGCCCTCGGCATAGCGCGACCACAGCGTGTGGCTGCGGGCATCGTGCATGAACAGCGTGCCGCGCTCGGCCCCCAGCAGTTCGATCGCGGCGCGCATGATGCGCTCCAGCAGCACGTCGAGATTGAGCTCGCCGGCCAGATCATTCGTGACCTCCAGAATCCGCACTTCTTCGCGCAGGCTCGCCGTCATCAGGTTGTAGCCGCGGTAGAGATCGGCGTACTCGTCAGTGCCGGTGACGAACAGCCGACGGCTCAGCACCCCGGACTCCACTTCGTTCATCGCGGCAATCAGCTTGGCCGCCGAGCGCGAGACTTCGGACGCGGTCAGGATCGACATGATCAGCGCCCCCAGCATGCAGACGATGACCACGCCCACCACCCAGATCCACAGCGGTTTGAGCTGCTCGAAGCTGGCCTCGGCGCCCAGTTCAAGCAGCAGGCGGTCGACCTTGAACATCACCGAAACGGCGAAGAACAAGAGCGGCAAGGCGGTTACGAAAATCGACAGGTAAAAGAGCTTGCCCTTGAGGCGGACCGAGATCAGCTGGTGGCGGTATTCGTCCGGCAGGCGCGGACAGAACTGCCACAGCCGCTCCAGCACCGGCGCGATGTCGCGCGAGATCGTGAAGTACTCGATGATCGCGTGCGTGGGCGAAGCGAAGAACAGCGCGGTGGCGCCGAAGCCAACGACCTGCCAGAGCTGGAAACCCGCATCCAGCGAGAAATTCAGCGAAATCATGCCCAGCACCACGGTCAGCGCGGCCAGCGGGCCATGCAGCAGCGTGACGCGCGCCATCGAATAAAACGGCAGGTTCAGGGCGCGGACAATGGCCGGCGCCAGCACGTCCATGGGCAAACTCTGCCCACGATCGAGCAGGCTGAGGGCCGCGCCGAGCGGTCGGAAATGCCGCCGGATCACGATGACGTCGGCGAGTACGAATACCGGCACCGCAAACGGCGTCAACAGCACCACGATGCCCCATTGACGCAGCGTGAACTGTAGTCCGAGCAGCATCAGGAAGAGGGTCATCGCGGTGGCGGCAACCGAGCCCACGACATAGATCCAGATCAGGCGCCTCAGCAGCGCGGGGCCGCTGTGGCCGGCTGGCGCGGGGCCGGGAAGCGCGTCGAGATCCTGCGTCATGCGGGGCGTAACTTCCGATGTTGGTGGCGAGTGTGGGAATCCGCGCTAGCGTTCGGGGCTACGCTAGCATGAATGCCACCGCCGTCAGAAATCTGCGGGCGGGTCGCCCTCATACGCGGGCACCGCCCCGTCCATCGCATCCCAGACCGGTGCTGAGCGCGTGTAAATATTGGCGTCCGGGCGAAACAGCGCCGGATCGTCCAGTGTGCCGACCATCACCAGCATCAGCCCGGGCACCCCTTCGCCCTGACCGAATAGCCGGGCGCCGCAGGTCGGGCAGAAGCCTTCGCTGGCCGGGCGCCCGGAGTCTGCGGTACGCAGGTACCAGTGCACATCACCCGTGATCGCGACCGCAGCCTGCGGAAAACCCATGATGGGCAGATAGCCGGCGCCCGACATGCGCTGGCAGTCGCGACAGTGGCAGTTGTACTGCATGGTCGGCTCGCCCGTCGCCGCATAGCTGACAGCCCCGCACAAACAGGCGCCGGTGTAATGCATGGTGGCCCTCTTTAATCGCGATTGAGCAGTTCGAGGAGGCTTGCCTCCAACAAGGCGGTCTCCTCGTGAAAACGGCCTGGCGCCCCGGCGCAATGGCCGTAGGGCGAGAAGAAGGGCCGCAGTTCAGCACGCGGGATGAGCGCCGCTTCGGCGCGATTATCGTCCAGCGTGAAGTAGAGATCCTGCGCGCCGGGCATGACGATGGTGTCGGCGGTGATGCTGCCGAGCGCCGCCGCCAGATCCCCGCCAAAGCGCTCCCCGGCGCTGGCGTCCGCCAGTTCCCAGGTGACGAACTTGGCCATCAGGTCGTTGGCGTCCCAGCACAGGTGCTCGTCTTCCCAGCCGATGAGGAACTGGTCGATGTCGGCGTAGCCGAGATTGCGATAGAGGCCGTCGCGAAAAAACGTCTGCGAATAGGCCCAGCCGGCATAGACCCGGCCAAAGGCTTTGAGCCCGGCCACCGGCACCTCGCGGTAATGGCCGTCGGCAAACACCGGGTCGGCGCGCAGCGCCGCCCGCACGCCTTCAATGAACACGCGGTTGTGCGGCGAGCAACGCGCGGCGCCACAAAACGGCAGCAGGCGCGCTACGTAGTCCCCGTAATCCACCGCCCACTGATAGGCTTGCACTGCGCCCATCGACCAGCCGGTGGCAAGCGCCACACGGTTCACCTTGAAATGGTCGTGAATCAGCCGGAACTGGGCGGCGACGTTGTCGGCAATGGTCACCGCCGGGAAGGCCGCGCCGGCCTGCGTGGGATGTGCCTTGCTGGGCGACGTCGAAATGCCGTTGCCAAACAGGTTGGGAATCACGATGAACCAGCGCGCCGGGTCGAGCGCGCGGCCGGCGCCGATGAGCCGCGCGTTGGAATCGTGGCTGCCGGTGTAGTAGGTCGGAAACACCACACAGTTGTCCCGCGCGGCGTTGAGCGCGCCGAAGGTCTTGTAGGCGAGTTGCGCGTCGCGCAGCACGCCGCCCCGCGCCAGCGGCAGGTCGCCGAGCGCGAGGGTCTGGTAGGCGCTGAGGGTGGGGAAGGCGGTCGCCTCCCCCTGCGCGGCGGTGCCGGCCATCAGAACAGCTTCAGGTAGCGCGACTTCTCCCAGTCCGAGACGTGGTTGCAGTAGCTCGCCCATTCGTCGGCCTTGTAGTCGCTCCAGGCCTTGAACATGCTGCTACCGAACACTTTCTCGGACAGCGGGTCGGCCTTGAAGGCGTCCAGCGCCTCGCCGAGGCTGCGCGGCAGCATGCGAATGCCCAGCGCGTCGAGTTCGGCCGGTGATTTCAGATACATGTTGTCTTGATGCGGGCTGCCCGGATCGAGACCTTCCTCGATACCTTCAAGGCCCGCCGCCAGCACCATCGCCGCGCCCAGATAGGGGTTGCAGGCGCTGTCCGCGGCGCGCAGCTCCATGCGTCCACCGCCCAGCGGGATGCGGATGGTGTTGGTGCGGTTGTTGTCGCCATAGCAGCAGAAAATCGGCGCCCAGGTGAAGCCCGACATGCTGCCGCGCAGGATGAGTCGCTTGTAGCTGTTGACGGTCGGCGCGATGACCGCGCAGATCGCCGGCAGGTGGCGCAGCACGCCAGCAATAAACTGATAGCCCAGCGTGGTCAGCCCGCAGCCGCGCGGATCGTCCTTGGTCGCAAACAGGTTGGCGCCGGTGGCGGGGTCGGCGAGCGAAATATTGAAGTGCGCGCCGCTGCCCGCGCGATCGGCGTAGGGCTTCGGCATGAAGGTCGCGAAGCCGCCGTGACGACGGGCAATTTCATGCGCCATCCAGCGGAAAAAGACGAAGTTGTCCGCCATGGTCAGCACGTCGAAGTATTTGAAATCGATCTCGAACTGGCCAATGCCGTCTTCGTGGTCGAAGGAATACACGCCCCATCCGAGTTCGTTCATCGCGCCGACCAGCTCCGAAATCCAGCCGTAGTTGTCGAGCAGGCGGGCGGTGTCGTAGGCGGGCTTTTCCAGATGCTTGCGGTCGGAGAGCGGCTTGTAGCCGCCGTTTTCGGTGTCTTGCAGGACGAAGAACTCCGCTTCCATGCCGAGGTTCATGGTGTAGCCCATGGCCGCCGCCTTGGCGGTCGCCCGCTGCAGGAT
>JALRCR010000111.1 GCA_023257255.1 Gammaproteobacteria bacterium | reverse complement strand
GCGGGTGGCGATCTGTCCTGGGTCGAGGAAATGGTCGGCAATCCGGACGTCGTGAAGATTGTGAAGAAGGAAGCCGGCGATATCGTTTACAACATGCTCGCCTGCGACAAGCCGATCATCTCGGCCATCAACGGCACGGCGGTGGGTGCGGGTCTGGCGGTGGCGCTGTTGGCCGACGTCAGCCTCATCGCCGAAGAGGCGCGCATTACCGACGGTCACACCCGGCTCGGCGTGGCCGCAGGGGATCACGCGGCGATCGTCTGGCCGTTGCTCTGCGGGGTGGCGAAAGCGAAGTACTACCTGATGACCGCAGATTTCATCGAAGGCCGCGAAGCCGAACGACTGGGGCTGGTGACCTTCTGCCTGCCGCGCGCGCAGCTATTGGAAAGGGCGCTGGCGATCGCCGCCAACCTGGCCCGCGGCAGCCAGACCGCGATTCGTGCGACCAAGCAGTCCATGAACAACTGGATGCGGATGGCCGGACCGATTTTCGACCACTCGCTGGCCGAAGAAATGCTGTGCTTCCTCGGGCCCGATGCGCGCGAGGGTCTGGAGTCGGTGCGCCACAAGCGCGCGCCGAAGTTTCCGTCGGCAGAACTGCCGAAGTAGTTGCCTGCACCTGTGGCCCGGCAGCGCAAGCATGACGCGCCGTGGCCAGTGGACGCCGCTAGCCAATTCCAATACAAATGACGCCCGCGCCCGGCGCGGGCAATCCACACCGTTCGATTAACGTCTGGAGTCTCTATGTCTTCCAAGATTTACCCCGATGCCGCCAGCGCATTGGCGGGCCTGACCGCCGATGGCATCACCGTGATGTCCGGCGGCTTCGGTCTGTGCGGCATCCCCGAGAATCTCATCACCGCCTTGCGTGATTCGGGGGCTAAAAACCTCACCGTCATCGGCAACAACGTGGGCTGCGACGAGCACGGCATGTGGCTGGTGCTGGCCAATAACCAGATCAAGAAAGTGCTGGCCAGCTACGTCGGCGAAAACAAGATTCTGGAAACCCGCTTCATGAACGGCGAGGTGGAAATCGAGTTCAATCCGCAGGGCACACTGGCCGAACGGATCCGCGCCGGTGGCGCCGGCATCCCGGCGTTCTACACCCGCACCGGTTACGGCACGGCGGTGGCGGAAGGCAAGGAAACCCGCCAGTTCAACGGCGAGTGGTACGTGATGGAAACCGGCCTGACCGCCGACATCGCGCTGGTAAAAGCCTGGAAGGCCGACCCCGAGGGCAACCTCGTCTATCGCAAGACCGCGCGCAACTTCAATCCCATGATGGCAACCGCCGGCCGCGTGACCGTCGCGGAAGTCGAAGAACTGGTGCCGGCCGGCTCACTCGACCCCGACCAAATCCATACGCCCGGCATCTACGTGCAGCGGCTGGTCGTGGGCAAGCATTACGTGAAGCACATTGAGCGGCGCACCACGCGCCCGCGGGAGAAAAACTGATGAGCTGGACTCGCGAACAAATGGCCGCTCGCGCGGCGCAGGAACTGCGCGACGGCTTCTACGTGAATCTCGGGATCGGCATTCCGACGCTGGTGGCGAACGTCATTCCCGACGGCATGACCGTCACCTTGCAGAGCGAGAACGGCATGCTCGGCATGGGGCCTTTCCCGTATGAAGGTGAAGAAGACGCCGACCTCATCAACGCCGGCAAGCAGACCATCACCGAGTTGCCGCAGACCAGCTATTTCTCCAGCGCCGACAGCTTCGCGATGATTCGCGGCGGGCACATCAACCTGTCCATTCTCGGCGGCATGCAGGTGTCGGCAACCGGCGACCTTGCCAACTGGATGGTGCCCGGCAAGATGGTCAAGGGCATGGGCGGCGCGATGGATCTGGTGGCCGGCGTGCGGCGCGTGGTGGTCGTAATGGAACACTGCGAAAAAAGCGGCGAGTCCAAGTTCAAGCCCAGCTGCAGCCTGCCCTTGACCGGTAAAGGCGTGGTGGACTTGCTGATCACCGATCTGGCCGTGTTCGACATTGACCGCAAGGGCGGTGGCGCAACGCTGATCGAACTGGCCGAGGGCGTGACGCTGGACGAGGTCAAGGCCAAAACCGAAGCGCAGTTCGCGGTGCGCCTCGGCTAGACCCGCGCGGCGGACTTGCCAAGCGAGTCCGCCCGTTCAGAACGTGAGTTTCAGGCCGCCGCCGCAGTTGAACTGTGCGCCGGTGCTAAACGCCTCGTAGCCGAGATTGGCGTACAGCGCGGCGTTGCGCGCGAACTTGAGTTCCGCACCGCCGTCCAGCTTGAAACCATGCATGCCGCGGTGCTCGCCTAGAACCTCCACGGCGCCCGCGCTCGGGCTGTCTGACCAGCGCGCGTGCAAGCTGCGCTGGTCGGTCTCCTCGCCCAGCGCATCCACCTGATAGCCCAGCGCGAGGCGCGGCGTCAGCACCCGCGTCTTGTTCGCATCAAGGGCGAGCGGCGCACTCGACAATTCAAATCCCACGCTGGCCACCAGACTCTGCGCCAGATTGCCGTCAACCCGCATGCCGAGTCCGCTCGTACCCATTTCCTGAAACCCCGCCTGCTCGTAGCCGCCCCAGGCGAGGCCTATCTGCGGTTTCAGAAACAGCGGAACCGGGGTCTTGGGGTCGCTCAGCACCAACAGATAATCGCCATTGAATGCGACGGTGTAGCCGTCGGCGCCGGGGCTGGCGCCGAGCGCGCCGCCCGCGTCGATGAAGGCCACCTGACGGCTGCCTTGCGCGTCGAAATTGCTGTAGGCGATCAGGCCCCGGAAGGTCCAGGCGGCCGTGGGGCGATAGACGCCGTAGCCGCTGATGCCGTTTACATCCGCGCCGATGCGCGCGCGGCTAGACGTCATGTGGTCGAGGTCGAGGCTGCCGTGGCTGAAGGCGGCGCCCACCGTCCAGTCCGCGGCCGGCTGGTACTCCAGACCAAAGCTGCTCAGCAGCAGCTTGGTGTCGTAGTCGGCAAGGCCGTCGCGGCCGCCGATTTCGCTGCTCGCGTTGGTGGCCTCGGCAAACACGCAGAGCGGCGGCGTGGAGGCGCCGTTCTCGGCGCTTTGCAGCACCCCGCCGCCGGTCGCGCAAGCGCCCGCCTTGCCGAGCAGCGCTTCGCGCTGGCGCTTCAGGGCGTCGAGCCCCGCGCTCTGGAAGGCGGCCCAGGATTCAGGGCTGAGCGCGGAGAGCCCGGCTACCAGTTGCTCGTCGGTCTGCAGACCGAGGAGCTGGGAGGTGGCGTCCAGAAAACCCGGTGCGATACCGGCGGCCGCCGCCTGTGCGGTGGTGAAACCGGCGTTGCCGATTGCCGCCCCGCTGGCGCGGGCATTGCCGTCCGCGACCCTGACCAGCGCCCGGAACACCCGGTCGAGCGCGCCGGCATTCGCCAGTTGATTCGCGTTGTCCGCGCCCAGCGCGCGCGCGGCGGCCGTCGCCACGCCCTTGCCTGCGCGGGTTTGCCACTGCACATCGAAGGTTCTGGCGTCGCCATCCACCTCCTGCTTAAGGCTGGCGCCGGCGCGCAGCAAGGCGCTGCCGACGTTGGCGGTGTCCAGCGTCAGGCTGTGTGCCCTCGCAAAGCCCGCGCTGTTGGGCGCCGTCAGCAGCGTGTAGTGGAAGTATGGCCAGGGCGAGCCGCCGCCGTAGGACGCGAGTCGGGCGGTGCCGGTGAAATGGCTGACCTGTCCCGAGACGTTCAGGCGGTCGCTCCGCGGCCCCTGAAACTCCGCCGCCAGCGTGCCGCCGTTGAGGCTGAGGCCTGCGGCGCTCAGGCTGCCTATCGAGTTGCCCGGCGCCAGCGTGGCGCCCGCAACCAGACTGGTAGGCGGCAAGCGGCCGTTGCCCTGCACGGTGCCGCCCGCGCTGACGGCAAGCGAGGAGGACGAGGCGATGCTGCCGTTGACCACCAGCGTAGCGTTGGCGCCCACCCGGGTCGCCCCGGTGTAGGTGTGCTGCCCGCTCAACGTGATTGACCCGCCCTGCCCCCTGTTGGTGAACGCCAGATCGCCGGCGCCGCTGAAGGCGCCGCTGAACACGCTCGCCAGCCCGTTGCCGTCGATGCTGCCGCCGGTGCCGGTGTCATACGCCGTGGTGTAGGTGCCGGGTGCGTCGACCAGCAAGGTGCCGCCGTTGAACCCGGTGTCATAGGGATTGCTGGCGTAGGCCAGATTGCCGGCAAGAATGCGCGCATCGACGCTCAGGACCACGGTGTTAAAAATCGCCTCGGTCGTCTGCCAGCTGAGCCCGGCGTCATCGGTGGCTCCGAAGCCGCGAAAGGTGTAGCCGGCAAGCGCGGTGGGCGAGGTTGCCGTGCCGAGTGCCGTGGTGCCGGTATTGCTCCATCTGATGCCGGTAGCGTCGGACGACAAGGTGAGGCCATAGGTGGTGTTCGGCGCCAGCTTGAATAGGCGGTCGACCTCGAGGTTCGAGAAGCTGTAGAGGTTGCCGGTGGCGGTGATGTTGACCGGCTGCAAGGCGGTGCCGGTGATGCGCGCCAAGGGCGTGTAGCGATTGCCCGCCACGCTGACCGACCAGAGCGCGATGCTGACATTTTGGGTCACCGGGGGTATCGAGCCCTGCGCCGGATTCAATCCCAGGGTCACGGCGGTCATCAGCCCGCCCGCCCTGTTGGTGGTGAAGATCAGCGACTTGAAAGTGTCTGCGTCCAGCCCGGAGCCGCCCGGCGTGCCGTTGGGTGTATTGGTGAGCACCACATCCGCCGTGCCGGCTTGAGCCCAGCCCAGACTCACGAGCAACGCGCAGCGCGCGAGGGGAGCGGTGATGGTCGCGCGCAGCGCGCGTCGGTCAGTGCAAGAAGCCAAGCCAGATCCTTTCGGTGAATGTCCGCGGGTGTAGGGGTGTGAACCGGGGTGCGGCCGCGCGTTTCGCGGTGCAGCCCCTCGCGCAGCGGCCTCGAGCATAGCGCGAGCAGGCGTCTCAAGGCACAGGCAGGGCCATGGCCCTGAGGCAGTGCCGGCCGGCGCGCAAGCGTAGCGAAAGACCCCTGCAGTTTGCCGCTGAAAAAGTCCTGCGTGGCTTACGGCTTTGCCCGCTGCAGGCGTAGCGCGTTGCCGACGACCGACACTGAACTCAAGCTCATCAGGAGTGCGGCAACCATCGGTGACAAGAAGGATCCGGTGAGCGGATACAGCAGGCCGGCCGCCAGCGGGATCCCCAGCGCGTTGTAACAGAAGGCGAAGGCGAGGTTCTGCTTCATATTGGCGACCGTTGCCACCGAGAGACGTCTGGCCTCAACGAGACCGGACAACTCGCCTTTCACCAGCGTCACCTGCGCGCTGTTCATGGCGATGTCGGTGCCTGTTCCCATCGCGACCCCGACATCGGCTTGCGCCAGTGCCGGCGCGTCGTTGATGCCGTCGCCGACCATGGCTACGCGGCGGCCTCCGGCCTGCAGCCGGGTCACCAGCGCCAGTTTGTCGGCCGGGGTGGCGCCGCCGTGGACTTCATCAATGCCGAGCCGCGCGGCAACGGCCCGCGCCGTGGTCGGGTCGTCCCCGGTCGCCATGATGACGCGCAGCCCCGTTGCGCGGAGCGCCCTCAGCGCATCAGGCGTCGTCTGTTTGATGGGGTCAGACACGGCCAACAGGCCACCGAGTTGTCCGTCGACGGCGAGGAACATCACGCTCGCAGCTTCGACCCGCAGCGCCTCGGCCGGCGCGGCGAGCGTGTCAGGGGCAACGCCGGCTTGCCGCATCATCGCGGGACTGCCGAGCGCCACCGCCTTGCCACCGACCGTGCCGCGGACCCCCATACCCGTGATCGATTCAAAGTCGAGCGTTTGCGTCAGCCTTAACGCACGTGCCCGGGCGGCGGTCACGAGCGCGTCGGCCAGCGGGTGTTCGCTGCCCTGCTCGAGGCTGGCCGCCAGTTGCAGGATCTCGTCGGCGCTGAAGCCCGGGCAGGTCACGACGCGGTCAAACCGGGGCCGACCTTCGGTGAGCGTGCCGGTTTTGTCGAGCATCAGGGTGTCGACTTTGCAGAAGTTTTCGATCGCCGCCGCATCGCGGAACAAGACGCCGCGGGTGGCGGCTTTGCCCGTTGCCACCATGATCGACATCGGGGTGGCCAGACCGAGTGCGCAGGGGCAGGCCACGATCAGCACCGCCACGGCATTGATCAAACCATAGGCCCAGCTCGACTCGCCTCCGGTCGTGGGTCCGTAGAGCCCCCAGCCGAGAAACGTGAACAAGGCCACGGCGATGACACCCAGCACGAAGTAGCCGGCGACGCGGTCGGCCAGGCCTTGCAGCGGCGCGCGTGAGCGCTGGGCCAGCGCCACCATCTGCACGATCCCGGCGAGCACGGTCTGCGCGCCCACCCGCTCAGCCCGCATCACGAGCGCGCCGGTGGTGTTCTGCGTGGCGCCGACCAGCGGATCGCCCGGGCCTTTGCGTACCGGCATCGCTTCACCGGTCAGCATTGACTCATCCACCGCGCTACCGCCTGCGAGCACCACGCCGTCGGTCGGCACGGTGTCGCCTGGACGCACGCGCAGCCGATCGCCCACGCGCACGGCGGCCAGCGGCACCTGATGTTCTGAGTCATCGTCCGCCAGACGCCAAGCCATCCTGGGCGCCAGGCCGAGTAGCAGGCGCAGCGCGGCGGAGGTTTTTGCGCGCGCTTTCAGTTCGAGCATTTGCCCAAGCAAGGTCAGCGAGATGATGACGGCGGCGGCCTCGAAGTACACCGCCACCTTCCCGTGGGGCGCGAACGACGCCGGGAACAGCCCGGGCGCCAGCGTGGCCAGCGCGCTGTAGCTAAACGCAGCCCCGGTGCCAAGCGCAATCAGCGTCCACATATTTGGACTGCGCTGCACGACGGACTGCGCGCCCCGCACGAAAAAAGGCCAGCCCGCCCACAGCACAACCGGCAGGCTGAGCGCCATCTCGAGCCAGTTCTGCGCGGTCCGGTCAAACAGGGTGAGGTGATGGCCGCTCATCGCGAGGCCAAAAACCAGCAGGGTGAACGGCAGCGTCCAGTAGAAACGGCGCTGAAAATCCACAAATTCGGTCTCATCGTCTGCCCCGGCGACGGGCAGCAAAGGTTCCAGGCGCATGCCGCATTGCGGACAGTCACCACGGTGTGCGGCCTGTATTTCCGGGTGCATCGGACAGGTGTATCCAGCGCCCCAGGATTCATCGGGCGGCGCCGTGCGCCGGTGGGTCGCGGCGTCAGCCGGCTGCGCGAAGTGTTCCGGATGGGCCGCAAACGTTGACTGGCAGCGCGCGCAACAGAAGTAGTACGCATGACCCGCGTGTTCAAGCCGGTATGTCGAGGGTGCCGACACCGTCATCCCGCAGACCGGATCCTTGCGTTCGCCGGCCGGCTGCCGGGCCTTGGTGCTCATCATGCTGGTTCCCTGCGATTGACGGCTTGGGCCAATCCCCTCAGCTGCAATTGCGCTGCGCGAGTCTGAGGCGTGCCGACCCAGCATACGCGCCATGCGCAAGCGCTATCTGCCTGCCGCCATCAATTGAGCCTTTAATTCGTGAACTCGACTTTGAGCCGGGCTTAATCAAGGTCAAGGGTCTGCTGGCGAAGGGCTTTCATACTCCGGGCGAGAGACCCACCCCAAACCGGGTCGGGGTGTAAACCCGTCTCCGGGTGGGAGGTCGTTCAGCATGCAGTTCAAGGACTACTACGAAGTCTTCGGCGTTCCGCGCACCGCGACGCAGGACGAGATCAAGCGCGCCTATCGGAAACTGGCACGCAAATATCACCCGGACGTCAGCAAGGACGCGCACGCAGAGGAACGCTTCAAGGAACTCGGCGAAGCCTATGAGGTATTGAAAGATCCCGAGAAGCGCGCGGCCTACGACCAGATGGGCAGCCAGTGGAAAAACGGGCAGGACTTCAAGCCCCCGCCCAATTGGGATCAGGGCTTTGAGTACGCCGGCGGCGAGTTTGGGGGCGGCGACCACAGCGATTTCTTTGAAGCCCTGTTTGGCAGACGCGCGCAGGCTGCCGGGGCGCGCCAGTCGCGCGCCGGTGCACGAGGTGAAGACCATCACGCCAAAATCGAAATTGAACTGCTGGAGGCCTATCGCGGCGCGCAGCGCAGCCTGAGTTTGCGCGCGCCCGAGGTCGACGCGCAGGGCCATGTGGTGCTGCGCGAACGTCGGATCGAGGTCGCGATCCCCAAGGGCGTGCGCGCAGGTCAGCATTTGCGTTTGAGCGGGCAGGGCACCCCCGGGTTTGGCGGCGGACCGGCAGGCGATCTGTATCTGGAAATCGTGTTTCGCCCCGACCCGCGCTTTCGCGTTGAAGGTCGCGATGTGCATATGGCTTTGCCGGTAGCGCCCTGGGAAGCGGCGCTGGGTGCGACGGTTTCTGCGGCCACGCCGGATGGCGCGGTGGATCTCAAGATCCCGCCGGGCTCGCAGGCCGGACGCAGGCTGCGTCTTCGCGGCAAGGGTATCCCTGGCAAGGAACCGGGCGACCTGTATGCCGAACTCTCCATCGTGATTCCACCCGCCGACAGCCCTGCCGCAGTCGAGGCCTACCGCGCCTTTGAACAGGCCTTCATGTTTAAACCCAGAGCCGAGCCCGGAGTCACCCCGTGAGCAGTAAACAATCCCCACGCCGGGCGACGGCGTCTGTCGTTGAAGAGGAAATCGAATTCACCTTCGTCCAGCTGTGTCAGGCCTGTCAGGCGAGCGAAGAACAGCTGGCGGCGCTGGTCGCCGAAGGCGTGCTTGAGCCGGTGGGCGAGGGCGCCGACGACTGGCGATTTGCCGGCAGCGTGCTCCGCCGCGCGCGGGTGGCGCTGCGCCTCAGCCGGGACCTCGAACTCAATCTGCCGGCGGTCGCGCTGGTCCTGAACATGCTGGACGAAATCGACAGCCTGCGCGCCCAACTCGCGCGGCAGCCGCTGTGACTGCCACAGCGCTCGTCGTCAACACGCCCCGGGCGCGGAGAAATCACATGCGTAAGTTCTGGATTGTCCTGACGGTCGTGATGACGCTCAGCCTCAACGGCTGCGGCTACAACACGCTGCAAACGACCGATGAACAACTCAAGGCAAGCTGGTCGGAGGTGGTCAACCAGTATCAGCGCCGCGCCGATCTGGTGCCCAATCTGGTCAACACGGTGAAGGGCTTTGCGGCGCAGGAGAAAGACATCCTGCTGGGCGTAACCAATGCCCGCGCCAAGGTCGGCAGCGTGCAGATGACGCCGGAAGTGTTGAACGACCCGCAGGCGTTTGGCGCATTTCAGCAAGCCCAGGGCGAATTGTCTGGCGCGCTCTCGCGGCTGCTGGTGGTGACCGAGAACTACCCGCAGCTCAAATCAGACGCCAATTTTCGCGATCTGCAGGCGCAGCTTGAAGGCACGGAAAACCGCATCGCGGTGGCGCGAAATCGCTACATTCAGGCTGTACAGGCTTACAACACGACGGTGCGCTCCTTCCCGTCCAATCTCACGGCCAAGCTGTTTGGCTATGCGGTGAAGCCCAATTTCACCGTCGAGAACGAGCGGGCCATCAGCGCCCCGCCGGTGGTTGATTTCGCGACTGGAAGCACGCGGCCCGAGGCTGCCTCGCAAGGCACGGGCAAGTGATTCGCAGCCGCGCCGCACAGATCCTGCTGGCGTTTTGTCTGTGCTGGCCGTGGCTGCTGCAGGCGGTGGTGCCGGTGCCGGCTTTAACTGCGCGGGTGACGGACCAGACCGGCGTGCTCAGCACGGCGCAACGCGCGACGCTGGAAGCGACCCTGCAGGCGTTCGAGCAGCGCAAAGGCGCGCAGCTCGCCGTGTTGATTGTGCCGACGACCGCGCCGGAATCCATCGAGCAGTACGCGCTGCGCGTCGCCGAACAATGGAAGCTCGGGCGGTCAAAAATAGACGACGGCGCCTTGCTGCTGATTGCGCTGACCGATCGCGCGCTGCGCATCGAAGTGGGCTACGGGCTGGAAGGCGCGCTTAACGACGCCACCTGCAAGCGGATTATCAGCGAAATCATCACGCCCAGATTCGCCCAAGGGGAAGTGTTCGACGGAATCAGCGCAGGCCTGCAGCAGATGATCCGCGTGGTTGACGGCGAGCCGCTGCCGGCCCCGCCGTCTTCATCGACCGCCACCAACGCGGTGTTCCGGCATTACTTTCCCGTCCTGCTGCTGGTTGCGCTGGTTGCCGGCGGCGTCTTGCGCATGGTCTTTGGCAGGGCAGTGGGGGCGGCGGCGGCAGGTGCGCTGGTCGGCGGACTGGCCTGGCTGTTCATGGGCGCTTTGACGGTTGCGTTGCTGACAGGCCTTGCCGCCTTTCTCTTTACCCTGTTGGGCGGTGGCGTGGGACTGCCCGGCTATCGTGGCGGCTATGGCGGCGGCCTGGGAGGCGGGCTCGGCGGCGGTGGCTTTGGCGGCGGGGGTGGGGGCTTTGGTGGTGGCGGGGCGTCCGGCAGGTGGTAGCGATCAAGCGGCTCTTTCGACATTTGCTGACGCCGCATTGGCGGGCCGGCAAAGCGTTTCCGGACGTCACCATGCGCGCGATCGAAGAGGCGATTGCGGCGGCCGAGCGCGAGACCTCCGGGGAGATTCGCCTGGTGGTGGAAAGTGCGCTGCCCGTGAGCTGGCTGCTGGCCGGTCAGTCGGCGGAGGAGCGGGCGCTGGGGCTATTCGCAGATTTGCGCGTGTGGGACACCGCAGAGAACAACGGCGTCCTGATCTACGTGCTGCTCGCCGAGCGGCACGTGGCGCTTCTGGCCGACCGCGCGGTGAATGCCCGGGTGGGAACCGCCGAGTGGCAGGCTATCTGTCGCAGCATGGAAGCTGCATTCGCCGAAGGCCGTTTTGAGGCGGGGGCGTGCGCCGCGGTGGCGGCCGTTGCCCAGTTGCTGAAGACCCACTTCCCGCCGCGTGCGGACCAGGCCAATGAGCTGATCGACCGGCCGCTGCTGCTTTCGCGT
>JALRCR010000110.1 GCA_023257255.1 Gammaproteobacteria bacterium | reverse complement strand
TCCATCTGCCAGCCCGCAAGATTGGGCGCGTAGCGCAGCCACAGGCCGTTGTCGCCCTCGGTGTCGACGATGAGATCCAGCCCTTCCGCAGCGCTTAGCCAGTACTGGTCATGGCCGCTGCCGCCGTAGAGAAAATCGTTGCCCGGCCCGCCGTCCAGCCAGTCGGCGCCGGCATCGCCCTGCAAGACGTCGTCGCCGCTGCCGCCGGCCAGTTGGTCGTGACCCTGCCCGCCCGTCAGCCGATCGTTGTCCGCGTCTCCGGCCAGCAGATCGGCGCCATCGCCACCGTCAAGGTAATCGTTGCCTGCGCCCGCCAGCAGCTGGTCGTCGCCATCCCCGCCGTAGAGTCGATCCGCGCCGCCGCCGCCCAGCAGCGTGTCCTCGCCCTCATCACCCCAGAGGCGATCGTCCTCAGCGCCACCGGCCAGCCAGTCGGCATCGGCGCCGCCGTAGATCTGGTCCTGGCCGCCTTCGCCGTCGAGGCGGTCGGCGCCCGGCCCACCCTGCAGCTCGTCGTTGCCATCACCGCCAAGAATCTGGTCGTCGCCGTCGGCTGCCAGGCCGTCGTCGTTGCTGCCGTGACCGACCAGAAAATCGTCGCCCGCGCCGCCCTCCAGCACATCGGCCCCGCCACTGCCCCGCAGGTGATCGTCACCGTCACCTCCGCGCAGGCGATCCGCGCCATCGCCGCCCAGCCCGGTGTCGTCGCCAGCGCCACCGTCCAGCAGATCCTCGCCCGCACTGCCGATCAGAAAATCCGCGCCGTCTTCGCCGTAAAGAAAATCGCCGGCCGGATCGGTGGGAAAATTGGCTGCCGTGCTGTCGACCGCGCCGAAGTGATGGAACGCGACGTTGCGCGGATCGCGCAGCCGGTCGTCGATCGTCGGCGGCCCGCGCAGGATCGACCAGTCAGACCCCGGCACGCCAAAGGCCAGCCCCGCCACCAGCAAATCGTCCCCACCGGCGCCGAGCAGCACATCGTGACCGGGTCCGCCGGCCAGCAGATCGTTGCCCTCACCGCCGGCCAGCACGTCGCGGCCGTCGTCGCCGCCCAGCAGATCATCGTCATCACCGCCGAACAGGGCGTCATTGTCGGCGCCACCCAGCAGCACATCGCGCCCGGCCTCGCCCCGCAGATCGTCATCGCCGCCCTCGCCCAGCACGCTGTCGGCGCCGGTGCCGGCCAGCACCTGATCCTGTCCGGCGCCAGCGCGGATCCGGTCATTGCCGCCTAAGCTCTCGATCCTGTCGTCGGCCGCGGTGCCTGTCAGAAAATCATCCGACCCACTGCCTGCCAGCGGCGGCAGCGGCAGGCTGGGTGGCGGCGCGGGAAGCAGGATGCCGAGGTCACCATCGGCGAAATCGCGCACCGTGACCGTCCCCACGCGCAACTCGCGGGATGCCGGGTTGTACGCCAGCAGCAGCGGCGTCGGACCGGGGGTTTCAAAGAGACGCACCGCCCCGGTCACCGGCAGCGCCCGCAGCGCCAGACCGCTGATCTGGACCCAACCGTCGGACACCGCCACGCGCAACACGCCGTCATGGTCCCGCACGTCATCGCCAGGCCCGGCACAGAGCAGGTCCTGCCCCTCGCCACCGCACAGCAGGTCGCGTTGGCCGTCGTCCTCCGCGGCGAGTCCGTGACCGTAGAGGGCGTCGTTGCCAGCCCCACCGAGCAAGGTATCGCTGCCCGCGCCGCCCAGCAGCAAGTCCTGATCCGGCCCGCCTTCCAGCCAGTCGGCTGCCGCGCCGCCGTCCAGGGTGTCGTTACCCCCGCCGCCGTAGATTCGGTCAGCGCCGTCGCCTCCCCGCAAGGCGGCGGCGTCATCAGCATTGTCGGAACCAAAGGCGATGCGTCTGGTTTCCGGCACCAGCGGCAGCTCGGGCACGGGCGAGGACTCCAGAAAATCAATGTCGGCGGCCAGATCCGTGTAGCGCTGCACGACCATGCCCGGCGCCTGTGGCGACGCCAGATCCAGCAATCTGCGGGTCATTTCGACGGCATAGATACTCGCCCGGTCAGTCCACTCGCGGGACGCGACGCGCTCGGCGGCCTGGACAGTAGACTCCGGAAAGCGGGCATACAGGCTGTCGTCGCCGGTCAGGGTCCAGGGCGTGTAGGCGCGCAGCGCGTGGCGCACGTCAACCCTTTCCAGCGCGAGGGTGGCGAGTGCATCAGGGTCCTGCGTCAGCAGCGCTTCGAGCCGCAATTCCGGCCGCGAGCCGGCAAGCCGCTGCAGACGCCAGAGCGCGTCGAGTTGCTCCACCCGCGCCGGAAAGCTGTCGATGGGGTAACCCGCGACGCCCGCCGCCACCACCGGAAAATCCCGCTCGCCCACCAACAAGCTGGAAAGCGCGCCGAGCAGGCTTTCCAGCGTTTCATCCGGCGTGCGCGCGCTGGCGTCGAACAGCGCGGCGTGCTGTGCCGGCGTGAGTTCGGGCGCCAGAGTTTCGAGCAACGCAAACACCGTCAGGCTGTCTGCCAGTTGGTCGATGCTGTGGCTGTTCATTTCCGTTCGCACCGTCGTTGTCGACGGGAATTGCCCCGCGCTCTCGTGCAAGGCGGCGATCAGGCTGGCGTCACTGCCGGGCGCTGAATCTTCCGAGCGCACCGTGAGCAGCCGCTCGCCCAGCGCCAGAAACCCCGGCGCTGGCGGGTGGGGCAGCCCGGGCAGCAGCGCGTCGACGAAGCGCTCCGCCCACACGTTGCCCACCGCGGGTGCGTTGAAGAGGACAGCGTCGGTGAATACATCCGGGAACAGCCGGAGTGCGAACGCGGCGAGTTGTCCACCCAGCGAATGACCGACCACCTGCAGCTGCTCGCCGGCGGCGAGCAGGCCCAGACCGGTGGCATCGACCGGGTCTCGCACCGGCTGCCACAAGATCTGCGCAGGCGGCAGGCCGTCGTGCAAGGCTGCGGCGACTTGCCGCAGGTCCAGATTCTCAGCCGGTGCGAACTGCCACTGCGGTGCGACCGCGCCAAGCGGCGTTATCAGACGTTCGATGTAATTGACCAGCGACAGGGTCTGCTGCGCGGCGAAACCGCTGCTGCACAGGATGTCGAGGTCCGCATCCAGCACGTCTTTGCGCATTTCCTCGCCAAAATCGGCGCCGGGCAACAACGAGGCCAGCAAGCCCCAACTGCCAGGAACCACTTCGGTGCCCCGGATCGCCAGCAGCTTGCCGGCCGAGGTCTCGAACAGATTGGCGGCAAAGCCGGCGGCGTCGTTGGGCTTAATCCCCGCGACCGGAATTTGCCAGCCCAGCCCGCCCGCGGCTTGCAGAAAATGACTGGCCCAGCGCGAGGACAAGGCGCGTTGCCCGTAGGCCTGCGCCGCCATCGCGGCGCCCGAAGCCGCGGAGGCTTCATCCCATGGAATGTAGGCAAGGCTGGCCGCAACGGCCAGCTCGTGCAGGCTTCGAAAATTCATGTCGGCCTCCTTGCCAACACCTGAGGGATAACGCGTTGCCCGCCTAGCCGCGCCAGGGTCGCTGCGGCGGCTGCACCGGCGGCTTGCCGGGCGGACGCAGCGTGGCGGCGATCAGCGGGTCTTCGAGATGCGGAAATTTCTCGAAGCGGCCGACTTTCGGACCCACGCAGTACGCGGGCAGCGGCGCACCCAACAGCGCCATGAGGCGGCGGTCCACCCAACCCGGCGCCAGTTCAAAACGCAGCACTTCACCCAGCACCTCGCCGCGCTCGCGGTCCTGCATCTGCAGGCTGATCCGGGTCAGCGATCCGCCGCCCGGCGTGAGCACTTCTTGCAGCTGATAGCGCGCGAGCGGCTGGTCCACGCGACGCTCCACCGGTTTGCCATCGACCAGTTCGGCGCGGATGAGCACGTTGCCTTCGGTCTCGACATAGCGGAAGCCGGCAGCCGCCCAGGGCGCAAAATCCACCAGCCCCATGAAGCCCTCGGCTTCCGCCTGTCGATAGACCTTCAGCCCGCCCTCGCTGAGGCAGAGATGGCGCGCCTCGTGGGCGCGCCACAGCACGTCGCCATACACCAGCACCCAGAGCCCGCCCCACAGCCCGGCGAGCACGGCGAGACGCACCCACCAGCGCTGCCCCCGTGGCCGTAGCCAGCGCAGGTACACCCAGGGCAAACCCAGCACGAGGCCGACGGTAAGGACCAGCGAGGGGCCGCCGTAGGTCAGCACAAAATCTGACAGCGGCGGCGCGGTCGCGGTGGGGTCTGGCGCAAGCGGCATCGGGTATTCCTCTGGCTGATGAATTGCAGGCTTAAGCGCGCGGCGGACTGACCGCGCGGGAAACGGTGGTGGCGTGCACGCCAAAGTGATGCGCAATCTCACGCTGGGTGTAGCCGCCCTGGGCGTAGGCCGCGAGCATCGCCTCGCGCCGATGGGGCAAGCCCAGCGCCGTCGTTTGCAGCACCGGGCGCTCGGGCAAGGCCGCCTCGCCGGCCTTGCGCGCGGCGGCTTTCAGCCGGCTGAAAAACGCCGGCGATCCCAGACAGCGCCGGTACGGCCGCGGCGGCGGCTCGCGGCTCTGCGCGCCGGTATCGAGCACCGCCAGCAGGGCGGCCCGCGCCACCTCCGGCTGCGGTGCCAGACCGCCCAGCAGTTCGTCCACCGCCAGCCAGTCGGGCGTCACGCCGCCCTCCGCGCAGCAGGGGTAACTGGACCAGGACCAATCGTGCGCGCCGCTGGCCAGCCCGGCTCGCCACGGCGCGAGCAGGCAGCGCTGGAGCGCGTCAGCCAGCCACGCGCCGGAGGCCACCACCAGCGCCTCATAGCGGCGCCGAAACAGCGCGCCCCGCCGTGGCATTCGACGGTTTACGCTCGCGGTGTAGGCGCTGTTGAGGTAGCGCATGCCGGTGGCCAGATTGGGCGCGGTGATGCCCAGCAGCAGCTGGTAGCTATCCGGCAGCAGGGTGTAGGCCAGCGCCCGCCAGCCGTAGCGTCGACAGCTGCGGGCCAGCAGATCGGTAAAGCAGCGATAGTCGGCGTCGGTGCGAAACAACACTTCGCCGGGGGCCGCACGCGCGGCGACGAGATAACGCGTGTGCGCTACCTCAAGACGCAGGGGTCTGGTCATGGCTCCTCCTTGAGACCGTTGGGATAAGCGACTCCGGCCCAGGCAGGCTTGCGGCCGAGTCGTGGCCGTATTCACGCGCAGGCCCGGCGTGCCGGACAAGACGGGGCAAGCCCTGCGGGAATAAATCCCGGCGCCGGACGCCATCGGGCGCTCCGGCACCGGGCCGCCCGCCGCCATTTTTTTATCGCTATACTCCGGCCCGTTTCCGTTTTGCTGGATGAAGGAGAACGCCCGTGCCGACCTACACCTATCACTGCGCGACCAACGGCCGCACGCTTGAAGTCAAACACCGGATGAGCGAGTCCGTCTCGACCTGGGGCGAACTCTGCGCCGCGGCCGGTCTCACCCACGACAACACCCCGGCCGACAGCCCGGTGGCCAAAGTGCTGAGCCCGACCTTTGTCGCTGGCGGCAAAAGCAACGAGCTGGCCGGCATGCCGGGCGGCGGCGGCTGCGGCGCTGGCATGTGCGGCCACAGCCACTAGCCCGACCCGGCGTTTAGCCCTGCAACCCCCGCTCGCTGCGGGGGTTCTTGTTTCTGCACCGCCACCGTCCGCGCACAAGGAGCAAACCTGATGTCGACCTCCGCCCCTGTTTGTCTGATTACCGGCGCCGCCAGCGGCATCGGGGCCGCCTGCGCCAGCGTCTTCCACGCCGCCGGCTATGCCGTGGTCCTCGCCGACGTGCAGCACGAGAAAGGCCGCGCACTGGCCGCCGAGTTAGGTGCCGGCGCGCAGTACATGGCGCTGGATGTGCGCGCGGAGGCCGACTTCGAGCGCGTGCTCGGCGAGATCTCGCAGCAGCACGGCCGGCTCGATTGCCTGGTCAACAACGCCGCCATCGTCGGCACGCTGGGTCCGATTGCCGACATCCCGCTGGAAGAATACGAATACAGCCAGTCGATCATCCTGCGCAGCGTGTTTCTGGGCATGAAGCACGCGGCGCGGCTGATGGGTCCGCAGGGCAGCGGCGCGATCGTCAACATCGCGAGCGTGGCCGGCCTGCTGGCCGGCTACGGGCCGCATCTCTACAACGCCTGCAAGGCGGCGGTGGTGAACCTGACGAAGTCGGTGGCGCTGGAACTAATCGAACAGGGCATCCGCGTTAACGCGGTATGTCCTGGCAATGTGGAGACACCCATCCACACCGGCGTGACGGACGAGCGCTGGCAGCGGCGAATGGAGAAAATCCGCATTGAGCGGGCCGACGACCAGCCGCAGGGCCGCATGGCGCAGCCGACAGAAATTGCCGAAGCCGTGCTCTGGCTGGCGAGCGAGCGGGCGTCGTACGTCACGGGCCACGCCATGGTGGTGGACGGCGGTCTGCTGGCCGGCATGAGCTGGCGGCATCAACCGCCCTATCTGCGGGAATTTCACCCGGCCAAACGCTAGGCCGACGCGCGGCCGGCGTTCAGGGCAACCAGAGTTCGAAGCAGCCGCCGGGGCGATTGCTCAGCACGACCTGCCCGATGCGATCGCGATGCTGGTGCAACTCGGCCACCCGGCGCGCGAAAAATAAACCGAGCCCGGTGGAACGATGGCTGTGTTCTGCGGGGTCCTGCGGCGCGGCGCTGAGCATCTTGGGGCCGTAGCCTTCACCATCGTCCAGCACCCGGAATACCGTGTAGCCCTCTTCCAGCGTGCAACTCAGCGTCACCTGCGAACGCGCAAAACGGTAAGCGTTGTTGATCACCGCGTTCAGCACGCCGGCCACCAATCCCCGGTCGAAATACCCTTCCTCGACGCGACATTCGGTGGCTTCCAGCCTGATCCCGCGACTGGCCAGCAGGTCGGTGTTGTAGGCCACCAGTTCCGCCAGCAGGTCTTCACAGTCGACCACCGCCGGGCGCACCAGCGCACTGCCGCGTTCCAGCTTGAAAAATCCGAGCAGGCCCATCAGGTCGGCGTTGGCGCGACGTGCCTCGTATTGCAGCAGCAGCAGCGCCTGCTGGGCCGCCGGCGGCGCAGCGCCCAGATCCGTGATCCGCTCGGCGGCATTCAGCACCAGCGCCAGCGAGTTTTTCAGATCGTGGACGGCGGACGCGACCAGGTCGGTAAATACTTCGTCGTCGTGCTGTTCCATTAGCCGGTGGCCGGCTTGGGCGCGGTCGCCAGCAGGTTCTGCAAGCGCAGCTTCATCTGGGCGACCTTGTCGGATTTCGGCGCCAGTTTCAGCGCGCGGTTGAGGTGCTCGCGGGCCTGATAGCGGGCCAGGTTGGTCACCCCCTCTGCCTGCATCTGCATCAGCAGCGCCTGCAGTGCGTTCAGGGTGACGGTGAGGTTATTGGGCAGGTCTTCGGCGGCTTTCTGCAGGCAGGCGACGGCTTCGGCGTAACGACCGGCCTTGGCCAGCAGCACGCCTTCGTTGTTGATTTTGATGATCTGCTGCTGCGCCCCTTCGATCAGGGACGCCCCTTCCTCGGCCATGCCGAGGTCCTGGAACAGCTGCTGAACCGCGCCGGTCACTTCGGGCCGGTCATGGTTCTCACGCACCAGCTGGTCGACCATCGCACGCCCCTGGTCGCCCTTGCCTGTGATGAAACAGGCGCGCGCCAGTTCCAGCGTGACCTGCGGCGCGTTACTTGAGGTGTCATCGCGAAACGCCTCGAGCGCGCGTTCGACGGAGGCCGTTGCCTCTGCGTGGCGGCCGGCGTCGGCCAGCATGGAGGCTTCCATGGCGCTGACCCGCCAGTGCGGGCCTTTGCTGTTTCGCTTTCGGGATGCTCGCTTGACCAGCTCGCCCATGGTCTTGAGCGCCGCGTCATTGCCTTTGGTTACACGCACCGCGCCCACCAGCCCAACCTGGTCGTCCGGCCGCGCAAACACCGAGTCGTCCCCCAATTGCACCGCCTTGTCGTAGGCCCGCTCTGCGGTAGCGAAATCTTCGTTTTCTACCGCCACATCACCCAGCGACTGCTGGCGCCGGATCGAGCGGGCCGATATGCCAAGGGCGTTGCTGATGATGCGCTGAGCGTCTTTGCCATTGCCCTGCTCGCGTTCTATCCGCGCCAGCCAGTCGTAGGCTTCCATCACCGTCGGGTTCTGATCGAGGACTTTCTGGAACGTCAGACGGGCCTGTCTCACATCGCCAAGTTCGTAGCGCGCCCGGCCGAGGTTAATCAGCATCCAGGGAATATCGGTTTCGGCACCTTCGTGCTGGCGCTCCGCCAGCAGGCCAGCGCAGAGGTCGACCACTTCGGGATAGGCGGCGTTGCGCAACATCGCCTCGGTCTTCAGGCGCAGAAGCTCGGACTTCGCGTTGGGATAGCGCTGGAGTTGCATGTCGGCGAGTGCGATGGCGTCGGTGAGCTTGTTGTTGCGGATCGCCAGTTCGACGTCCTTCACGATCATCTTGCGCGCCACCGCGCGCTCCAGCCGGGTCTGCAATACCGCCTTGTTGATCGGCTTCACCAGATAGCCGTCGGGGTTGTTCTCGATCACCCCCATCACCATGCCCATGGACGACTCGGCGGTAATCATGATCCAGGCCGCGTGCGGCACCAGGGTGCCGCGTCCGCGCGCTTCATCGAACAGCTGCTGGCCGTCGCGCGTATCGCCGAGGTTGTAGTCGCAGAGCACGACGTCAATTGGCTGGGTACGCAGGACCTCCAGCGCTTCCTCGCAGTTTTTCGCCTCCCAGAACTGACTGGCTTTGAGGGTTTCCAACATGCCGCGAAGGGTGATCCGCATGTCGCGCAGGTCGTCAACGATGAGAAAACGGAAATCTTTGAGATTCAGTGCCATGAAACGTACGTCTTGTCGATTCTGAACGGGTGTATGGGGCTCTATCGGCGAGCCGGGGGCGCTACTTGAGGGGCGTCGCTGGGGGTGTCACCGGTCCGTCATGTTGACGCCCGAGACTGCACCGGCACGGGGGCCAGGTCTGTTGTCTCAAGCGGGACAAGGACGCTGGTCGCCCTCCATCCACGCCCCGCAGCGGGGCTTTACCGGAGCACCAAGAGATGACACTAAACCGCATTGCAGCCGCTTTGGCTATGGCTTTGAGCGCCCCGGCCGCGTTCGCCGGGCCTTCGCTTTTCAACTGGCAGTGGACTTATCAGCACACCGGCACCGCGGCCTCACAGGCGCAGGGGTCCGAAATTCTCTCCTTCGATACCCTTAACCGCCGGCTATGGGTAATCGGCACCGATGCCAATGTCAGCAGCCCGGTCGGGCGCAGCGGCATCGACGTGCTGGACCTGTCCGGCGCGCTGGTCAACAGCATCAACCTGCAGTCGGTCGGGGGCGTAAACAGCGTGGCGATTGCCAACGGACAGGCGGCGGTGGCGATTACCGCGCCGGTCAAGACCAATGCCGGCGTGGTGCAGTTTTACAACACCAGCTCGTTTGCCAGCATTGGCAGCGTGACGGTCGGCGCCAACCCGGACTCGGTGACCTACACCCCGGACGGCAGCAAGCTGCTGGTGGCGAACGAAGGTGAGCCCACCAACTACACCGGCGCGCCCGACCCGGTCGGTTCGGTCAGCATCATTGATGCCAGCACGCTGGCGAGTACGACCGCCGATTTCTCGAGCTTCAACAGTCAGGCCGCGGCGCTGCGCACGGCCGGTGTGCGCCTGCTCGACCCCACCAAGCTGACCACCGCCGGCTACACCCCGCCCACGGTGGCGCAGGATCTTGAGCCCGAATACATCGCGGTCAGCAAGGACGGCAGCACCGCCGCGGTGACCCTGCAGGAAGCCAATGCGGTCGCGTTTGTAGACATCGCGACCTCGACCGTGACGTCCATCAAGGCGCTGGGCCTGAAAGACCATAGCCTGCCCGGCAACGGGCTGGACGTGTCGGACCGCGATGGCACCGGCACCAATATCCTCAACGGCCAGATCCAGAACTGGAACGTGAAGGGCATCTACATGCCAGACGGCATCGCGAGCTTCACGCAGAACGGCCAGCAGTTTTACGTCACCGCCAATGAAGGCGATTCGCGGGCCGACTGGCCCGGCTACAACGATGAAGTTCGCGTCGGCAGCGCCACCATCGACCCCGCGCTGAACACCGCGCTGACCGCCGCGCATGGCAGCGACTGGAAAACCAACAACGACAAGCTGAATCGCCTGACGGTGTCGACTTCCGGCGATCTGGATGGCGACGGCGATCTGGACCAGCTGCAGGCCTATGGCGCGCGCTCGTTCTCGATCCTCGATGCCAACGGCAATCTGGTGTTTGATTCCGGCGACCAGCTGGAACAGATCATCAAAACCCAGTTCATGCCTTCGACCAGCTGCACGCTGGCCACCGCCGGCTGCCTGTGGGACGACACCCGCAGCGACAACAAGGGCCCGGAGCCGGAAAGCGCGGTCATCGGTCAGGTGGGCAGCGACACCTTGCTGTTTCTGGGGCTTGAGCGCAGCAACGCCGTCATGGTCTGGAACCTGAACGATCGCACCGCGCCGAGCTTCGTCGAAATGATCTACCACACCGGCGACGTGGGTCCGGAAGGCCTGTCCTTCTTCACCGACGGCGGGTATGGCTATCTGGCGGTGTCCAGCGAAGTCAGCGGCAGCACCGCGCTGTATCGCACGGCAGCGCCGGTGCCGGTGCCGGCGGCGGTGTGGCTGCTGGGCAGCGCGCTGGGCGCCTTGGGTCTGTCGCGGCGCAGGGCGAAGGCCCGTCAGGGCTAAGGATCGGGCCGGCCAGCGGCATCCCGCTGCGCCGGCCTTACTCCGCCTCGGCCTCCGGCAGAAACAGCAGCTGCAGGTCGTTCAAAAACCGGAGGCCCAGGGCGCTGGGCCGCACGCCCCCTGGTTGTGCTTCGAGCCAGCCCTGCGCAAAACCGGCCTCCATCGCCGGCGCCAACGCAGACCACGGCAGCCCGGTGCGCTGGGTAAAGGTCTCGGCGCTGAAGCCCGCCACCAGACGCAGGGCGTTGATGGCGAACTCGGTGACCAGATCTGCCTCGGGCACCGCGCGCCGGGCGTCATCCGGTTCTTTCATATAGGCCTGCGGATGGCGGCGTTTGCTTGTCCGTAGCAGCCCGCTTGCGCGACTCAGCTTGCCGTGGGCGCCAGCACCAATGCCCAGATAGTC
>JALRCR010000010.1 GCA_023257255.1 Gammaproteobacteria bacterium | reverse complement strand
CTTCGGGGGACATGAAGCCGGCTTGCGCACGGCGATAGCAGTATCGGGTGAAATTGCGCGCGCCTGTGGCTCGACGGGCTGGGTGACCGCACTGACCAATATGTGCTCGTGGGTCATCGGGCTCTATCCGGAGCGGGTACAGCAGGAAGTGTTCGGCGCCAATCCGGACGCCCGGGTGGCGGCGGTCGTGGCGCCGCGATCCACGGCGCGCAAGGTCGAGGGCGGTTTTGTGGTCAGCGGCCGCTGGCCCTGGGCCTCGGGTTGTCTGCACGCGCAGTGGGCGACGCTGGGCATCCCGGTGGTGGACGAGGCGGGCAATATGGTCGATCAGGGCCTCGCGCTGTTTCCCATGCAGGATTTATCGATCGACGACACCTGGCATTCCACCGGCATGCGCGGCAGCGGCAGCAACACGCTGGTCGCGAACGAGGTGTTCGTGCCGGCGTATCGCGTGATGTCGCTGACGCAGGCCATTGAGGGCATTTATCCGACCGAGCACGGCGGCATCGAGCCGCTGTATCGCGCGTCCTTCATGCCGGTGCTGGTGATTATTCTGATTGGGCCGCCGCTGGGGCTGGCGCGCGCGGCGCTGGAGGCGGTAGCCGAGACGCTGCCGACGCGCGGCATTCAGTACACCACTTACGAGCGCCAGAGCGACGCCCCGGTCACGCATATGCAGATGGCCGAGGCCGCCATGCTGATCGACGCCGCGCACATGCACGCCGGGCGCGCGGCCGACGACATTGACCGCGCCATGTACAGCGGTACGGCGCTCGATTTAGCGGCGCGGGCGCGGATCCGCATGGACTGCAGCCGCGCGGCCCATCTGTCCAAACAGGCGGTCGATACGCTGCTGCATGCCAGCGGCGGCTCGGCTTTCGCCGAGTCCAATCCCTTGCAGCGAATCTGGCGTGATGTGAACACCGCCGCCCTGCACGGCATTCTGACTCACAGCACCAATCTGGAAATGTACGGGCGCATTCTGCTGCGCTTGCCACAGAACTCGCCTTTGATTTGATTTTAGCCGGCGCGCCGCCGGGCAGGAGTTTTGACCGATGAGTGGAGCATTGGAAGGCATCAAGGTCGTTGACCTCTCGCGCGTATTGGGCGGGCCTTACTGCGGACAGATGCTGGCGGACCACGGCGCCGAAGTGATCAAGGTAGAGCCGCCGCAGGGCGACGAAACCCGCGGCTGGGGACCGCCGTTTGATGGCGAAGGCATCTCGGCCTATTTCTCCGGCATCAATCGCAACAAGCGCACGATTGCGCTGGATTTGTCGGTGCCGGCCGGGCGGGAGGTGTTGCTCAAACTGCTGGCTGAGGCCGACGTGCTGATCGACAACTTCAAGACGGGCACGATGGAGAAGTGGGGCATTGGCTACGCCGACACGCTGTCACAGCAGTTTCCGCGGCTCATTCACGCCCGAGTTTCCGGCTTTGGCGCCGACGGTCCGCTGGGCGGTTTCCCCGGCTACGATGCGATGATTCAGGCGTCCACGGGGCTCGTATCGGTCAACGGCTCGCCGGACAGCGGCCCGGTGCGCATCGGCGTACCGGTGGTCGATCTCTCTACCGGCATGAACGCCTGCATCGGCATTCTGATGGCGCTGTACGAGCGCACCCGCTCCGGCAAGGGCCAGTTCGTGGATGCCACGCTCTACGACAGCGCGATCGCGCTGCATCAGCCGCACGCGCCCAACTATTTCGTGGGTGGCGTGAAGCCAAAGCTCCATGGCAACAGTCACGGCAATCTCGCGCCCTATGCCAACTTCCCCACCAAGGGCCGCAACATCGTGATCGGCGCCGGTAACGACGGGCAGTTCCGCAAGCTCTGTCAGCTGCTCGGCAAGCCCGAACTGGCGGACGACGCGCGTTTCAAGACCAATGCCGACCGCGTCGCCAACAAACCCGCACTGGAAGCCGAACTGCGCGAACTGACCAAGGACCGCGACGGCGAGCCGTTTTCGGTCGAGCTGATGGAAAACGGCGTGCCCTCCGGCGCGGTGCTGGAAGTGCCTGACGTGATGGAGCACCCGCACACCCGGCATCGCGGCATGGTGTGGGAGAAAGACGGCTGGCGAAACGTCGGGAATCCGGTGAAATTGTCGCGGACGCCAGCCAGCCCGCGCAGCAAGCCGAAGACTTTTGGGGCAGATACGGCGGCGGTGCTGGCGGAGCTTGGGTACTCGGCGGCAGAGATTGAGGCCTTGGTGGCGAGCGGGGTAGCGCTGACGGCGGTCCGGAAAGCTTAGGCGCCTCAGCGCAAATAGCAGGAAAGTACTTTTTGCCCGTGCCGCCCGGCGCGACCGGCTCGCGGCGCGAATCAAGCGGAGTAGTGTGATGCAGGCCCATGTGTCAGCGATTGGAGACGAGCGTATGTGCGGGTGGATCCAGTTCTTGGTGCCGCTGGTGCTGTGGCCGCTGACACCGCCGGCGCCTCGAGCATTGGCATTGTGCGCAAGTTGCGGCTGCCGGTGACCAGCGGCGTCGTAAAGCGCGTCTTGCTGACCGGTGCGACGGGCTTTGTCGGTCGCCATGTCCTGCGCCAGCTGCTCGCTTTCGGGGTACCTGTGACGGCGGTAGTCCGGCCCGGCAGTTCGGACCGTCTTGGCGAGCTGGCCGGACTGGTAGATCTGATCACCACCCAGGACCTGTTTCAGGAAAACGCCGCGTGGTGGCAGCGAGCATGCGAGGGTATCGACACGATCCTCCACGTGGCCTGGTATGCGGCGCCCGGCAAGTACCTTCAGTCGCCGCGCAATCTGGACTGTCTGCAGGGCACGCTGAGCTTGGCGCGCGGGGCCGTCGCTGCCGGGGTCAGACGTTTCGTTGGCGTTGGAACCTGTTTCGAATACGACCTGACTCTTGGTCAGCCCGCAGGCTATCTGAGCACCGACACGCCCCTGCGGCCGGCGACCACCTACGCTGCATGCAAGGTCGCCGCCTTCGTGACGCTTGCGCAGTGGCTGGCGACGCAGTCTGTAGAGTTCCTTTGGGCGCGACTTTTCTATCTGTACGGCGAGGGCGAAAACCCGCAGCGTCTGGTGCCCTATCTGCACGCTAGATTGCGTGCCGGTGAACCAGCAGAGTTGACCAGCGGTGCCCAGATTCGTGATTTTCTCGACGTCAGCGCGGCGGCCGAACAACTCGTGGCGGTGACCTTAAGCTCGCGACAGGGACCACTGAACATCTGTTCGGGCGAAGGCATCACGGTGCGCGCACTGGCCGAGCGCATCGCGGACCACTACAACGGGCGTGAACTCCTACGATTTGGCGCGCGCCCAGACAACCGTTTCGACCCACCCTGTGTGGTAGGGGTAAGGGCGTCGGCGTGAGTGAATCAACGACCCCGGACCGCGAAGGGGAGCAGCAGGTGCTGTATCGCCAGCGCGATTTTCCGGTGTTCCAGAACCGGATGTATGCCACTGCGGCCGACGCCATCGCCTGTCCTCGCGGCGATATCGAATTGGTCGAAGACGAGCTCACGGGCCTCGTTCACAACGCAGCGTTCGACCCCGCTCTGGTCATCTATGACCGCGAGTATCAGAACGAGCAGGGCTTGAGCCTCGCATTTCGCGACCATCTGCGGGCGGTTGCCGAAATCGTCGAAAGCCGGTTGGGTCCGGCCGGCCTGATCGAAATTGGCTGCGGAAAAGGCTTCTTTCTCGAAATGTTGGCGGCGCGGGGAAGCGAGGTCGCAGGTTTCGACCCTAGCTACGAGGGCGACAATCCTCTGATTAACCGTCGCTACTTCAGCGACGCAGAAAACATTCGGGCAGACGGCCTGATAATGAGGCACGTGCTCGAACATGTGCGCGACCCCTACGCTTTCCTGCAAACCATTCAGCAGGCTAATGGTGGTGGCGGTCTGCTCTATATCGAGGTGCCATGCTTCGACTGGATCCTCGATCAACGGGCCTGGTTTGACGTGTTTTACGAGCATGTGAACTACTTCCGCTTAACGGATCTTAAGGCCATGTTCGGCACGGTGCTGCATGCCGAACGCCTGTTCGGCGGACAGTATCTGGGCGTGGTGGTTGATTTGGCGAGTCTGCGTCCGCCGCGTAAAACGGCAGACGAGCGCCTTGCGTTGCCGGCTGATTTTGGCAGGATTTTGCTCGGTCCCAAGCAGCACGGCGCGGTGACTGCGATCTGGGGAGGGGCCTCAAAAGGCGTCATTTTTTCGCTGTTGAGCCAGCGCGCGGGCCATCCGATAGACGTGGTGATCGATATCAACCCGGCCAAGCAGGGGCGTTATCTGCCCGGCACCGGATTGCGCGTTCAATCGCCGGCAGAGGCCCTGCCAAGCCTGCCCAATAGCAGCGTCGTCTACGTGATGAATCCGATGTATCTGGCAGAAATTAGCGCGCTAGCCGGTCCCCGTGTCTGTTGCGTCGGAGTCCATGAGCCATGATTACCCAAACCCCTGCCCAGTGTGCGCCGCGTTTAAGGGGCGCTTGTTGGCGGACCCTCGGCCAGCGTAAAAAGCCGCGATCCCGCACTAAATCAAGAACGGCTTCTATCCGGCGTGACGAAAGCGGTGGTGTCTTTTGCCGCCGCGGACGCACGGGAGTCTGGACCCCGGGACGTTGGCGACGAGACTGTGCACAAGACATTCGCAACGAAGTACTTTTGTGAGGGAATCTTTCATGAGACCTAAGCTACCGGTAGCGCAGGCTTCCGCCAGCACGATTTGCGTTCGGCGGATTGCTTCATGAAAGCGGTAATCCTCGCCGGCGGCCTTGGTACCCGCATCTCCGAAGAGACCCACCTCAAGCCGAAGCCGATGATTGAAATCGGCGGCAAGCCTGTTTTGTGGCACATCATGAAGATGTACGCGGCGCACGGCGTGAACGAATTCATCATCTGCTGTGGCTACAAGGGTTACGTCATCAAGGAGTACTTCGCCAATTACTTTCTGCACATGTCGGACGTCACCTTTGATATGGCGCGTAACCGCATGGATGTGCACGAGCAAAAGGCAGAGCCCTGGCGCGTCACGCTGATCGATACCGGCGAGCAGACCCTGACGGGCGGCCGTCTTAAGCGGGTGGCGAGTTTCCTGGAGGGTGATGAAACTTTCTTTTTCACCTACGGCGACGGCGTGGCCGACGTCGACTTCTCTGCGCAACTTGCTTTCCATCAAGCGCATGGCCGGATGGCCACCGTGACTGCGGTGCAGCCGCCGGGCAGATACGGCGCCTTGCAGTTGGAGGACAGCGTAGTGACCGGCTTTGCCGAGAAACCCCGCGGCGACGGCGGGTCGATCAACGGTGGCTTTTTTGTGCTGTCATCGCGCTGCATTGAGTTTATTGAGGGCGATGCGAGCAGTTGGGAAGCCGAAGCGCTGCCGCGCTTGGCGACCGTGGGCGAACTGGTGGCCTACAGCCATGACGGCTTCTGGCAAGCCATGGATACGCTGCGCGACAAAAATCTGCTGGAAGATCTGTGGCAGTCCGGCAAGGCCCCGTGGAAGATCTGGACTTGATGCCCACCGCCGCGTTTTGGCGCGGGCGGCGTGTGCTGGTGACCGGCCATACCGGCTTCAAGGGCGCATGGCTCGTTCAGTGGCTCCGGATGCTGGGCGCAAGGGTCACCGGTATCGCGCTGCCGCCGGTTACGACGCCCAGCCTGTTCGGGGCGGCCCGGCTTCAGGAACTGCTTGCAAGTCATATCTGCGACATTCGCGACGCTGCCGCCCTCAGCGAGATGGTAGCGGCGAATGAGCCGGAAATCGTGTTTCATCTGGCCGCGCAGGCCCTGGTGCGGTCGAGTTATCGCGAGCCGGTCCAGACCTTTGATACCAACGTCATGGGCACGGTGCATCTGCTGGAGGCGCTGCGTCGGACGCCCTCGGCGCGAGCTGTGGTGGTGGTGACCAGCGACAAGGTCTATCGCAACGACGAAGCGCCTCACGCGCCCTTCAGGGAAATCGACCCACTGGGCGGCCATGATCCCTACAGCGCGAGCAAAGCCGCGTGCGAAATTGTGGTTGCCTGCTATCGGGATTCGTTTCTGCGCGAGCAGGGAATGGCCGTCGCTACCGCGCGGGCTGGGAACGTAATTGGCGGCGGCGACTGGGCCGAGGACCGCCTGATCCCTGATGCCATCAAAGCCTGGGTCGCGGGCGAAGCGCTGAAAATCCGCAAGCCGGAGGCACTGCGTCCCTGGCAGCACGTGCTGGAGCCGGTGCGCGGCTACCTGCTGCTCGCCGAGCAAATGGCCGCCCGCCCAAGCCTTGCCGACGCCTACAATTTTGGACCTGCAGCGGATCAGGCGGCATCGGTGCGCACGGTGGTCGACCTGTGCGCTGAGACCTATGGAAAAGCCGACGTCGTCTACGCCCCGAGCGCCAGCGACCCGCACGAGGCACAGTGGCTCGCGCTGGACCCTACCCGCGCCCGCCGCGAACTAGGGCTTGAAAGCCGATGGAGTCTGGAGCAGGCGATTGGCAGAACTATTCGCTGGTACCGGGCTTTTGCGGAGGGCGCCTGCGCGCGCGCCTTGTGCGAGGCTGACCTTCACGCCTACGGCGCAGTCAAATGAGCCGCTTCGCGCCGGGTGTTACGCCGTTGTCTGGCCTGATCACCCTTCAGCGGCAGCGCTACAGTGACAGTCGCGGGTTTCTGTCCAGATTGTTCTGCGCTGAGGACATGCGCGCCTTCGGCTGGCCCGGGCCCGTGGCCCAGATTAACCATACTTTTACCGCCGCCCGCGGCGCAGTGCGGGGCCTGCACTTTCAGCAGCCACCGCACGCGGAGTACAAGCTGGTGAGTTGCCTGAAGGGCGAGATTTTCGACGTGGCGGTCGATTTGCGGCGGGGCTCGCCCACTTTCCTGCAATGGCATGCCGAGCGGCTGTCGGCAGACAATCTGCGGGCTTTGCTAATCCCCGCCGGCTTTGCGCACGGCTTTCAGACGCTCAGCGCGGAGTGCGAGCTGCTCTATCTGCACAGCGCGCCCTATGCGGCGCACGCTGAAGGCGGGCTGGCCGCAACCGACCCGCGCCTCGCCATACCGTGGCCGCTGGCTATCACCGAGCGATCGGCAAGAGACGACTCCTTCTTGTTGCTGACGCCAGACTTCGTCGGGATTGAATTGTGAACTGTCGCCACTGTAAAACGCCGCTCGCGCTGGATTTTCTCGACCTGGGGAGCGCGCCGCCATCCAATGCCTTGCTCACTAGCGAGTCCTTGGGGCGACCCGAGAAGTGGTACCCGCTACAGGTCAAGGTGTGTACGACCTGTTGGCTGGTGCAGACAATCGATTACGCCGACCGCGCCGAGTTGTTCGCCGAGGATTACGTGTATTTCAGCTCGTATTCGAGCTCCTGGGTGCGTCACGCGGCACGCTATGTCGAGGCCATGGTCGAGCGTTTCAGCCTGACCGCCAACGCGATGGTGGTCGAGGTGGCTGCCAATGATGGCTATCTGCTGCAGTTCGTACGCGAGCGTGGAATTCCCTGTGTGGGCATTGAACCCACGGCCAGTACGGCCCGCGCGGCACGTGACCGAGGCATCGAGGTTATCGAGGAGTTTCTGGGCCGTGCGCTCGGCGAGCAGCTGGCGGCCAACGGCGGCTCGGCGGATCTGATTACCGCCAACAACGTGCTGGCGCATGTGCCAGACATCAACGATTTCGTGGCCGGCATCGCCGCGCTGCTGAAACCACAGGGCGTCGTAACGTTCGAGTTTCCCCATCTCGTACAACTCGTCGCGCAGCGTCAGTTCGATACCGTGTACCACGAGCATTTCTCCTACCTCTCGGCACTCGCGGTAACGCGCATCCTGGAGCGCAACGGACTGCAGGTGTTCGATATCGAGGAGCTAATGACCCATGGTGGCAGTCTACGCGTCTTCGCGCAGCGCGCCGGGAGCGGCCGTCAGTCGGTGCGGCCAGCGGTGGCTGCCATGCTGTCGCGGGAGCGCGCACTTGGGCTGGAGAGCAGCGCGTTTTATGCGCAATTCCAGGCGCTTTCAAACAGCATTAAAAACGCTTGCCTCGGGTTTCTGCTGGCGGCCAGCAAGGCTGGTAAGACGGTCGCCGGCTATGGCGCGGCAGCCAAGGGCAACACCTTGCTGAACTATGCGGGCGTAAAGCCCGACCTCTTGCAGTTTGTCGTCGACAAGAACCCCCAGAAGCAGGGACGCTACCTGCCCGGAAGCAGGATTCCGGTTGGTGATCCGGTCTGGCTGCGTCAGCGAAGACCAGACTATGTTGCGATTTTGCCGTGGAACCTGCGAGAGGAAGTTGCGGTAGAAATTGCCTACATTGCCGAGTGGGGCGGACGACTGGTGAGGTTTGTACCGGCATTGGAAGTGCTGTGACGCTGGTCTTGTCCGGACCTTGTAGGCCGAAGGTGGCGCGCAAGCTCGCCGGCTCTGGACGGCGACGCTGGGCCGAGGTGACTGAGCCAGACGCCGGCGTCCGGCCGTCTATCCGTCCCACCAGTGCGCGCGCCGAACACTTTCCTCCATCCAGTTTGGCAAGCGGGCAAGCCGCAGCGGTTGCCGTGCTGGTGCATCACCCTATTTCGGAACAAGCATCATGACTGAGCAGTCGCGGAAATTCGCTGAAGAAGTTGCACAGAACCTTGCGAAGCAGGCAGAAGACGACCAACTCAGGCAACGTTCCAGAGACTGGATGGCCGACACTATCCGCCACAAGTATTCCTACAATTTCTCCTGGTTGGGACGCCCGATTATCCAGTACCCGCAGGACATCGTGGCAATGCAGGAACTGCTGTGGAAAGTTCAGCCCGATCTGATAATCGAAACCGGCATCGCCCACGGGGGATCGCTGATCTTTTCGGCTTCGATGCTCGAATTGAACGCGCTCTGCGGTGGCCCGGCAGACGCCGAAGTTATCGGAATCGATATCGATATTCGCGAGCACAACCGGGTTGCGATCGAAGCCCATCCGATGGCGCGACGGGTTCGCATGATTCAGGGCTCCAGCATCGACCCGGAAATTGTCCGTCAGATTGCCGACGTGGTCCGTCATAAAAAGTCCGTCATGGTCTGTCTCGACAGCAATCACACGCACGATCATGTGCTGGCAGAACTCATCGCCTACGCGCCATTTGTCAGCCCACAGAGCTACTGCGTCGTGTTTGACACGGTTGTCGAGGACCTGCCGGCTACGCTTTACCCCGACCGGCCATGGGGCCCGGGCAATAGCCCTAAGAGTGCGGTCCGGGAGTTTCTGGACGCGAACCCCCAATTCGAAATAGAACAGGCCATCCCGCAGAAATTGCTGGTCACCGTGGCGCCAGACGGCTTTCTAAAACGTGTGCGTTAGTCTCTTTTGCTGCGTCTTACCAGACGGGGCCCTCGAGCCTTGCCGGCCCGCCCCTTGCGCGGTGCCGCTGAAAATTCGTCCGGCTCAATCGCCAAAACGCCCATGAGTACGCGGCACAACCTCATCGCCAATTTTGCGGGCCAAGGCTGGGTCGCCGTTGTTTCGCTCGCCTTTATTCCGATCTATATCGAGTATTTGGGCATGGAGGCCTACGGCCTGATCGGGTTTTTCGCGCTCCTGCAGGGCTGGCTGGCGGCGCTCGATATGGGGCTCACCCCGACCTTGTCCAGAGAAATGGCGCGCTATGCGGCCGGCCAGCATCAGGCGCGGGACGTCGTCGAAATCTTTACGTCGATCGAAACCGTTTTTTTGGTGATAGCCGGCCTGATAGCTCTGGGCCTCATGGCGCTCGCTGGCGTGATCGCCGGCTCATGGTTGCAAGCAAGTCAACTCAACCTGTCGTCGATTACCACGGCCTTGACGACCATCGCCTGGTTGATCGCATTCCGGTGGCTGGCGGGCTTGTACAAAGGTGCGATCAATGGCCTGCAACATCAGGTCTGGCTGAACGTCTGCATGGCAGGCTTTGCGACGGTGCGCGCGGTCGGGGTGCTGGCCGTGCTGCACTGGATATCACGAAGCATTGAAGCGTTTTTTCTCTACCAGTGCCTGATGACCCTGGTCGAGGCGGCGGTGTTGCGGGGACGCTTGATCTCTTATTTGCCGACGGTGGTCCCACCCGCCAGACCCAGTCTGGCGGCGCTAGCCAAGATCTGGAAATTCGCCGGCGGCATGCTGCTCATCACCGCGCTGGCGACGCTGCTAACCCAGGTGGACAAACTCATGTTGTCCCGCATGCTCACTCTGGGCGCGTTTGGTGGTTACGCCTTAGCCAGCGCTCTCGCCATGACCCTGTGTGCGCTGGCGGGTTTGGTGTTCACCGCAGTTTACCCCCGCCTTACGGGTCTCGTTACGCAGGTGGACGAATCCACCGTCGCTGCGCACTACCATCAGTACGCGCAGTTACTGAGCATGGTCACGATTCCCCCCGCGCTGGTGCTCGCCTTTTTCGCTGACCGCGTGGTTTTCGTGTGGACCGGGGATCACAAGCTGACCACCGAGGTCGCGCCGCTGCTGTCAATCCTGGCGCTGGGCTCGCTGTTCAACGCCATGATGCACCTGCCCTACTCGTTGCAGCTGGCGTATGGCTGGACGCGCTTCGCTGTCCACATGAATCTGATTTCCGTCCTGGTGCTCGTGCCCGCAACCTATTGGGGCGTTTCCCAGCATGGCTCAATGGCCGCGGCATGGGTGTGGATGGTGCTCAATTTGGGCTACCTCGTGGTGGGCGTCCCATTGATGCATCGACGTCTGCTGAGGGGGGAACTCGCACGCTGGTATCAGCTTGATATCGGTCTGCCCTTACTTGCCGGGTCCTTGGTCATGTGCGCAGCTTTCTTTTGGGTGCGCGGCACGGCGCTGGAACCCCGCGGCGAAAGTCTTGCCCTTGTGGTGGTCGCGGGCACGCTCTGTACGCTGGCAACGGTCTGGTCCACAGCTGTCGGCAGGGAAATGGTGCGAGGGGCGATGAAAACAGGGCGCTTGGCGAGCCCTCGCTGAACGTCGATTTGCTTTGTCCCGGCGCGCTGCGCGCAGAGGCCGCACTGGGAAGTGCAGGCCGCACGCGCCGAAGCTGCGGGTTTAAAACCGTCCACGGAGTGCTCTGATGACAACTGAAACGGCTAAGGACGACCAACAGCCCCTCGTGTCGATCGGCATTCCGACGTACAACCGGGCCGACTCGCTGGCGCGCGCGATTGCCTCTGCGCTGAACCAATCCTATCGGTCAATCGAAGTCATCGTGTCCGATAATGCCTCTAACGACGATACAGAGCTGGTTTGTCGCCAAGCCATGCAGCGGGATCCCCGCCTGCGTTTCCAGCGTGTGCAGCAGAACCAGGGCCCCATCTCTAATTTTCGCGAAGTGCTGCGTCTGGCTTCTGGCGAATACTTCATGTGGCTTTCCGACGATGACTGGTTAGACGCTGACTATGTTGCTGAGTGCTTGTCCCGGCTGAGAGCGTCGCCTGACACCAGTCTGGTGGGTGGGCGGCCACAGTACATCCGAAACGGGCGCCCGGTTGACGTAGGAAGCACGGTTCGGGTGTGCGCAGTCCGGCCGTGGCAACGGGTTTTCTCCTACTACATGCAGGTCGCCGACAACGGCATTTTCTACGGGTTGACGCGAACATCGCAGCTGCGGAAGGTCCCTCTCCGGCGCGAAATTGCCGGCGACTGGCTGCTGGTCGGCGGTTTGGCCTATCAGGGCAACATAGAAACCCTGAATGAGGTAACGGTGCATCGGGCACTCGGTGGCGCTTCGGCCAGTTACGCAAAAATTTGCCGCACGCTGGGTTTGCCCAGACGTCACGCATTTGTGCCGGAGTTGACGGTGGCGCTGAATGTGGCGCGGGATGTGATGGTGAGAGGGGACGTTTTCGCGGCGTGCCGAAAGACGGAAAGGATGTTCTGGGGGAGTTTGCTTTTCGTCGCAGTTTGCGGGCGACTGCTTGCTCTGACGTTATGGCGGCGCCTGATAAAAAGTTTTCACGCTCTCTGGTGCCATCTTCGGCGGGTTGAGCCCTAAGGGGGCTCTTGGCCGTCGGTTGGGTCCAATTAACCCCAGGGCGTCGGTATAAGCACAACACTCAAGGGCGCAGATTGAGACGCTTGCCGCTTTGATGGGCACAATTAGGGCCGGCGTAAACACCCATGTTCAATGGGAAGAGAGACGATGCGTATTTGTTTCGACAGCCAGATTTTCGGCGTGCAGGCCTACGGCGGCATCTCCCGTTACTTCGCCGGGATAGCGGCAGAACTGCCGCGTCTTGGCGATTTAGAAATCAGGGTCGCCGCACCGCTGCATATCAATGCCTATCTCGACCAACTACCGGCAGGCATGGTGATCGGGCAGCGGGTGGCCGACCCGCGCGGCATGTCGCTGGTGCGCCGTCTGTTAGGTGCCGCGCTAGCTGACCGGAGCCAGCGGCGACTCGCGCCAGACATCGTCCACAAGACCTACTACCACGCCTTTCCTCGGTCGCCGGCGCGGGCCAAGGTGGCCGTGACGGTTTACGACCTGATTCAGGAACGGTTTCCACAGGATTTTCCGCCCGGCAACTTCATTGCGAAAATGAAGCGTCTGGCGGTGCAGAAAGCCGACCACATCTTCTGTATTTCCGAGCACACTAAACGGGACCTTCTCGCGACCTACCCGGTGGACGAAAGTCGGGTATCCGTCACGCTGCTGGGCTTCGATTCCATGCAGGACCTGCCGGCGACTGCGGGTCCAGTCGACTTCCGGCGCCGGCTTTTCGGCGGTGACCGGCCGTATCTGTTGTTCGTCGGACGCCGGCCGGGCTACAAGAATTTCGGGGGCATGATCAAGGCCTATGCCGCCTCCCCTTGGCTGCGCGAACATTTCGGGGTGCTTTGTTTTGGGGGCGGCAAGTTCAGCGCTGACGAGATTGCGCACCTCCAGGAACTGGGGGTTGCGGACGCTGTGCGCCAACTGGACGGAAGCGATGCGGCGCTGGCGGAATGCTACCGCCACGCAGCGGTCTTCGTGTTTCCGTCGATGTACGAAGGTTTTGGGATTCCCCCGCTGGAAGCGATGTCGGTAGCCTGCCCGGTAGTCGCCAGCAACACGAGCTCGATCCCTGAGGTGGTGGGTTACGCGGCAGCCTCTTTCGACCCGGCCTTCGATGAGGCGCTGCGCGAGACGCTGGAGCGGGTGCTCAATTCGGACGACGAGCGTCGCGAGCTCACGCGACGCGGCCTGGCGCGTTGCGCTGAGTTCTCCTGGCGGCGGTGTGCGGAAGAGACGTTAAAGGGTTATCACGCGATGTTACGGCAATGAAAGCGCTGGTCTGTGGCGTTTCCGGACAGGATGGCACCTATCTGGCGCGCCTGCTGCTGCAAAAGGGCTATGAAGTTTGGGGCACCTCCCGCGATGCCCAGATCGCAAGCTTCAGCGGTCTTCACCAGCTGGGCATCCACGCGCAAGTGACGCTGCGCTCGATGGCGCCCAACGATTTCCGCAGCGTGTTCTCGGTCGTCAACGACTGCCAGCCCGACGAGATCTACTTTCTTGCTGGACAGAGTTCGGTCGGTCTGTCTTTCGACCAACCGGCCGAAACGCTGGAAAGCATGCTGTTGGGCGCGCTCAACTTGATGGAGGCCATTCGTCTACTGAAGCGCCCGACTCGGCTGTATCACGCAAGCTCCAGCGAATGCTTTGGCGAAATGAGCCTGCCCGCTGACGAGAGCACCTCGTTTGCACCGCGGAGTCCCTATGCGGTGGCCAAGGCCTCTGCGCATTGGCTGGTGGCTAACTACCGCGAAGCCTATGGGCTCTTTGCCTGCAACGGTATTTTGTTTAATCACGAATCACCCTTGCGTCCGTCCCGTTTCGTAACCCGCAAAATCATTGCCGCCGCCTGCGACATCGCGCTGGGCAGCACCCAACGGCTCGCCCTGGGGCGTCTGGATATCGTGCGCGATTGGGGCTGGGCGCCAGAGTACGTCGAGGCCATGTGGCGGATGCTGCAAACCGACGAGCCGCAAGATTTCGTCATTGCCACCGGCGAAGCCAATTCGCTCGAGGCCTTTGTCGAGGCAGTGTTTTCCAGTCTGGATCTGGACTGGCGTGGGCATGTGGACATCGACACCAGGCTGCTACGTCCGTCCGACCTGAAATGGAGTCAGGGTAATCCGGCGCGCGCCGAGCGAACGCTGAGCTGGCAAGCCGCCTTCCGGATGCGCGATGTGGCGCGGGAAATGGTGCGCGTTGAGCTCGCAAGCAGGCAGCGGACCTAGCGCAAACGCGCCTACATCTGGGGTCAGAGTAAAAATACAAATCCTTTCTCAGAATTTTTACCCTGACCCCTAACTCCCGAAGGCCGCAAACCTCATGGGCTGCGAGACCGTTATCTCTGGCCTGTTCCTGGTCATTCCCCGGACCATTGTTGAACTTGGCATTGATGTGGCCTCGATCAATACCATCGCGACCCTGCAGGAAGCGTTTATCAGCGCCATGCGCAGGAATTTGGGGCCAGAGTAAAAACTCGAGGAACCGCTTGGGGCCAGCGTAAGACTGAATAATTTTTACGCTGGCCCTAAATGTGATGCTCCTACCCCAAATTGCCGGCCGCCCTTCGGCGAGCCGAATCAGGCGCTGCCGCGATACAGCTGTTCTGACCACTCGACGATGTTGCTGAGGCTTCGGTCGGTGCTCAGAAAGCGGCTCCAGGCCTGCTGTTCATGCCAGATGGGTACCAGCTCCCAGACGCAGTAGGTGGGAAGATGCGCGGGATCCCGCGGAAACACGGTGAAGTCGTCCATCCCATCGCCGTTCTTGTACCAGACCGTTTCCCAGAGCTCGTTTTGGTTGCGCCAGGTGCAGGCAATCAGGAAATAGAAATCTGCATCACAGCGATGTAGCACGACGAACCCGAGGCCGTGCATCGCCAGCCGCCCGGATTCAACGGCTGCGCGCGCGAGCGCGCTGACCGCAAGCGGGATGGGTCGCGCGCGAGGATGGATGTCGTACCACTTAAGCAACGCTGCGCGCGTTTGCACCATGTCTCCGGGCGCGACGTCCTTGGCAACATGACGATAGTCGGGTGCGACGCCGATACCCTGCGTGAGCAGCTGCGAGAGCTGTGCAATGTCGAGTGATCGAGGCATGTGGTTCAGCGCTCGCGTAAGCGCTTTAGTCAGATGAAGTCTGTGCCCAAGAATAGCTCGCTTCGACTGCTGCCGGCAGGGTTGCTCGCGTTTCTCGCAACACCCCTGCAGTGATCGGTGCCCGATGCTGCGGGTGTTTTGCGCTGGCAGCCCTGCCGCCCGGCGCATCGCTCGAAGCCGATCTCAGCAGTTTGGAGTCAGCGTAAAGATTCGAAGAATCGCTTGGGCGTAGCGTAAGACCGAACAATTTTTACGCTGACCGTAAATGTCCGGTAAAACGCCGGCACTGGTGGTGCTGAAACAGAACCCCGGTTCGAGCGCCATGCCAGCGCGTTGAATTTGAACAAGAATTTGGCGCGCCCAGAGAGACTCGAACTCCCGACCACCTGGTTCGAAGCCAGGTACTCTATCCAACTGAGCTATAGGCGCGTGCGGCTGCATTGTGCCCGCTTGACGCTCGCGACGCGACACCAAGGGCTCGTTACCACTGCCCTTGATGCGGCGCGGTGATGCGGCAATAGTGGCGGCCTATATTCATCACGCGTTCCAGCGCAGGCCAGCATGGAAAAAATCTTTATTACTGCCGGCGATTTGCTGCGCGACTCCTTTCTACTGGCGGCGCGAATTTATGACGCCGGCTTTCGTCCTGATTTCATCATCGGGGTCTGGCGCGGCGGTACGCCAGTGGGTATTGCCGTTCAGGAATACTTTGAATACCGGGGCGCGAGTACCGACCATATTGCCGTGCGCACCGCCAGCTATACAGGCATTGGGGAGCAGGCCAGTCTGGTGCAGGTGCACGGCCTGCACTACGTGATTGACCATGCACGCGCCGACAGCGCGCTGCTGCTGGTGGATGACGTATTTGATTCGGGGCGCAGCTTCAAGGCGCTACTGGATGCGCTGACGGCCCAGCTTGGACCCAGTTTGCCGCGGGACATCAGGTTCGCTGCGCCTTGGTACAAACCCGACAATCGCAAGGTGGATCTGACGCCTGATTTCTATCTGCGCGAGACTGCGGCATGGCTGGTGTTTCCCCACGAGCTTGCGGGGTTGCCGAGGGCCGAACTGCTGGCGGGCAAATCCGATCTTCAGGGGCTGGAAGCGCTCTTCCCCGAACCGGGCGGCTGACAGTCAAAACACCAGGCGTCCGCGCTGCTCGAGGCCAAAACGCGCGCCTTAAAGCTGACGTGGCGACGAAACACCTACCGGGCGAACGTCGTGTGGCCGGTGTCGCGGGCGCTCTCGATGCCGTCCGTCGCGCTGTCGGTCGCCCGATCAGCCGGAGCCTTCAGGACGTCGATGGCGCCAGGTATGGGGTGCAGGCTGAAAGGCCTGACCGCCGCGGTGTGAGGTGCAGCGGATTTCAGGACGCACGCTAGCCCTCAGGCCGCCGTTGCGCCGCGTCGCCATACCAGCAGCGCCACCGCCAGCCCCGCGCAGGCGAACAGCGCGGGCAGGCCCTGCGGATCCCACAGCGTCATGGCAAAGCCGGCCAGCGAGGATCCGGTCAGCGCGCCGATACCCCACAGGAGCCCGATGGCGATGTTTGCCACCGCCAGATCCATGCCCTTGTAGCGCTGTCCGACGTGGGCGAGCGCCACCGTATAAAGCCCGGTGAAAAGCCCGCCCCACAGGAACATTAGCAAGATGCGCCCGACCTGATCGTGGATCAGCCACGGCAGCGCCAGCGCGCAGAGTCCGATACCGGCGCTGCATAAACCCACCAGCCGCATGGGCGGATACCTATCCGCCAGCCAACCAAAGCCATAGGCCAGCGTCACGCCGCCCACGCCCATCGCCGACAGATTGACCGTGGCGGCCTCCAGGCTTAGGCCGCTATGCAGGTCGTAGAGCGGCAGAAACGAGGCAATCGCGGTTTCCCGCCAGGTATAGAGCAGCACGCCACAGCACAGCACCGGCGCCATCCAGATAAACGACAGCAGCTTTAACGAGCCGCCGCCATGCAGACTGGGCGCGCTGTCGCCGGTAAAAGCCAGCGGCAGGGCGGCGGTGGCAATCACCACGGCACCCACGACAAACGCCCAGGGGCCGGCCACACCGGCCAGCGGAATGACCAGTGGGCCCAGCGACAGCGCCATAATCAGCACGGCGTTGAACACCGCCAGCAGGCGCCCCCGACTGCCGTCTTCGGCGATTTCGTTGACCCAGGTCTCGGCGGCAATAAACACCACGTTATTCGCCGCGCCAATCAAAAACCGCAGCGTGAACCACAGCCACGGCAAGTTGGTAAAGGGAAAGATAAGCAGACAAATGGCGTCGAGTGCAAAGCAGCCAATGATGAGCCGCTTGATCCCGAGGGCCAGCGCCAGGCGGGGCACCAGCGGCGTGACGCCAATCATGCCGAAGGCCGTCATGGCGGCATTCAAGCCGATAAACGCGGCGTCGAAGCCGCGATGCTCGAAGAACAGCGCAATCAGCGGCGTGACCAGACCAACGGTAAAGCCGTAGACCGAGGCGCAGAGCGTGATGGCGATTTGCGCCTGACGGCGGGTGGAAGGCGTCATGCGGCCAGTTCCCTGACGCGCAGCCGGCGCACGGTGAGTTCAGACGACGGACGGGCGCGGGACATGCAGCGGCTTCTGATCAGATCTGCGGTGAGGCTAACCCGTCGGGGCCCGCTTTGTCCCTCGCCGCGTGCGGGCCGCAGCGGTCGCGGGGGCTTTGGTTGCCAAACAGGGGATCAGTCTCTAAGGTTCAACCAAGTCATCGTTTTTTTCCATACGCATGCGTATGGAAGGGCGCTGTAATCATCCCTCGGGAAGCATCTAAGGAGGCGTCGAATGCGCATAGGCATTCCCAAAGAAACCTACGCCGGCGAGAAACGCGTGGCGACCACCCCGGAGGTGGCGACCAAGCTGATCAAGCTCGGTTACAGCGTGGCGATCGAGCAGGGCGCCGGTGCCGGCGCCGATCTGTCGGACGAGGCCTATCAGGCGGTTGGGGTGGAGATCCTGCCGGATGCTGCCAGCCTCTGGGCGAGTGCCGACATCGTGCTGAAAGTGCGTGGTCCGGCGGCCGAAGGCCCTAACGAAGTGGCCCTGCTGCGCGAAGGCGGCACCCTGGCCAGCTTCCTCTGGCCGGCGCAAAACCCCGCGTTGCTCGAAGGGCTCGCCGCCCGCAAGGGCACCGTGCTGGCGATGGACAGCGTGCCGCGCATTTCCCGCGCGCAGAAGGCCGACGCCCTGTCTTCCATGGCGAATATCGCCGGCTATCGCGCGATTATCGAAGCCGCCCAGAACTTCGGGCGCTTCTTCACCGGCCAGGTGACGGCGGCCGGTAAAGTCCCGCCGGCCAAGGTGTTCATCATTGGTGCCGGCGTGGCGGGTCTTGCGGCCATTGGCGCCGCCAACGGCCTTGGCGCCATCGTGCGCGCCACCGATACGCGGCCGGAAGTGGGCGACCAGATTAAATCCCTGGGTGCCGAGTTTGTGCCGGTCGAATACGTAGAAGAGGGCACCGGCGTCGGCGGCTACGCGAAAGTGATGAGCGAAGGCTATCTGCGCGCGCAGGGCGAGATGATCGCCAAACAGTGCAAGGAAGTAGACGTGGTGGTGACCACTGCGCTGATCCCCGGCAAGCCCGCGCCCCGGCTGATCACCGCCGAGATGGTGGCCTCCATGCAGCCCGGCAGCGTGATTGTGGACCTTGCCGCCGAGCAGGGCGGTAACTGCGAACTGACGGTGCCCGGTCAGGTGGTGGAACGCCACGGCGTGCGCATCGTCGGTTACACCGATCTCCCCAGCCGCATGGCCCGCCAGTCGAGCCAGCTCTACGCCACCAACCTGCTGCGTCTGCTGGAAGAAATGACGCCCGGTAAGGACGGCCAGCTGGTGGTCAACATGGATGACGAAATGATTCGCGGCGCGACCGTGATCAAGGACGGCGCCATCACCTGGCCGCCGCCGCCGCCAACCCTGTCGGCCGCGCCGAAAGCCGCGCCCAAGGCGGCCGCTGCGCCGGTCGAACCGCCCAAGCCCAAGCTGTCGGCGGCGACCAAGAGCCTGCTGGTGCTTGGCATCGGCGGTTTGGCGCTGGCCTGGCTGGGCAGCGTGGCCCCGCCGGCGTTCATGGCGCATCTGATGGTGTTCGTGCTGGCCTGCTTCGTGGGGTACATGGTGATCTGGAACGTAACGCCAGCCCTGCATACGCCCTTGATGAGCGTGACCAACGCCATTAGCAGCATCATCGCCATCGGCGCGATCCTGCAGATTTCAGCGCCTGGCGCGCTGATGACCCTGCTGGGCGGCGCGGCGCTTATTCTCACCACTATCAACATGACGGGCGGCTTCTGGGTAACCCAGCGCATGCTCCGCATGTTCCGTCGTTCGGAGTAAGGCCATGAGTGAAGGTCTGGTTACCGTTTCTTATATCGCCTCGACGATTCTCTTCATTCTGAGTCTGGGCGGGCTGTCCAATCCGGAGACTTCCCGACGGGGCAATGCCTATGGCGTGGCTGGCATGGCCATCGCCATTCTGGCGACGCTGCTCGGGCCGAAGGTGTCCAGCGTGGTGCCCGTGATCATGGCGATGGCCATTGGCGGCAGCGTCGGCATCATTGCCGCCCAGCGCGTGCAGATGACCCAGATGCCGGAGCTGGTCGCGCTGATGCACAGCCTGGTCGGCCTCGCCGCGGTGCTGATTGGCTACACCAGTTATCTCGACAGCTCGATTGAGTTCGTTGGGGTCGAGAAGACCATCCACGAAGTCGAGATCTACATTGGCATCTTCATCGGCGCGGTGACGTTCTCCGGCTCGGTGATGGCCTTCGGCAAGCTCTCGGGCCGGATCTCTGGCAAGCCCTTGATGCTGCCGGGGCGTCACGTCATCAATCTGGTCGGCCTGCTGGCGGTGCTCTGGTTCTGCAATCTTTTCCTGAATGTGGAATCGAGCGGCAGCGGCATGCTGTTCCTGCTGGTAATGACCGGCCTCGCGCTGGCCTTTGGCATCCACATGGTGATGGCCATTGGTGGCGCGGATATGCCGGTGGTGGTGTCGATGCTGAACAGCTATTCCGGCTGGGCCGCGTCGGCCACCGGCTTCATGTTGAGCAACGACCTGCTGATCGTGACCGGCGCGCTGGTGGGCTCTTCGGGCGCCATCCTGTCCTACATCATGTGCCGGGCGATGAACCGCAACTTCTTCAGCGTGATCGCCGGCGGTTTCGGCACGGCGGGCGGCACCACGGCCTCCAGTGAAGCGCCGCAGGGCGAAGTGCAGCCGGTGTCGGCCGAAGAAACCGCCGAACTGCTGCGCAACGCCAGCAAGGTCATCATCGTGCCTGGCTACGGCATGGCGGTGGCGCAGGCCCAGCACACGGTGTTTGAAATCACCAAGCTGCTGCGCGAGCGCGGCGTGGACGTGCACTTTGCCATCCACCCGGTGGCGGGTCGCATGCCAGGGCACATGAACGTGCTGCTGGCCGAAGCCAAGGTGCCTTACGACATCGTGGCGGAAATGGACGAAATCAACGACGAGTTCCCGAACACCGATCTCTCGATGGTGATCGGCGCGAACGACATCGTGAATCCGGCCGCGCAGGACGACCCGGGCAGCCCGATCGCCGGCATGCCGGTGCTGGAAGTCTGGAAAGCGAAGACCTCGATCGTCATGAAGCGCTCGATGGCCTCGGGTTATGCGGGCGTCGACAATCCGCTGTTCTACAAAGAGAACAACCGGATGCTGTTTGGTGATGCCAAGAAAATGCTGGATGAAGTACTGACCGTGCTGCGCGCGGGCTAAGTGCTGGAGCGCGCGCAATGTCCTTGATTCTGACCAGCGAAAGTTTTGCCGAGGGGGATTACCTCGACCACAAGCACCTGCTGTCGGCGGCCTACGGCTTTGGCTGTGCGGGCGATAACCTTTCCCCGCAGTTGTCGTGGACGGGTGCGCCGCCGGACACCAAAAGCTTTGCGGTGACCTGCTTCGACCCGGATGCGCCCACCGGCAGCGGCTTCTGGCACTGGGTGGTGGCGAACATTCCGGCGACGGTGAACGCCTTGCCGCTGGGGGCCGGCGATCCGGCCAGCGGCAAGATGCCGGCCGGTGCGCTTGAAGTCCGCACGGACTTTAGCAAGCCGGGCTACGGCGGCCCTTGCCCGCCGCCGGGTGCGCATGTGCATCGGTATATCTTCACGGTGCATGCGGTCAGTATGGCCGAGCTGCCGGTGACCTCAGAGACCTCAGCGGCTATCGTCGGCTTCTATCTGCACTTCAATACGCTCGCCAAGGCGAGCCTGATTGGCTTGTTCCGCCGCTAGCGGGTCCTTGCCGCTCAGTGCGACGCGGCGCCGTCGGCGCCCAGACCCGTCTGGGCGCGGACAAACACCGCGCGAAACGCCGCGCGCTCTTGCTCGGCCGCCGCCGAGCGGTCGGTGACCGAGAAGCCCCAGATCCCCAAAAACGCCAGGCTCATGGAGAACAGTGCCGGGTGTTTGTAGGGAAACACCGCGCTGGTGTGACCCAGCACGTCGACCCACACCGTCGGCCCCAGCACCATCAGCGTGATCGCGCTGAGTAGCCCCAGACCGCCGCCCAGCGTCGCGCCGCGTGTGGTCAGGCCGCGCCAGTACATCGACAGGAACAGGATGGGAAAGTTAACGCTGGCCGCAATGGCGAAGGCGAGACCTACCATGTAGGCCACGTTTTGCTGCTCGAAGGCGATGCCGAGCAGCATGGCGATCACGCCGAGCGCCACGGTCGCGATGCGCGAGACCCGCAGTTCCGCCTGCGGATTCGGGCGCCCTGCACGGAACAGGCTGGCGTAAAGGTCGTGCGAAATGGCGGACGCGCCGGACAGCGTCAGTCCCGAGACCACCGCCAGAATGGTGGCGAAGGCAACCGCCGAGATGAAGCCCAGGAAGACGTCGCCGCCCAAAACATGGGCCAGGTGAATGGCCGCCATATTGGTGCCACCGCGCAGCGCGCCGGCGGCATCGACATAGCCGGGGTTGCCGGTCAGGGTGAGGATGGCGCCAAGGCCGATGATAAAAATCAGCGCGTAGAAGTAGCCGATGAAGATTGTCGCGTAGAGCACCGAGCGACGGGCTTCAATCGCGTTAGGGACGGTGAAGAAGCGCATCAGGATGTGGGGCAGGCCGGCGGTGCCAAACATCAGCGCCATGCCCAGCGACACCGCCGAGACCGGATCGGCTACAAGCGGGCCGGGTCGCAGTATCGCAAGCCCCTTGGGGTGCGTTTCGACCGCCCGCTGCACGAGCTCGCCAAAGTCGAAGCCGGTTAGCCAGAGCACCAGCAGCGCCATCACGCTCGCCCCGCCCAGCAGTAACACCGCTTTGATCAACTGCACCCAGGTGGTCGCAATCATGCCGCCCAGACTGACGTAGACGATCATCAGCGCGCCGACCACGACCACCGCCAGGCTGTAATCAAGGCCGAACAGCACCTCGATGAGCTTGCCCGCGCCCACCATCTGCGCGATGAGATAAAAGGCCACCACCACCAGCGTGCCGCAGGCAGATAGGGTGCGAACGGGGCCAGCCTGCAGGCGAATGCTCACCGCGTCGGCGAAGGTGTAACGGCCCAGATTGCGCAGCCGCTCGGCAAGCAGAAACATGATGAGCGGCCAGCCGACCAGAAAACCGATGGAGTAGATCAGGCCGTCGAAGCCGGTGGAAAACACCAGACCTGCGATGCCAAGGAACGAGGCGGCAGACATATAGTCGCCGGCAATCGCCAAGCCGTTCTGCAGGCCCGTAATGCCGCCACCGGCGGCGTAGAAATCGCTGGCGTTACGCGTGCGCCGCGCGGCCCACCAGGTGATACCCAGCGTGACCAGCGCAAAGAGCAGGAACATGGCGATGGCGAGCAGGTTTGGCTTCATGCTTGGATTCCGCTGTACGACAGGGGGCAGGCCCGCCAGACGCCGCCAACCTAGTGGCCGCTGGCGCCTTCGGCCCCAACGCCAGTCTGGGACCGAATGTATTGATGGCGAAAGTCGGCGCGTTCCTGCGCGGCGCGCGGGGAGCGGTCCAGCAACGAGACCACGATGCTGCCGCTGAACGAGGCGAGCATGGCGAAGACGGCGGGATACTTGTAGGGCACAACCGGCGCCGCGTTACCAAGCACTTCGACCCAGACGGTTGGGCCCAGCACGATGCAGCCAATGGCGGTGACGAGGCCCATGATGCCGCCGGTGACCGCGCCGGTCGTGGTGAGATTGCGCCAGTACATGGCGAGGAACAGCAGCGGGAAGTTCACGCTGGCGCCGACCGTGAACGCCAGCAGCACCATATAGGCGACGTTCTGGCTCTCGAACAGCAGCGCCAGCGACACCGCCAGCACGCCGAGCCCGATGGTGGCGTAGCGGGAGAGCGTCACCACCTCACGTTCGGATGCTTCCTTGCGCCAGACGTTGGCGTAGAGGTCGTGTGAAATGGCAGACGCGCCGGACAGCGTGAGCCCTGAGACCACGGCGAGAATCGTCGCGAAGCAGACCGCCGACATGAAGCCCAGTAACAACTCGCCGCCGGCGGCGCGGGCCAGATGAATGGCGGCCATGTTGTCGCCGCCCAGCAGCTTGCCCGCACCGTCCAGAAAGCCTTCCCGGCCGGCAACGAGCGCGATGGCGCCAAAGCCAATCACGAAAGTCAGGGTGTAAAAATACCCGATGAAGCCGGCGGCAAAAAAGACCGAGCGACGGGCTTCGCGGGCATCCGGAACCGTGAAGAAGCGCATCAGGATATGTGGCAGCCCGGACGTGCCAAAGGCCAGCGCCACGCCCAGCGAGATGATCGACAGCGGGTCGTGCACCATCTCGCCGGGTTGCATCACCCGTAGGCCGTGGGGATGGTGTTCGATGGCGGCGCGGAACAGTTGGTCGAACGAGAAGTTGAACTGGCGTAACACCAGAAACGTGACCAGCGTCGCGCCACTCAGCAAGAGCACGGCCTTGATGATTTGTACCCAGGTGGTCGCGATCATGCCGCCGAAGCAGACGTAAACGATCATCAGGGCGCCCACCGTGACCACCGCGATGGTGTAGTCGAGGCCAAACAGCACCTCGATGAGCTTGCCCGCGCCAACCATCTGGCCAATGAGATACAGCACGACCGCCACCAGCGAGCCGCAGGCCGCGAGACTGCGAATGGGGGTTGCGGCAAGCCGCAGCGAGACGGCGTCGGCGAACGTGTATTTGCCCAGATTCTTCAGCCGCTCGCTTAACAGGAACAGCACCAGCGGCCACCCGGCCAAACCGCCCACGGCGTAGATGAGGCCGTCGAAGCCGAAGCCGAAAATCAGGCCCGATACGCCCAGAAACGATGCGGCGGACATGAAGTCGCCGGCGATCGCCAGACCGTTTTGCAGGCCGCTGATATTGCCGCCGGCAGCGTAGAAATCGCGGGTGGTACGCGTGCGACGGGCCGCCCACCAGGTGATGAGCAGCGTTGAGCACACGAAGCCGAGAAAAAACAGGATCGCCGTGGGGCTGCGGCTGACGCCGTCCGCCGCGAAGGCGGGAGCGGTGGCCAGCGCCGCCAGACCAACAAGCAGCCTAGGGCGCACGGCTGGCATCGTCGACGATTGCCCGGTTCTGTCCGTCATAACGGCGGTTCGCCTGCCAGATATAGACCCCGGTCAGCGACACGCACAGCACAATCACCAGCACGCCGGCGAGGATACCGGTCGTCACAACCGTGCCCGCGTGCAGCGGTTGCGCCAGCCAGTCTGGCGCAAACGCGATCGCAAAAATAAACGCGAAGTAGGCTAGCAGCACCGTCGCACTGAGCGTCCAGCCGAGGCGACTTCGCGCGCGGGCCAGCGCGTGGAAGCGCGGGTCCGCATCAATGCGGCGGTAGATGTCTTCCATGGCCTAGTGCTGGACCGCGCCTTCGGCGCCCAACCCCGTCTGGGAGCGTACAAACTGGTCGTCAAAGCTCGCGAGTTCCGCCTTGGCCCGCTCGCTCTTATCCAGCAAGGACACCACGATCATGGTCACAAACGTGACCGTCATGGAGAACAGCGCCGGATACTTGTACGGGAACAGCGGGGCCGCATTGCCAAGAATGTCTTTCCAGATGGTCGGACCCACCACCAGCAAGAGGATGCCGGTGGCAAGCCCCAGCCAGCCGCCCACCACCACGCCGGTCGTGGTCAGTCGCCGCCAGTACATGGTCAGGAACAGCACCGGAAAGAACACGGTGGCGGAAATGGTGAAAGGCAGCACGATCAGATAGGCGATGTTCTGACCCTTGAACGCGATGCCCAGCACGATGCCCAGAACGCCCAGGCCCAGCGCGGCGATGCGCGACACCTTCACGACTTCGGCGTCGGTCGCTTTGCCGTGGCGGAAGATATTGGCGTAGATGTCGTGCGAGATAGCCGAGGCGCCGGCAATCGTCAGGCCGGCAACAACGGCCACGATCGTCGCAAACGCCACCGCCGAGATGAAGCCGAGTAACAGATCCCCACCCATCGCCTCGGAAAGGTGGATAGCCGCCATATTGGGACCGCCGATGATGATGCCGTTGGCATCGAGGAAGTCGGGGTTCTTCATCACGAAGGCAATCGCGCCATAGCCGATGACGAAAGTCAGCAGGTAGAAGTAGCCGATGAAGGTGGCGGCCCAGGCGACCGAGCGGCGTGCTTCCTTGGCGTCCGGCACGGTGAAGAAGCGCATCAGCACGTGCGGCATCGCGGCGCCGCCAAAAATCAGCATCACGCCGCAGGAAATGGCGTTCACCGGGTCGGGCAGCAGTCCGCCGGGCTGCATGACGCCCGTCTTGAGCGGGTGGTTATCGACCGCCGCCTGATACAGGCCGTTCAGCGAGAAGCCAAACTTGGCGAGTACCGCCACCACGATGAAGGTGGCGCCGGAGAGCAGCAGGACCGCTTTGATCAACTGGACGTAGGTCGTCGCGATCATGCCGCCGAAGGCCACGTAGAGCACGATCAGCACGCCGATTATGACCTGCGCCATCTCGTAGTTCAGTCCGAACAGGTTGGAGATCAGGGTGCCTGCGCCCACCATCTGCACGATGAGGTAGCCGACCACGAAGGCCAGACTTGCGCCCGCCACCAGTGTCCGGATGGGGACCCGGGCCAGACGCAGGGAAACGATGTCGGCCAGCGTGTATTTGCCCAGATTGCGCAGGCGGTCTGCCAGCAGGAACATCATGAGCGGCCAGGCGCCGAAGGGCACGACGGAGTAGATGAGACCGTCGAAGCCGGTGCTGTAGATCAGCGCCGCGACGCCCATCAGCGCGGCGGAAGAACACCAGTCGCCGCAGATCGCGAGCCCGTTCTGGAAACCCCCGATGTTGCCGCCTGCCGTGTAGAAATCGCTGGTCGACTTGGTGCGTTTGGCCGCCCACACGGTAATGCTGAGCGAAATCAGCACGAAGCCGAAGAACATGCTCACCGCTTTGGTGTTGATGGCGCCGGTATTGGCCGGCAGCGTGAACATGTTGTGGATCGCGTCGCCGATGCTGGCGCTTGCCGTGCCGGCGAAGCCCAGCAACGCCAGCGTGGCGATGGTGAAAAAGGTATTTTGGCGGTTCATTTCTGCTCTCCTGCAGCGCGGAGGGCATCGGCAATAACCGCGTCTTTCAGCGCATCAAGCTCGCCGTTCGCCCGGCTGATGTAGTAGACCACCAATCCGATGAACAGCACGGTCTGAATGAGCCCGATGACAATGCCCCAGGTCAGCGCCTGACCTTCACCCACCGGCTCGCCCCAGAAGCGCGCGAAGCCGGCCTCGGGGTAGAACGCGGTGGCGCCGATGTACCAGAAGGCGTTCGCCAGCACGATGACGGCCAGCGTCCAGCTGAGGCGTGAGCGCTTGCGCTCCAGTTCGTGGAACCGGGGGTTGGCGTGAATGAGCTTGTAGAGATGTTGCATCGGGATTCTCCGGGCCTTCAGCCCCAAAGTTGACGGGAAGCGAGGCGAGCGCCTTCGGCCAGTGCCTCGAATTTCTTGTACACCACCGACGCGGCGACCATTTCCCAGCCGGCAAAGGTGCCAAATCCGCAGTCGCAGCCTGCAATCACGCGCTCGCGGTCGCCGGTGACGGCCACGGCTTCGAGGATGCGGTTGCATACCACCTGCGGGTGCTCGATGTAGTTGACGGTGGAATCGATGACGCCGGGGATCAGGATGACGTCCTTCGGCAAGGGATTTTTCTTGATGGCGGCGTATTCGTGCTGGTGGCGCGGGTTGGCAAATTCCACCGAAAAGGCCGCAACTTTGGCGCCGTAAACGATCGGCAGGATGTCTTCCAACGGCACGTCGCAGTCGTGCGGGCCGTCGTAGTTACCCCAGCACAGGTGCAAGCGCACCCGATCGCGCGGAATGTTCACCAGCGCCTCGTTGATCGCGTCGATGTGGATGGCCACGGCGTCCTGAAACTGCCTCAGGCTGCCGTTCTGGAACATGCCGTGCCATTCCATCGCCAAGTCGGGGCAGTCGAGCTGCAGCACATAGCCGCGGCTGACGATAAGTTCGTATTCCTTGCGGAGCTCGCGGGCGACCGCCCGGACATAGGCCTCATGGCTGTCATACCAGGCGTTACGCAGCGTGGTGCAGACGATGCCGGGCGAGGCGGCGGTCATGAAGGGCTCTACATATTTGCCGGACTGCTGGGCCAGTGCGGCATCGAACAGGTCGCATTCGCGGGTCGCCGGGGCCAGATCCTTGTACACCACCTCTTGCTGGGCGGTCGGGGCGTCGAAGACCTTGGACATCACCATGCCGCGTTTGACCCAGATATCGGCGAAGTCGGGATAGTCGGCGAAGTCTTTGAAAGGTTCGCGAATGCTGGAGCCACCAAAGCCCTCCAGCCGTTGGCTGACATAGGTCTGGAAGCCAACCCGCGGCTGCTCGCCATCGTTGATCACGTCCAGCCCGGCGCCGACCTGACGGGCGACTACGCTTTGGACGCCTTCGGCCGCCAACGCCTCAAGGCGGGCATGGTCGACGGGCTGGCGAGCCTCGTCGGCAATGAGCAGGTCGCTCAGCTCCCGGGCGCGGGGCAGGCTACCGACGTGCGTGGTCAGGATTCGTTGTTCACTCTGTTTCATGCTGCTCTCCCCTCGGCGACCGACTGATTATTTTGCGGACTGGCGCCCGCTGGCGAGCGCCTTTGTAGTGTACATGCGGACCCCTCACGGAACGACCCGTCGGCGGGCTCAAACAAGGCAGTAAAGATTCCAGCCCTGCGGACGATACTGACCGTAGACCTAATGCACCGAACCAAGGTGTAACACCACGGGAGAAAACGGATGGCGAGCATTCTTGCAGTAGACGATTCGGCCTCGATGCGCCAAATGGTGGCGTTCACACTAAAAGGCGCCGGTTATGACGTAATTGAGGCAGTTGACGGGCAGGATGCGCTCGGCAAGGCCCGGGCCAAGCAGGCCGACGTGGTACTGACCGACCTGAATATGCCAAACATGGACGGCATTCAGTTGATTCGGGAACTGCGCAAGCTTCCCCAGTACAAGTTCACGCCCATGCTGTTGCTGACCACGGAATCCGCTGGCGACAAAAAAACCGAGGGCAAGGCGGCCGGAGCAACCGGTTGGCTGGTCAAGCCCTTCAATCCGGACCAGCTGCTCGCCACGCTCAAAAAAGTGCTGGGCTAGCGTCTCCGACAATGATTTGGCGCCCGGCGCCTTGAGCAATCTGCGGAGAGACTTATGTCTGTCGATATCAGCCAGTTTCATCAGGTCTACTTTGAAGAGTCCTTCGAGGGACTTGATGCCATGGAGTCCGGCCTGCTGGCCCTCTCCAGCGGCGAGCCTGACATGGAGACCATCAACGTTATCTTTCGGGCTGCCCATTCGATCAAGGGCGGCGCGGGCACCTTCGGGTTCCGCGATATCTCGGATTTCACCCATGTGATGGAAACCCTGCTGGACGAGATGCGCTCCGGCAAACGTCTGGTCACGCCCGCCGCGGTAGATTTGCTGTTGCGCAGCACCGACCAGTTGGGCGGCTTACTGACCGCCGCGCGGGACAAGGTCGAACCCGACGCCGAGGCCATCGCCGAGGCGCTCACCGAACTGCAGGCCATGCTGAACGAGGCGCAGCCGGACGCCCCTGCTCCGGCAGTCCCGACGACGCCCGCTGCAGCGCCGGTGGGCTGGCGGATCCGCTTTGCGCCGCAAGCCCATCTTTTCATGACCGGCAACGACCCGGCGCGCCTGCTCCGCGAACTGACCGCGCTGGGGTCCTGCGCCATCAACTGCGACCTCTCGCAGTTGCCCGAAGCCGGCGCCGAGTTCGATCCGGAAGCCTGCTACTTCGCGTGGGACATTGAACTCACCGCATCGGTTGAAGAGTCCGCCGTCCGCGAGGTGTTCGAGTGGGTCGATGGCGACGCTGAAATCCTCATCCAGTCGGTGATGCCGTCGGCTGCTGCCCTGGCCGCCGCCAGCGCTGCGCAAGCCGAGGCTGAACAACTGGCGGAAGACCGGCGCCAAAGCGACCGACGCGCCGGCGACAGGCGTGCAGGAGACCGACGCCAGAATGACCGCCGCGAAGGGACGGCGGGTGCGTCGTCCAGCTCTTCTATCCGCGTCGACATCGGCAAGGTGGATGCGCTAATCAACATGATTGGCCAGCTGGTCATCACCCAGTCGATGCTGCTGGATCTGGGCCAGGAGATCACGCCGGATAAGACCATCAAGCTGCGCGAAGGTCTGGCCCAACTGGAGCGCAACACCCGCGACCTCCAGGAAAGCATCATGAACATCCGCATGATGCCGATTAGCTTCTCGTTCAACCGCTTCCCTCGCCTGGTGCGCGACCTCTCCAGCAAGCTGGGCAAAGAGGTGCAGCTCAAGCTTGCTGGCGAAGAAACCGAAGTCGACAAGACGGTGCTCGAAAAAATCGGCGACCCCTTGGTCCACCTGGTCCGGAACGCGCTGGACCACGGGCTGGAAACGCCGGAAGTGCGCGAAGCTTGCGGCAAGTCACCGGTGGGTACGCTCTCGCTAAATGCCTACCACGAAGGCGGCAGCGTGGTCATCGACATCAGCGATGACGGCGCCGGTCTCAATCGCGAGCGTATTCTCGCCAAGGCGCGCGAGCGGGGCATCATCGACGCGCACGTCCACCCCACCGATTCGCAGGTGTATGACTGCATTTTCGCCCCCGGATTCTCGACTGCCGCCGTGGTGAGCGATGTCTCCGGTCGCGGCGTCGGGATGGATGTGGTGCGCCGGAATATCCGTGACCTCGGCGGTACGGTGGACGTGCACTCAACGGCTGGTCAGGGTGCGACCTTTCGCATTCGCCTGCCGCTGACGCTGGCGATTCTCGACGGCCAGCTCGTGCGTGTGGGTGCCAACGTCTACATCATTTCGCTGGTGTCGATCATCGAATCCCTGCAGGTCGAATCGGCCAACGTCCAGACCGTGTCGGGTTCTACCGAGCTCTACTCGCTGCGCTCGGAATACATCCCCGTCCTGCGCTTGTACGACCTGTTCGACGTCCAGCCCGATTCCACCGAACTGTCCGAAGGACTGCTCGTCGTCGTCGAGGCAATGGGCAAGAAAGTCGCGCTGCTGGTGGACGAACTGCTTGCCCAGCAGCAGGTGGTCGTGAAGAGCCTGCAAACCAATTTCCGGAATGTCGACGGCATTTCGGGCGCGACCATTCTAGGCACTGGTTCGGTAGCGATGATTCTCGACGTCAACGGACTGGTGCGGCTGAGTCGCGAGCGCTATGCCGACCTGCCGCTGGTACCCAATTCTTTCCGCATGGCCCAACAGGAGACCATTCAATGAGCGCAAACATGGCGGTAATGAACTTTGGCGGCGACACCGCAGTCGGTGAGCAATTTCTGACCTTCATGCTGAACGGCGAAGAGTACGGGGTCGACATTCTGCGCGTACAGGAAATCAAGGGTTGGGAAAACGCGACTGAAATTCCCAACACCCCGCCCTACGTGCTGGGTGTGATTAACCTGCGCGGCGCGATCATGCCCGTGATCGACATGCGCCTTCGCTTCGGCTTTCCGTCGGTGGAGTACACCGCTGCCACCGTCGTCATCGTGCTTCGCGTGCGGAACGAAAACGGCCAGGAGCGGACGATGGGCTTCGTGGTCGACGCGGTATCCGACGTCTACAACATCCCGGTTGGCAATCTGCAGCCGCCGCCGGATTTCGGCGGGACGATTCGCACCGATTACGTCCGTGGGCTGGCGATGGTCGACGAAAAAATGGTGATCCTGCTGGACGTTGATTATTTGGTCGCGAGCGATGTGGCGATGATTGACGCTGAAGAGCCCGCCGAACTCGCGGAAAGTCTGGCCGAATAGCCTCGACATTCGACCTTCGGAATCGCAAGGAGAACACCGCGATGGCCACTGAAGCCCTGACCTTGTCGGAAATTACCAATATCGCTGGCGTGGCCGACTTGCATGCTGCCCTCAGCGAGCGCCTGGAGGCCGCCGATGGCGCGGCCCTGGTGGTCGACTGCAGTGCAGTACGCACGATTGACGCGGCAAGCCTGCAGTGCCTGCTTATGGCCAGAAGGCGGGCTGAAAAAGCCGGTGGTGGACTGGAGCTAAGGCAGGTCAGCGAAGATTTCGAGCGCTACGTGGACTACGTTGGTCTGCGTGCTCATCTTCTTAGCTGAGCGCCGTTGATATGAGCCAATTCAGCGACCTGGCCGCCTTCACCGCGTCGCTGTCGAGCGACCGCGAATTTCCGTTCGAAGACAAGCATTTCCAGTTTCTACGTGAGCGGGCAGGGGCGCTGGCTGGCATCAGCCTGAGTAATGCAAAGCGCGAGCTCGTTTATGGCCGTATCGCCAGACGCATCCGGGCGCTGAAATTGCCGGGCTTCGACGCCTACTGCACCCTGCTGGAGAAGCATCCGGAACAGGAACTCGGCTACTTCATCAACGCGATTACCACCAACCTCACGGCATTTTTTCGTGAAGACCATCATTTTGACTTTCTGAGCGACACGCTGGTCCCTTATTGGATGCGGACCCGGGGCCCGAAGCCCAAGATCCGGATCTGGTCGGCCGGATGCTCGACCGGCGAGGAGCCCTACAGCATCGCCATGACGCTGCACGAATCCTTGCCTGCCAGCGCGGCGCGCGAGGCGAGCATTCTGGCCACCGACATTGATACCAACGTGCTGGAACACGGCGCCACCGGCGTGTACGACTTCGAGCGGGTTCAGCACATGGAGCCCTCGCGGCTCAAGCGCTTTTTCAAGCGCGGTCGAGGCCCGAACGAAAGCAAGGTCCGGGTCGTGCCAGAGCTGCAGACCAACATCGAGTTCCGGCATCTGAATCTGATGTCGGCCTGGCCGGTACAAGGGCCGCTGGATCTGATCTTCTGTCGTAACGTCGTTATTTATTTCGATAAGCCGACGCAGCGGAAATTGTTTCAGCGTTTCGCCGAAGTGCTGGCGCCGGACGGATACCTGATCATCGGGCACTCCGAAAGTCTGTATTCGGTCTCCAGTGATTTTGAACTGGTCGGTCGCACGATCTACAAAAAGCAATCGCAGGCTGAGGCCAAGAAGTGATGTATGAGCGCTCGAACCTACCGCGAGCATTTCGCGGGTTTGAGCACATCAATCGCTATTGGGACCCTCATCGCCAGATGTCTTGCGCAAAGATTCTGCCTGGCGAGCTTTACGTGACCGGTATGGATGAAAACATCCTCACCACGCTGGGGTCCTGCGTGGCGGCCTGCGTCTGGGACCCGGTCGCCAAGGTGGGCGGCGCCAATCATTTCATGTTGCCGGGCGGCGGCGACCCCAGCGACATCGATTTCTCCAAGCCAAACGATGCCACCCGCTACGGCAGCTATGCGATGGAACACTTAATCAACGGCTTGCTGCAGAACGGCGGCAAGCGCGACCGACTCCACATCAAAATTGCGGGCGGCGGACGGGTACTCAAGAACACGGCCGATGTGGGTGCCCGCAATATCGCGTTCGCCCTGGAATACATCCGTACCGAGCGCCTGAAAATGATGGGGCAGCACGTAGGCGGCGACTGGCCCGTCAAAATCTGCTTCAACCCGCTGAGCGGCAACGCGCAGATCAAGGTGCTGCGCAGTATGGCAAACGACACCATTGTGACGCGCGAGCGTGATTATCTTGACACCTTGAAAGGTGAGCCACGCGCGCGCCCGGTCACCATGTTTAATGAAGGAGCCCCATCGTGAAAAAAGCCCGAGTCCTCATTGTCGACGACTCCGCTGTGGTCCAAAAGGTGCTCACCGAGATTTTCCGCAATGTGCCGGACCTGGAAGTAGTGGGTACGGCGACCGACCCGTACATCGCACGCGAGGAAATCAAGCGTTTGAAGCCGGATGTGCTGACGCTGGACGTGGAAATGCCGCGGATGGACGGCGTGACCTTTCTGAAGAATCTGATGCGCTTGCATCCGTTGCCCGTGGTCATGATCTCGTCCCTGACCGAGAGCGGCGCCGAGGTTACGTTGCGTGCGCTGGAACTTGGCGCCATCGACTTTGTGACCAAACCGAAGCTCAACCTTGAAAACGGCCTGCGGGAATATGCCGAGGAAATCGTGACCAAGGTTCGTGCGGCGGCCAAAGCGCGGCCGCGCCCGCCGCAGGATCTCGATCGTACAGGTTCGGTACAGAAGCCGGCCGACCGGGCGCTGGCGGTGGCGAGTGCGCTGCGTGGCAGTCGTGCATCCGACCGTATTATCGGGATTGGGGCGTCTACCGGCGGCACCGAAGCGATCCGCCAGGTGCTGGAGGGCATGCCCGAAGACGCCCCGGGCATTGTGATCGTGCAACACATCCCGGAATCGTTCTGCCCGCCTTTCGTGCGGCGACTCGATAGCAGCACCGCCTTGAAAGTCTGCATTCCCGAGGACGGCCAACCGGTTTTGCAGGGGCATGCCTATGTCGCCCCCGGTCATCTGCACATGCGGGTCGAACGGGTTGATAGCCGCTACATCTGCCGCCTCGACGACGGACCGCTGGTCAATCGACACAAGCCCTCGGTCGACGTGCTGTTCAATTCGCTCGCGAAATATGCCGGCGCCAGCGCCACCGGAGTGCTGCTGACAGGCATGGGGGCCGATGGCGCGGTGGGCCTGAAAGCGATGAAAGACGCGGGGGCAGGAACGGTGGCCCAGGACGAGAAAAGCTGCGTGGTTTGGGGCATGCCGGCGCAGGCCGTGAAAATCGGTGCGGCCGATATCGTGCTGCCGCTCCACCTGATTGCCGCGCAGAGTCTGATTTTTGCCGCCCGCTAAGCAAAATATTTTGCGCGGAGTACTAAAGAATCGGACACCGGCGTCCGATTAACCATCAGTGCCGATTGCCGCAACTGACCGCTTGAGGAAAGCTCATGACGACGATGAAATCCAACCCACAATGGCCCCAGATCGCCGTGACTGCGGCGGCGCTGATTGTGGTGTCGGTGTGGGGCCACGCGCACGCAGTGGTCGCCATTCTGGCGGTGGCAGCCACGGCCGCAGCCTGGGCCTATGCCTTGAAAACGAAGGGCGCTGAATCAGCCCAATCGGAATCGATGGTGGCGTTTTCGTCCGCGCCGGACGAGCGCAGCCAGCTACGCCACCTCTATAGCGAGGTCAACGAGACGGTTCGCAATAGCGTTACCGACCTGCGTGACAATGCCGACCAGGTCAGAAGTATCACGGCAGACGCCATCTATACCCTGAGCCAAGCCTTTCACGGGCTGGACGGCGATTCGCAAAAGCAGACCCGCTTGATGGAGCAGGTGATTGGCGCACTTACCGCTGGTCTAGGTCGCGAGGAAGAACTTGAAGCCGAAGACGCGACCGGGCTCACTATCGGATCGCTGGTCGATAGCACCTCGGAGCTAATGCGGCACTTCGTTTCCATGTGTGTCACGTCGAGTAAGCACAACATGGACAGCGTGTCGCTGATCGATGAAATGACCGCCAAGATGGACCATATTTTCTCGCTGCTTGCCAACGTTCGTGGCATTGCGGAGCAGACCAATCTGCTCGCGCTCAATGCGGCGATTGAAGCTGCGCGCGCTGGCGAGGCGGGTCGCGGCTTCGCAGTCGTGGCCGACGAAGTGCGAAATCTTTCGCATAACTCCAACCAGTTCAACGACCTGATTCGTGAGCAGGTTGAAGAGGCACGTAACTCGATCGAACGCGCCAGGGTGTCGGTAGGGGCGGCCGCGTCGCTGGACGTCAGCGTGCTGCTGAAGAGCAAGCGGCGGGTTGACCTGATGATGAGCCGCCTGCAGCTTTTCGAGCGCTTCCTGCACGACCGCCTCAATGAAGCCACCGAACTGTCGGTCGCGATCGGTCGCCGCACCGGCGACGCCGTACGCTCGCTGCAGTTTGAAGACATCGTGCGGCAGATCAGCGAGCACTCCGCACAGACCGCGTTAGGCATCGACCACTACATGGTTCAGTGCGGGCAGCTGATTTCGCGCTACCAGGTGAAAGACCATGATGTCGTGGTAGATGCACTCGCACAGGCCTCGGTCACAATGAAAAACTCGCTTCCGCGCAAGCCTGCCGTACAGCAGGACATGGACGGCGGCGATATCGAACTCTTCTAGCCCTTCAAGGGAGACGCTACTCATGGCCATTACTTCTTCTGCCTCGGTCGACGGCAAAACGCTGCATATCCGCATGGGCGAGCGCTTCGATTTTTCGGCCCACTCGGCCCTGCGTGCCGCCTATGCGGGCGACCGTCCGCGCTTCGAGACTTACATCATCGACCTGCGGGAAACGACCTACATGGACAGTTCCGCGCTCGGCATGTTGTTGCAGCTCAAGGAACACGCGGGTGGTAGCCAGCGGTCGCTGCAGATCAAGAACGCAAATCCGGCAATCAAGGACATCCTCGGCGTTGCCAATTTCGACCAGCTCATGCAGATTGACTGAGCGCTCAAATTGCACCTGATCCGCGATACAGGAGGTCTGAAAAGCTGATGGCCGCGCTCGAAAAAGACCTTGGCGAGGACAACGCGCAACGACCTCTGCGCTGTCTGGTCGTTGACGACGAGGCGGTCAATCGCATGGTGCTGGCCGCCATGTTGCGCGGCCAGGGCTTCGAAATCATTGAGGCCGAAGACGGAGAGCGCGGCTGCGAAATCTGCCGCACCCAGGTCCCCGATCTGATTTTCATGGACATCATGATGCCGGCGATGGACGGCTTCGAGGCCACCTCGCGGATCAAGGAAATGCTGGGCGATGTGTTCGTGCCGGTCATTTTCCTCACCGCCATCTCCGACGAAGTCCAGCTTCGACGTTGCATTGAAGTTGGCGGCAACGACTTCCTGACCAAACCTTACAGCCGAATGCTGTTGCAGGCCAAAATCGACGCCGCCATGCGGGTTCGCGCGATGCATCTCGATCTGGCCAGACAGCGGGATGAACTGGCGAGTTATCGCAATCGCCAGCAGCGCGATCTGGAAGTGGCCAAGCGAATTCTGGATAACGTTGGCACCCGCGAAGATCTGGCGCTGCCAAACATCCGTTACGTCTTGCAGCCGATGGAGCTGCTGAACGGCGACATTATCCTGGCCGCCACCCGGCCGACCGGCGAGCAGTGCTTTCTGGTCGGCGACTTTACCGGGCACGGGTTACCGGCTGCTATCGGCGCGATGACCGTCCACGGGGTGTTCATCTCGATGGTCAACAAAGGCTTCGCGCTGGATGAAATCGTGGTCGAGCTCAACCGCAAGATGTGCGCGCTGCTGCCGGTAGATCGTTTCCTGTCGGCCGCGATTCTGGAGCTGGAAAACGAAACCGGCATGCTGAAGGTGTGGAACGGTGGACTGCCGGACGTGCTCGTACGTTCGGCCGAGGGCGAGATCATCAGCCGCTTCCGGTCGGTCAACCTCCCGCTGGGCATTGTGGCGCCGGAGCGCTACAGCAGCCGCTCGGTCACCATGGCCTTGCAGCCTGGTGATCAGGTGATTGCCTACTCAGACGGTCTGGTTGAGGCCCATGCGCCGAACGCCGAACTGTTTGGCAATCAACGGCTCGAAGGCGCGATTGCCGGTCCGGGTTCAATGGACGAGCGCTTTGATGCCTTGCTGGAGAGCCTCGCGGCGCATGTGCAAACCGCCCCGCAAAGCGACGACATTTCCATTCTGAGTTTCCGCTGCGAACCCGAGCTCAACACCCGCGGCAAGAAAGAGTCGGCGCCCAAGCCGGTCAGTAAGCCGCCGGGTCACTGGGGTTTCCTGATCAATCTGGACGCAACCGCCCTCAAGAAATCCGAACCCGTCGCAACGGTGATGCAGGTGATGGATACCGCGCAGGGTTTAGGGGCACTCCGCACGCCGCTGTTTATGGTGCTGACAGAATTATTCTCGAATGCGCTGGAGCACGGCTTGCTGGGTTTGAGTTCGGAAATCAAACAAGGCCCCAACGGCTTCGCCGACTACTACGAGGCCAGACAGCAACGCCTTGAGGCGCTTAAAGAAGCCGAGTTGACGATCGACTGCCAGCATCTGCGCGACGCGGCGGGTGGCGTGTTACGCATCCGCGTGGCCCACACGGGGCTTGGGTTTGACCCGGCGTCTCTACCAGTTCACATGGATCAAAACGTGGAATTCAAAGGT
>JALRCR010000109.1 GCA_023257255.1 Gammaproteobacteria bacterium | reverse complement strand
ACACGGACTCGAAGCCGCGTTCTTCGCAGGCCTGCGCAAAATCATCCGGCCGCATGGCGAAGTCAGTGGAATAAAGCATGGTGCCGAATTTCATTTGAGCGTTCTCCCCATGGTGTTTTTTTGGTGACGCGCCTGCCGGCGCCGGGTTTTGAGCCGAGGTCTGCACTATCGCGGCAGGGCAAGCGTGCCGACAAGGGGGGCGTCCTGCGCCGACTCGGGTGGTCCCGGACTTGCCGCTCCGTCGAACAGCATTCGTGGGAGGGGCATTTTGCCCCGACTCAGGTGATCCTGAACTTGGCGCTGGCGTCGCGGCGTTGCCGCTCCCACGGGGGCACGGGTGCGTGGAACAGGATTCGTGGGAGGGGCATTTTGCCCCGACTGCGGTTGTCCTGGACTTGGCGCTGGCGTCGCGGCGTTGCCGCTCCCACGGGGGGCGCGATGATTGATGCGAGCGGTAGCAGATCGGATCTCCTGCACGGCCGGCGACGCGTCCGGCGCCTGAGCCTACTTCCCGCCAAATACTTTTTTCAGCAGGTCGGTGCTGCGCGCTGCCGGGTTCTGGCGAATGCTTTTCTCTTCGGCGGCGAGTTTGAGAAACAAACCGTCCAGCGTTTTTTCGGTGATGTACTTGTCGACGTCGGCGCTGCCGCCGAGTTGGTCGGCCGCCGGACCGGCCTTGCTGACGAGCTTTTTGAACGCGCTGGTCACGCCGGCGCTGTCGGTGGTGGACTTCACGATCGGCAGGAAGGCGCTGCTCAGCGCGCCGGAAGTCTTGCTCTTGAAATAACGGGTGGCGGCATCGTCCGGGCCATTCAGCATGGCCTTGGCGTCGGCGATGCTCATCTCGCGGATTGCCTTGCCCACGATCGGCGCAGCCTTGGGCACGGCCTGCTCGGCGGCCTTGTTGAGGGTGGTTTCAAACTCGTCCACCAGCTTGCCCTGCCCCAGCATGCGCAGCGCGCCGTCGGCTTTCTGCAGCGGGCCCGGCAGCGGGATTCGCACCGACTTGTCGTTGAGGAAGCCGCCGGCCTTGCCCAGCCCCTTGATCGCACGCTCCGCGCCCACGGCCAGGGCGTCTTTAAGTCCCCCGGTCATGTCGCTGTTCGACAGCCCGCTGGCGCTGCTGCCGGGCTTGCTGGCGGTCGCACCGCTGACCGCGCCGGTGACGCTTTTGAGGGTGTTGAGGTCGACCGCCTCGGCCGCGGGCAGCGCAAGACTCAAACCAAGACACAAAACAAAACTGCTGGGCAGACGCATGGGAACTCTCCTTGGGTTATCGCCGTTCATCGTCGGATCCGCGCCGCGGTTTGGCAAACGCGCGCGGGTCCTGCGGGGTGGACGCATTGCCGGACTGCGGGCGCGCGCTGGCCGCTGGCGCCGGACGCGTTTCGGGTCGCGCCATCGGGCCAGGCGCGGGGCGGCGCAGCGGCGCGGCCTCTGGCGCCGGACGGGGCGGCGGCAGCGGCTGGGCGGGTAAGCGCAGGCCGGGCATGGGGGACGGCCCGACGGGACGAGGCGCCGGCGCGGGCCGTTCCACCGGGGCAGGCCGCGTCGCCGGAAGCGGGACGGGCGGCGGCAGGCGGACTGCGGCCGGTTCGGGGGCCAGCACCGTCGTCGGGCGGTCGGCCGGACGCGGCGCGGGCCGGCGATCGACCGATGCCGGGCGGCTGTCCGGCCGCTGGCTCTGGCTGGCGTCGGACGGCGGCAGGCGCGTCGCCGGGGGCACGCCCGGACGCAGCACGGTGCTCGGTCGCCCCTCGGGCGCGGGTCGCGGCGGTGGACGCAGTCCGGGCGGCAGGCGGTCTTGCAGATCCTGCTCGCTGACGTTCGGCATTTGCGGCGGCGGCCGGCCACCTTCAGGCCGTGGCCGACCGCCCTCTTGCGACAAGCCTGCGCTCCCCCCGGGACGGCCAACGCCCTGCGCGTTGCCGTCCGGGCGCGGCACCGGCCGGGTGATCGGACGACCGGGCGGCGGCGCCACGGTGATCCCGGTTGCGGTGGTCGGTCGGGGTGGCAACTGCGCCTGCGGCTTGGGTTTTGGCCGGTAGTGGGTATTCACCTGCTCGCGCACGGGCTGGGTGACCAGCGTCGGCCGCGGCTTGCCGCCCAGCGCCTGCACGCCCTGCCCCTCGAAGCGGTTGAAGTAGTTCACCTGCGTCTGGTGGACGTTCACCACCACCTGCGGACCATAGCCCGGCGGCGGCCGTTGCCAGACCGGCGGGCGGTGCCAGTACCAGGGATAGTCCGGCGGCGGACGATAGCCGATACCCGGCCGATAGCCGGGCCGGAAGCCGTAACCGTAGTAGGGGCGGTACCGATAAACCGTCACTGACCAGGGGCGGTTGTCGTAGTAGAAATAGCCCGCACCCCAGCGCGGATACGGGCAGGGGTAGCGGTTGTAGTACTCGCGATGCACCCGCCGGTCGTCATCAAACAGATTCGACAACACGATGCCGGCGGTAAACCCGATTACCCCGGCGGCGACCACCTGCCCGGTGCTGAAGCCACTGCTGGAGCTGGCCACCACCCGCGAGACGCCGACTTCGCCCGGCACCGACACAAACTGCGCCGGCACCGCTGCCGGCTGGGTGTAGACCGCTTCCGGGTTGTACTGCGGCACATGGAAGACCCGCGGATTGGCCGGCGTGATTTCCACCACCTGTTGCGCATCGACCGTGCGCTGGGAGACTTCCTGCTCCGGCGTGGAGGTCAGGTTGCCCTTGGCGACCGCCTGCGCCCGCAGGCGCTGCACCGCCGCCATCAGCGCCGTCTGGTCGGCGTTGAACACCGCGCCGAGGCGCCGCGTCCAGGCGAAGTTCTGGCACATCATGTCGAGCACCGAGGGGAAGGCCAGCAGCATCCGCGCGCCGGGTCCAAAGCCCGAGCGCTCGGCGGCATCGTCCAGCTCACGTCCGCTTAGCTGTTGCTTGTCGAGCCGCCAGTTGCCGGCGTCCAGCACTTCCTGCGGATGCGAGGCCGTGGCAAACATCGCACCCAGCAGCGCGTCGGGATAGAGCGCGATGGGCGCCAGCAGTTCTTCCAGCGCGGTCGCTTCAAGTGCCTCGGCCGAGGCCGGCGGTTCCAGCGCCAGCGCCTCGCTGGTCGACGTCGCGGGCGGGGTCTGCGCCGGCACCGTGCGCGGTAGTGGAATCAGCGCGGCCAGCGCGCAGACCACGATCCCTCGTTTGAGCAACTCCGATGTCACGGCGCCTCCTGCGGCGATGAGCAAACGTCCAGCGATTTCCCCAGCCGGGCGTTTTGCGCCGCGAGCTGCCTTGGATCAGCCTCATTCGGAGGCGAGCGCCATGCTCAGCCCGCGCGGATGAATCGCGTGTTAACGCGCGACCATGCTGCGTCAGGTAAACGCCAAATGCCGGGCAATTGCGCTCCTTTTTGCGCTTAACCGCCCGACCGCGCGGCGCTAGAGTCGGACTTCTTCAACACGCCCGACCAGGACTTCGCCATGCGCCACGCCCCGCTTCTCGCCCTGCTGTTCCTCGCCCTGCCCGGCCTTGGCCACGCCGGCTGCTACGGCACCGGCAGCTTTCGCAGCTGCACCGACGCCAGCGGCAATCACTACACCATCAACCAGCTGGGCAACACCACCCTGATGCAGGGCTACAGCAGCAGCACCGGCAACAGCTGGAACCAGACCACGAACCGCATCGGCAACAGCAGTTTCAGCCACGGCCACGCGGCCGATGGATCCAGCTGGAGCAGTTCCTCGCACAATCTGGGCGGCGGCTATCGCAGCATTCAGGGGCAGGACTCACGCGGCCATCGCTTCAACGCGCTGTGCGGCCCGATGGGCTGCAACTAGTCCGTCCGTCAGCAGGGGGGTGCTAGAGTGCCCGCCATGTCTGACGCCCTCCACGCCGCCCTGTCCAGCCTGCAGCAACGCGCTGCCTGGGAAGACATGGCCGCCCGCAGCGGCGGCCCGCTGGGGGCGGCGGCCGCACGCGCGGCCAGGCTGCGCAAATGCGCTCAGGAACTGGCAGCCTGCACCGACCATGCGCGGGCACGCGAAGTCCTGTGCCGCCACGCGGCGCTGGCCCGCGACCACACGGGGCGCTTCCTCAATACCCTCGCGGCCGAATTGCGCCCCCTTTCGCGCGCTTTGGATGAGGCCGCCGGTGACGCCGGATCGGGGGCGGTATGACGCGCCTTCCCGCGCTAGTGCTGGTCGCCCTCTTCGGCGCCTTCAGCGCGCGCCCCGTCTGGGCGCAAGGCCCGCTTGGTATCGCCTTTGTTCAAGCCCCGGAAGCCGCCACCGGCGTCTGTGCCGGCAGCTCGCCCGACGAGGCCTTCGCCTGTGCCCGGCGCGCGTGCGCCGCGGGCGGCGTCAAACCCGGTCAGTGCCTGCGCGTCGCCTGGTGCTTCCCTGCCGGCTGGAGCACCGACGTCTTCGTTCAGGACAGCAACGGCCTGCACGGCCACGAATTTTCCTGCGGCTGGCCCAGCCGCGAGCTGGCCGAAGCGGCCGCCGCGCTCCGCTGCGAGAAGACCCGGCGCGAACGGGTAGAAATGTGTGAAGTAGTGCGGGTGTTTGGGCCGGATGGTGGGGAAGTGGGACGGTAGGGCATGGCAAGGCTTGCTCCCCTTGTGTGGCAACACTCCGCATGAGCAGCCCCGCCTTGCAAACCAAGGCCTGCGTCTTTTGCAGCTTGCCGGCTGCGCGCATCCGGCTGTCCACGCCGCTCGCCCTCGCACTGGACGACGCCTATCCAGTCTCACCCGGCCATATGCTGATCATCCCGCGCCGACACGTCGCGTCGTTTTTTGAGCTGGAAAACGCCGAGCGCGAAGCGATGTTCGCTCTGCTCGACCAGTGCCGCGAGACACTGCTGACAAACCGCCATCCGGACGGCTTTAACCTTGGCCTGAATGATGGCCCGGCGGCCGGTCAAACGGTCATGCACGTGCATCTGCATCTCATCCCGCGGTATCGCGGCGACCGCGCCGACCCGCGAGGTGGCGTGCGCTGGGTGATGCCCGACAAGGCGGACTACTGGTCGGCACCGTGACCGAACCAAGCCTACAGGTTGCGCTAGCCAGACTGCGCGAGGCCTTGCTGGGCGGCGATTTGATCGCGGACCAACGCGGCCATTACGCAAGCGCTGGCGGCGCACGCGGGACGCCGGCAGCACAGGTCCGCACCCTGCTCGGCCAATCCCTGTCGGTAAGCGAGGCCTTGCTGAACCCCGCTGCCGGCGACGTCGCACACGGTCTGCGACGCCTGCGCGCAACTGTCGATGAATTAAGCCACGCCTATACGCAGGACAGCGTTACGCGCCTGCATATCGGTGGCTCGAGCAGCCTGCTCGACGCCCTGCAACTTGAGTTCACACGCTGTCGGCGTGCCTCGCTGGCGGTTGCGTTCCTGATGCACAGCGGCCTGCGCCTGCTCGAGGGCAGCGTGCGCGCCGCGCTGCTGCGGGGCGCCTCGCTGCGCGTGCTGACGACCGATTATCTCGACACCACCGAGCCCGAGGCCTTAGAGATACTGACGCGCATCCCCGGGCGGCTCGACGCCCGGATCTACGTCAATCCGGCGCGCAGTTTTCATCCCAAGGTGTACTGGTTCGAGCGCCACGATGGCTCGGGTCGCGCCTACATCGGCTCGGCCAATCTCTCGCGCGCAGGCCTGCTGGAAGGCGTTGAGTGGACCTGGTCGGTGCTCGACTTTGACAGCGGTGCGCCCATGGCGGCCATCAGTCAGGCCTTCGAATCGCTATTCGAGGACCCGCACAGCCTGCCGCTGACACCTGACTTTATCGCCGCCTACGCCGCGCGGCGGCAGCCGCTGCCCTATGCGCGGACCCAGTCCGCAGCGCTGCCTGCGCTCACCCCACGCCCGATGCAGCAACTGGCGCTGCGCGAACTGGCCCGACTGCGCACAGACGGTGAGCGCCGGGCGCTGGTCGTGGCGGCGACCGGGCTGGGCAAAACCTGTCTCGCCGCTTTCGACGCCACCGATTTTCAGCGCACGCTGTTCATTGCCCACCGCGAAGAACTATTGGTGCAGGCCGAAGCCGCCTATCGCGCGGTGCATCCCAATCGCAGTTGCGGGCTCGTTCAAGGCAGCCAGCGCGAACTCGATCGCGACATGGTTTTTGCGACCATACAAACCCTGACGCGCCCCGAGGTGCTGGCCGCCCTTTCCGCCGCGCAATTTGATCACATCGTCGTTGACGAATTTCATCACGCGGCCGCCGAGAGCTATCGGCGTGTGCTGGAAGCGCTGCGGCCGCGCTTCCTGCTCGGCCTGACCGCCACGCCTTATCGCGCAGACAACCGCGATGTGCACGCGCTCTGCGACGACAACGTCGCTTACCAGGTGGGCCTGTTTGAAGCCATAGCGCTTGGCTGGCTGTGCCCCTTCCATTACTACGGTGTGGCCGACGTCGTGCATTACGACGACTCCTTGCTGAACAACACCCGCAGCGGCTATGACGCGAGGCGCCTGACGCTGCGCTTCAATACCGATGAACGCGCGGCGCTGGTGCTGGCAGAGCACCGCACGCACGCGAGCGTGGCTGCGCTCGGGTTTTGCGTGTCGATTGCGCACGCCAACTTCATGGCCGCGTATTTCATCAGGCAGGGCGTGCCGGCCCTGAGCGTCCACTCGGGGCCGGACAGCCACGACCGTGCCGACGCCATTCGGCAACTGACAAGCGGCGCGGTGCGGGTGCTGTTCACCGTTGATCTGTTCAACGAGGGCGTGGATATCCCCTGTGTGGATCAGGTGCTGTTCCTGCGCCCTACCGAATCTATGACGATCTTTGTGCAGCAACTGGGCCGCGGCTTGCGCCTGCACGAGGCGAAGTCTGTTCTGACGGTCATCGATTTCATCGGCAACTATAGACGCGCGAGTTTCAAGCTGCCGTTTCTGGTGGGGGACGAGCGCATCGATCCGGATGCCCAGCGCAAGGCGCTGCGCCAACTGACGGCGCAAAACGGCGCGCTGGCCTTGCCCGGCGTCGTCATCCATCTCGCGCCGGTCGCGCTGGCAACGCTACGCCAGTCGCTGGACCAGACCACCAAGCTGCGTGACGCCCTGATCGAGGCGTGGCAAGCATTGCGCAGCGCGTTGGGTCGGCGGCCAGACGTGCTGGAAGTCGACCGGCTGGCCAGATTTTCCGCGCGGCAGTTCGTGCGCGCCTTTGGCAGCTGGCATGGCGTGCTGGCGGTCTGCGATCGGCTAAGCGAAACGGAACAAGCGCTCGAAGCGCGCTGCGGCGAGTTTCTGCGCTATCTCGAAAAAACCCCGCTGACCAAGTCTTACAAAATGGTCAGTCTGCAGGCGCTGCTCAAGCACCGGGAATTTCAGACGGCGGTCGGCGCTTCAGCACTTTGCGCGCATTTCCGCGAGCATTTCGGGAAGGAGCGCTTCCGGCCCGACATCGACGGCACGGCCATCGAGCAGATTTTCGACGTCAGCGACGAGGCGCTCCTCGACTACCTACAGCGCAACCCGATCAACGCGCTCATTGGGGGCAATACGGAACAGCCCTCGCCCTGGTTTGCATGGTCAGAGGCGACCCGCGAACTGCGCTACATCGGTCCCGTCATTGAGGACGTCGCGGCCTTTGCCAAGGCCGTACGCGAGCGCATCGACTGGCGCCTGCACGAGTACATGAAGCGACCCGGGCCCGGCAGCGGGCTGTACAAGGTCCTCGGCAGCGGCAACCAGCTGTGCATCATGCTGGGCAAGCATGGGCCGGCGAGGGACCGCACGCGAACGGTCAAAATCAACGACCGTTATCTCTACGGCTTCTTCAAAAGCGTCGCGCTAAACAAGCTTGGAGAAAGTGATCTTGAGGCGCAGTCGTCGACCGCCTTCCTGACCGCGCAGTTACGCAGCCTGTTCGACGACTTGCCCGCGAGCGTCATTGAAGGTCGGCTCGTCCGCATCACGCGCCTCCCCGGCGAAGACTGCCTGCTCATCGAACGCGGCGATTAAACCCCTACCCCACAAACCGCCCAAACGGCCCGCTCACCTCGTACGTAATCCCCCAGCCCGCCGTCGCCGCCGCGCTGCGAGCTGAAGTACAGCCGCGCCCCATCGGGACTGAAGGCAGGCCCGGCGATTTCCGAGCTGTCCTGACCGGTGATGCGCAACAGCGGCGCCAGCTGACCGCGGCGGTCGATGATGACGAGCTGCATGTGGCCGCCGTCTTCGGCGATCAGGAGATCACCACCGGCGGTGGCGGTGATGTTGTCGACGCCGCTCAGGATGGGCGTTTTCGATTCCGCCAGCGCGTAGATGACGCGAATCGCGCCGGTGGCGGGTGTGTACTGCCACACGCGATTGTCGCCCTTGGTGGTGAAGTAGATGTCGCCGTCGCGGTACCAGATGCCTTCGCCGCCGTTGAAGCGGGTGGCGGCTTTCAGCTGGTGACGGGTCTGGGTGTCGCCTTTACCCGGATTGGGCTGCGCGAGGTCGAGCCACTGAATCTTTTGGGCATCATTCACCTGCGCCACCTGCAGCCGGCCGCGCGCAAGGTCGGGCCGACCCTGCGCGTCGCGCACGGCCGGCACATAGCGGTACAGACAACCGTCGGGCTCGTCTTCGGTGAGGTACAAGAGGCCGCTGGCCAGGTCGATCGCCACCGCCTCGTGCTTGAAGCTGCCCAGGGCGGGCCGCACTTCGGCCTTGCGCACGCCCAGCGGATCGCACTCAAACACCAGCCCTTGCGCGTGTTCCTCGCAGGACAACCAGCTGCCCCAGGGGGTCGCGCCACCGGCGCAGTTGCGGCTGGTGCCGGCGAGGATGGGATACATCTGCTGCACGCGGCCGTCGGCGGCAAAGCGCAGCGCGCCGACGCCGCCGGTGTCCATCACTTCGCTGTTCGAGACATACACCCAGCCGCCGTCGGGCATAGCAAACGTGGCGCCGCCGTCCGGCGCGCGATGCCAGCGATAGCTGTCTGCCGCAGCGCCGGGCAGCGGCTCGCCGGCACGCGCGACGATGCGCGCGGTGAAGCCGGCGGGTAGACAGATCCCCAGCGCGTCCGGCGGCTGCAAAGGCCCAACGCCGGCGAGCGTCGCGGCGCGTAGCGGCTGGCTGAGCGCGAGCAGCGAGGGGCCAAGGGCGAGGCCGGCCAGCGTATGCGCGGCGCCGCGCAGAAAGCGGCGGCGAGGGGGAGAGAAAGCATCGGCGGTCATGGACGGTTCCTGCATGAACGAGGACGACAGCATTGCACACGGCTGCTTACGCCAGTATGACCGGGGCGGATGAGGCGGCCTGCGCGCAGGGCTTAACAGCAGCGTCGGAAAGCGCCACAGTCGGCACATAAACAGCACAACAAGAGGGGAGCCGGTCTATGCAATTGCTCATCGATAAACACCTGCAAGTGCCCATGCGCGACGGCGTGCTGCTGGCGACCGATGTCTACCGCCCGGCCGGCCCGGGGCCTTTTCCGGTGGTGATGATGCGACTGCCTTACAACAAGGAACAGCCGGTGCTGCTGTTTCTGGCCGGCGACATCCTGCGCGTGGCGCAGGCCGGCTACGCGGTGGTGGTGCAGGATTGCCGAGGCACCTGGGCCTCGGGCGGTGAATTCAGCCCGTATTTTCAGGAAGCAGAAGACGGCGCCGATGCCATCGCCTGGGCGGCGGCTCAGCCCTGGTCGACGGGTGAGGTCGGCATGATGGGCGCGTCCTACTACGGCGCCACGCAGTGGCTGGCGGCAATCGAAGCGCCGCCGGCGCTGAAAGCCATTGCGCCGTTCATCACGACCGACCAGTACTACGAGAAATGGACCTATCAGGGCGGCGCGTTTCAGCTTGGCTTCATGCTGCAGTGGGCCAGCGCGACGTTTGGCGTGGCGGAAGCCGTGCGCCGGCTGCTGCATGGCACGGGCGACGCGACGGGCGTCTTCACCGCGATCGGCGCGGCGGATGCCGTGGCCGCCAACTACTGGCATCTGCCGCTGTGCGAGCTGCCGGCAGTCGCCAATCTCACGCCCTATGTGAAGGACTGGCTGGCGCATCCTGACTACGACGACTACTGGCGGGCCGCTGCGCCTTGCGAGCACTACGAAAAAATCACCACGCCGGCGCTTAACTTTGGCGGCTGGTACGACCTTTTCCTCGGCGGCACGCTGGCCAACTATGCCGCGATGAAAGACCGCACCCCGCAGAAGCTGGTCATTGGGCCCTGGGTGCACGGCTACAACGGCGGGGTGTATCCGGCGCGCAATTTTGGCCTGATGGCGCACGACGGCGTAGCCGACGTCACCGCGATGCAGATCCGCTGGTTCGATCATTTCCTGAAAGGCGAGGCCAACGGCGTGCTTGATGAACCGCCGGTCAAGATTTTTGTGATGGGGCCGGACGTCTGGCGCGAGGAAGCCGACTGGCCGCTGCCCGACACCGACTGGCAGCAGTGGTACCTGCACAGCGCGGGCTCGGCCGGCACGAAGGCCGAAGACGGCGTGCTGTCGCCGCGCGCACCGGGTCAGGAAGTGCCCGACAGCTATCTCTACGACCCGCGCGATCCGGTGCCCACCGTCGGCGGCGCGAGCTTTCTGCCGGGCCTTTTCATTGCGGCCAACGCGGGCCCCCGCGACCAGCGCGAAGTCGAGCAGCGCGCCGACGTGCTGTGCTACACCAGCGCGGTGCTGGAGCGGGATCTGGAAGTCACGGGTCCCGTGCGGCTCGTGCTGTATGTGAGTTCATCCGCGCTCGACACCGACTTCACCGGCAAGCTGGTCGACGTGCACCCCGACGGCACGGCGCTCATCCTGACCGACGGCATCCTGCGGGCGCGTTACCGGGAAAGCCTGTCGGCGCCGCAACTGATGACACCGGGCGAGGTGTACCGGATAGAAATTGATCTGGTCGCCACCGCAAACGTGTTTGCCGCCGGGCATCGGATCCGGCTTGAAGTGGCCAGCGCCAACTTTCCCCGCTTCGACCGCAACACCAATACTGGCGGCGTGATTGCGACCGAGACCGAAGCAGATTTTGTGCGCGCCACCAACACGGTGTGGCACGACGAACTCCGCGCCTCGCATCTGGTGTTGCCGGTGATTGCGCGGGCTTAGGTGGTCGATGCGCGTGGCGGCGATTCGGCATCGCGATTGTGGGAGGGGCTTGCTGCCCCGACTCAGGTTGTTGCCGACTTGACGCTGGC
>JALRCR010000108.1 GCA_023257255.1 Gammaproteobacteria bacterium | reverse complement strand
ATGCATCAGGCCAGGCTTGCTCGACTTCCAGGTGCATTCGTTGAATTCCTGCAGCGGCAGGGCGTCCATGTCGGCGCGCAGGCCCACGCGCTTGCCTGACGCGCGGCCCTCGATGGTCGCCACCACACCGGTCCGCCCCAGTCCGCGCACGTAGGGAATGCCGGCGGCTTCCAGTTGCCGCACCACCAGATCGGCGGTGCGCTGTTCCTGGTATGCGAGTTCGGGGTGGCGATGAATTTCATGGCGCCAGCTGCGGTGGACGGCGTGGCGAGCGGCGATTTCCGGAATGACTTTCATCGGGCTTCCTTTGCGGACAGGGCGACGCCGTCGGCGTCGGGATGACGTGACGGTAGCGTAACCGAGCGCGAGGGGTTTGTTGCGCGCTGGACGCCGCTACGGTGGCTCGGAATACTGCGACGCATGTCCCTGTCCGCGTCTCCCGCGATCCCGCCGCCGGCCGTCAGCTTTCGTCAGGCCGCGCGCTTCTGGCTGAAGCTCGGCTTGATCAGCTTCGGCGGGCCCGCCGGTCAGATTGCGCTCATGCATACCGAACTGGTTGACCGGCGCGGCTGGATCAGCGAGCCGCATTTCCTGCACGCGCTCAATTTCTGCATGGTGCTGCCCGGGCCCGAAGCGCAGCAGCTCGCCACTTATCTCGGCTGGCTGATGCACGGGAACCGCGGTGGGCTGGTCGCCGGGGTCTTGTTTGTGCTGCCCTCGCTGGTGCTGATTGCAGCCCTGGCCTGGCTCTATCTCGCGTTTGGGCAACTCCCGCTGCTGGCGGCGGTGTTCTACGGCATCAAGCCGGCGGTGGTGGCGGTCGTGCTGTTCGCCGCCTGGCGCATCGGCCGGCGCGCGCTCGGCTCGCCGCTGCACGTGGCGCTCGCGGTCGGCGCGTTCGTGGCGCTCGAGTGGTTGCGCGTGCCGTTCCCGCTGATCGTGCTGGGTGCGGCCTGCATTGGCCTGCTGGCGGGGCAGCGCTGGCTGGCGCAAATGGGTGTGCCGACGGCGCCGCGGTCCGGACCAGCGCCGGCTGAGGCATCGTCCAGGCTGCCCTGGGGGCAAGGGGTGCGGGTGTGCGCCCTGGGCGCTTTGCTGTGGCTGTTACCGATGGCCGCGCTGGTGGCGGGGACCGGGCTGGCTTCCACGTGGACCACGATGGGCTGGTTTTTCACCAAAGCGGCCCTGCTCAGTTTCGGTGGCGCCTACGCGGTGCTGCCCTACGTCTATCAGGGCGCGGTTGAACGCTACGGCTGGATCAGCCCGGCGCAGATGCTCGACGGTCTGGCGCTGGGTGAGTCCACGCCCGGTCCGCTCATCATGATCGTGGCCTTTGTGGGCTTTATTGGCAGCTACACCGAGGCGGCCTTCGGTCCGGCGTACCGCCCGCTGGCCGGCGCGGTCGGTGCGGCAATCGCCACCTGGTTTACCTTTTTACCGTCGTTCGTATTCATTCTGGCCGGCGCGCCGCTGGTGGAAGCCAGCCGCCGCGGACCCGCCTTCACCGCGCCGCTGCTGGCCATCTCCGCCGCGGTGGTCGGCGTCATGCTCGACCTCGCCGCATTCTTTGCCGCCCACGTGCTGTTTCCCGCCGGCCTGTCAGCCGGACCCGATGGGATTGCGGTGATGATCGCGCTGGCCGCTGCCCTCGGGCTGTTCCGCTTCCGCTGGTCACCCTTGACGGTGCTGGGCGGCGGCGCGCTGCTGGGTGTGGCGGCCAGCGTGTTACGGGCTTAGGTCGGTTGCGCGCGACGCCGCAAACCCGGCAGCAGCGCCAGCCCGGTGGCGAGCAGGGCGAGCGGGGCGGGCAGTGGCACCGGGGTCGGTGTGATGCCGGTCAGGGGACGGCGAAAAATCTGGTATTCGCCCGCGCCCGACCCTGATTGATTCAGATTAGGCGTGCCCCAGATCCATTTGGCGCTGGCGGAGATGCCGGCAATCGTGCCCCACGGGCTGACCCCGTGGTTCTGAAAATACTGCACGCTGTTCCAGGTCGCGGCGGCGACGATGCTCCCGAACTCACCGACCGTTGGCGCCGGCGAGTTGTCACCCAGATCCAGATTGCCGAGCGCCACTTCCCAGCCGTCGGTCAGATTGCTCAGGAACTGCCCGCCGGCGTAGGTGAATTGACCAATCAGGCCCTGCGCGACGCTGTTGTCGCTCCACGCAGCGATGTAGAGGTAGTCGCTCGCCAGCGGATCGAAGGTCCAGGTTTCGGCCCGCGACCAGTTGTAGGTGCCGGGGTTGCCGCTGCGGCCCAGTTCGTTGCGCCCGATGAAGCGCACGTCCTGACCGGTGCTGGTGCCCAGATACATGGCGTAGTAATTGTCGGCGGTCAGCGTCGCGGTGATGGTGGCAGCCGCGGCCGGGGTAGCGCCAAAGCCCGTGCCAATGCTGAAAATCAAGGCAAGCAGCGGGAAATTGAACCTGCGCATTGCTAGTCGCTCCTTTCGAGTCGTGCCGCGTGCGATGCGACCGGAGTCGCCATCCACGGGTCGTTACCGGGTATGTGAAAGCCCAAGCTCAACCCCGAGCGAAGGTCTCGCTCGGCCGACAAGGGCACACCCCGCAGTGTGCCGACGGAGCGGCACAGGTTCTGTGACCGATTCTGCACTTGCTACCGCAAAAGGGCGGGGGTTACTCCACCCCCAGCGCTGCGCCCAGCGTCGGTCCGATGTCGGTGCGTAGCACCAGATCGGCCAGTCGGTCCTGATCCGTCGGCTCGCGATTGATGATGACCAGCCGGGCCCCGTTACGCCGCGCCATCCGCGGAATGCCGGCGGCAGGGTAGACCAGCAGCGAAGACCCCAGCACGAGGCACAGGTCGCAGGCCAGCGCCTCGGCCTGTGCGCGCTGCATGGCGGCCGGCGGCATGGATTGTCCGAAGGACACGGTAGCCGATTTGACGATGCCGCCGCAGTCCATGCATTCGGGCAGGCGGTCCTCGCGGGTGAAGGCCTCGACGATCGGCGCCAGTTCGTGGCGCAGCCCGCAGTCGAGGCAGCGGGCATAGGTGCCGTTGCCGTGGAGTTCGATCACCGCCTGTTCGGCGATGCCGGCGCGCTGATGGAGCCCGTCAATGTTTTGGGTGATGACCGCGCGTGCCTTGCCGCGGGCGAGCAGCGCGGCCACGGCGCGGTGGCCGCGGTTCGGTTCGGCCACCTGCATGTCGCGGTCGATTTCAATCTTGCGACGCCAGGCTTCGCGGCGCAGATCTTCCGAGCGCAGGAAGTCCTTGAAGTCGATCGGCGCGAGGCGGGTCCAGATCCCGCCCGGGCTGCGGAAGTCCGGCACCCCGGATTCGGTGCTGATGCCCGCCCCGGTAAAAATGGCGACGCGCTGGGCCTCAGCCAGCCGTGCAGACAGCGCGTCGCTCATGTCTGACCCGTGCGCTTAGCCGACGGCGCCGACGTGCCAGAACTGCCAGAGCCAGTAGAGCCCGATGACCATCTGCACGGTGAACGCGGTAGCGCGCAGCAGCACCGCCGGCACGCTGCCGGAGGCGATATGCACCACCGACTGCGCGACCCGCGCGCCGACCAGTACACCGGCCAGACCGTCGGTGATCTGGGTTTGCTGGGTGGCGAGGGCGTAGAGCAGGAGGCTGGCGAGGATGGCGAGATTTTCCAGCGTGTTGCCGTGGGCGCGGGTCACCCGATAGCCGAAGCCATCGAGGTCGGTGCCGGCGGGGCTGAAGGAATTGAGCGCTTTCCCTTTGGCGCCGGCGGCGCCGCGGGTGAAGACCAGTGCAAACGTCAACAGGATGGCCCAGGCAACCAGGCTGAGCAGGGCGCAGGCAGTGGCGGTCATGGTGTTATCTCCCCGGTAGTCGAATTTTTTAGAGGCATGTGCAGACCCGACGACGCGGGCTGCACCCGGAGCATAGGCAAGGCTGGCTCATCCGGCCAGCGCGCGCATCACGCGGCTGGACGACGCTGCGCCCAGGGCGCCGCACGTTCGAGTTGGCCAGCCAGCCCGTAGAGCAGATCCTCGCGGCCGAGTGCGGCAACCAGTTGCACGCCAATCGGCAGGCCCTCGCGCCCCACGTGCAGCGGCAGCGAAATGGCCGGCTGGCCGGTCAGGTTGAAGGGCATGGTGTAGGCGATGTAGGGCACGGTCCCGCGCAGCGGCGCCATGGGATCCGCCTCGCTGCCGGTAAAGGCGCCGATGCGCGGCGGCGGCGCAGTGGTGGTGGGCGTTAGCAGGACGTCGAAACCCGTCGTCCACCAGTGCTGGATGTCGCGCGCGTAGCGCTGCCACCAGACCTGCGCCCGCAGATAGTCGGTAGCGCTCAGCGCCTGACCCTTGCGATAGATGATGGCGGTATGCGGTTCGAGTTCGTCCGCCGCGGGCGGTCGGCCGACCCGCGCCGCGACTTCGTCGATGTCGTGCGCAATGGAGGCGGCCACCACCCGCATGAAGTGCCGGGCGTCGTCTTCGGCATCCAGCGCGCGCGGGTAGTCTGGCGTCAGCACGTGCCCCATATCGCTCAGCAGCGCGACCGCGGTGGCCAGCGCCGCGGCGCAGTCCGGGTCGAGTGGCAGACGACCGCCCGGGGTCTCATACATCACGCCGATGCGCAGGCGGGGCGGGTCCTCGCCGGCGCAGGCGAGGTAGGGCCGCGAGGCGGGCGCGCTGTAGTAAGGATCGCCCGGCACATGGCCGGCGGTGAGATCGAGCAGCGCCGCGCTGTCGCGCACGCTGCGGGTGAGCACGTGTTCGCTGGCTGCGCCCAGCCACAGTTCGCCCCGCGACGGGCCGTGGGAAATGCGGCCGCGGCCGGGCTTCATACCCACCAGCCCGCAGTGCGCGGCCGGGATGCGAATGGAGCCGCCGCCATCGTTGCCATGCGCGGCGGCCACCATGCGACTGGCGACGGCTGCCGCCGAGCCGCCGCTTGAGCCACCCGGCGAGTGCGCGGTGTGCCATGGGTTGCGGGTGGGGCCATAGGCCGCCGGCTCGGTGGTGGTGATGCTGCCGAATTCCGGCGTGTTGGTGCGTCCCAGCACGATGAGGCCGGCCGCCTTGTAGCGCGCTGCGAGCGTGCTGTCCTCGTCGGCCCGCAGGCCCAGACGCTGGAAATACAGGCTTCCGCAGTGATACGGCTCGCCCGCATTGGAGAGCATCAAATCCTTCACCAGAAACGGCACGCCGGCGAAGGGGCCGGACAGCGGTCCTGCGGCCTCGGCCAGCGCCTGCTCGAAGCGCGGATGGATGATAGCGTTGAGGTGCGGGTTAAGCGTTTCAATGCGGGCGATGGCGCCGGCCACCAGTTCGCGCGCGCTGACCGCGCCGCTGGCGACCGCTGCGGCCTGCGTGCTCGCGTCCTGCTCGAGAAGGTCTTCTACACTCATGGCCGCATCTTATGCGCCGTCAGGCCGTGGCGGCTACGCCAAGGCTCGCACTTTGGCAGGGCGCTGTTTAGGATGCGGCAGCCTGCCGATGGAGATTGCCCATGTCAGTACGCCCCGCGCTCATGCTGTCCGCCGTGCTTGCTTTGGCGCCGGCGCTGGTCTCCGCCCAGGGCGGTGACAGCGACTGGCCCCTGCACGGACTCGATGCCGCCAACACCCGCTTCAGCCCGCTGTCGGCGATTGCCACCGGCAACGTCACCGGCCTGCGCCGCGCCTGGTCGGTGCACACCGGCATCAACGGCTCGTTTCAGGCGACGCCGCTGGTGCGAGACGGCGTGATGTACGTCTCGACCCCGTTCAACCATGTGATTGCGCTGGACGCCGCAACCGGCGCCGAGCGCTGGCGCTACACCCACACCCTGACCCGCAAGGACACCTGCTGCGGACCGGCCAACCGGGGCGTCGCGGTGGGCGAGCAGGCGGTCTTCATCGCGACCATCGATGCGCGTTTGATTGCGCTTGATCGCCACACCGGCAAACCCCTGTGGGAACACCCGCTGACCGACACCGACGTCGGCGCGATGGAAGATCTGGGGCAGATGCTGAACGTGCCCGAGTTCGCCGGCGCCAAGCAGACGGGCAACACCGGCTATAGCGCGAACATGGCGCCACAGGTGGTGGGCGATCTGGTGCTGGTGGGCGTGACCGGTGCCGGTTACGGCCTGCATGTCGAGACCAAGGAAGGCGGAGAGGCGCGCCTTACCGTCGCCGGTCTGGGCGGCGAGCATTTGGGCTTGCGCGGTTTTCTGCTGGCGCTGGATGCCAAAACCGGCGCCGAACGCTGGCGCTGGTATGTGACGGATGCGGGCTGGGAAGGCGACCTCAAGTCCACCACCGCCTGGGGCCAGACCCTCAACCGTGACCTCGCCGCCGAGCGCGCAAGTCTCGAGAAGTACAAGGACAGTTGGCGCTACGGCGGCGGCTCGGTGTGGACAACCCCGGCAATCGATGAAAAGCGCGGGCTGCTGTATCTCGGCACGGGCAATCCGGCGCCGCAGATGGACGACCCGACGCGGCCGGGCGACAACCGCCACACGCTCAGTCTGGTCGCGCTGGAACTGGCGACCGGCAAGCTGCGCTGGGCCTACCAGCAGGTGCCGCACGACCGCTGGGGTTACGACGTGGCGAGCCCGCCGGTGCTGTTCACGATGAACGTGAACGGCCAGCCGCGCGACGTGGTGGCCGAGGCGGGCAAGGTCGGGCATCTCTTCGTGCACGACCGCGAGACCGGGGAGTTGCTCCAGCGCTCGCCGGCCTTCGTGCCGCAGGAAAACCTGTTTGCGCGGCCGACCGAGGCCGGCGTCCGGATCGCGCCGGCGGCGCTGGGTGGCTGTTCCTGGTCGCCGATTGCGGTGGATGCCGCGGCCGGCCGGGCCTACATCGCGGCCATCCACTGGCCGGCGATGTACTACTCCCGCAAGGTCAAGGCCGAGGCCGGCCTGCCTTGGTCCACCTATACTTTCGTGCAGCCGGTGCCGGCCGGCGAAAGCTATGGGCTGCTGACGGCGGTTGATCTGCACACCGGCCAGCTGGCCTGGCAGCAAAAGATGCCGCAGCCGCTGATCGGCGGCGTGCTGGCGACCGCTGGCGGTCTGGTGTTCACCGGCGAGTCGAGCGGCGCCTTCAGCGCCTTTGCCAGCGGCGACGGTCGGCGTCTGTGGTCCGACCCGGTGGGTGCGGGGGTAAATGCGCCCCCCGTGACCTACACCGTCGGCGGTCGGCAGTTTGTGGCGGTGGCGGCCGGCGGCAACACGCTCTTTGGCTTCAAGCCTGGCGATGAACTGATTGCCTATGCCTTGCCCGCGCCGTGAACCACCAGCTGATGTTTAACGTAAAACTTCGCAGGTGCCCGCATGGCGCGCAAGCGCGCTGGCCTGACCACCCACACCCTGTCCGGTGCGCCCAGCGCCGTGCGGGTACCTGCTGCAACTGAGTCATTCGTATGCAGCCCCAGCGTCCCGATTTGAAGCCCGTGGTGCGCGCGGTCCATCTGGGCCTCGCCATCATGTTGTTCATTGCCAGCCTGCCGTTCTTCGCCGCTGCCGCCTATGGCTGGTGGACGGCGAGCCAGTTCAGCGGCTTCGCTAACTACGAAGATTTGATGCTCGCCACCGCCCGCGACGCCTTGTGGAAGGGCGCCGCCTGCGCGGGTGGCGCCATCTGGTTGCTGGTGCTGTGGCGTCAGCAACATCGCGCCGCCAAGGGCTAGGTGCCCACGCCGCCCGCGTCTCGCCCCCACTCAAGGAGCCCGCATGAAATACGTAAAGCTTGGCCAGACCGGTCTGCGGGTCTCGCCGCTCAGTCTGGGTTGCATGACCTATGGTGCTTCGACCTGGCGCGACTGGGTGCTGGACGAGGAGGCCGCGCTGCCGTTCTTCGGGCGCGCGATTGAGGCCGGCATTAATTTTTTCGACACCGCCGACGTCTACTCGCTGGGCGAGAGCGAAGTGGTGCTGGGTCGCGCGCTGAAGCACTTTGGCCTGCCGCGCGAGCGCGCGGTCATTGCCACCAAGGTGTGGAACGTGATGAGCAGCGACTGCAACGATCGCGGGCTCTCGCGCAAGCACATCATGCAGGGCGTGGACGCCTCGCTGCGCCGTCTCGGCACCGACTATATCGACCTCTACCAGATCCATCGCTTCGATCCGCACACGCCGGTCGAGGAGACCTGCGAAGCGCTGAACGATCTGGTGCGCATGGGCAAGGTGCTCTACCTCGGCGCTTCCAGCATGTTTGCCTGGCAGTTCGCAAAATTGCTGGCGGTGCAGGCGCGCAACGGCTGGAGCCACTTTGTCTCCATGCAAAACCACTACAACCTGGTCTACCGCGAAGAAGAGCGCGAGATGATTCCCTTGTGCGTCAGCGAAGGTATTGCGGTGATTCCGTGGAGCCCCTTGGCGCGCGGCTTTCTGGCGGGCAATCGCGCCGTGGTGAAGGCCGGCGAGACGACGCGCGCTAAAAGCGACGATTTCGCCCACCGCCTGTACTACCAGGCCGACGACCACAAGGTGGTCGACGCCGTGACGGCGGTGGCAGCCGCGCGCGGCGTGCCAAACGCGCAAATCGCGCTGGCCTGGCTGCTCGCGCAGCCCGGCGTAACGGCGCCGATCATCGGCGCCTCCAAGCTGCACCATCTCGACGATGCGCTGGCCGCGCTGACCAAGCCCTGTTTTCCGCTGGCGCAGACGGTGACGCTGGTGTTTGCCGCCCGCGTGGTTGACCGCATCGGCAAAGGCATACGCGGCGCGCCGCGCGATGCGCTGCTGGCCGAGATCACGCCGCCCGCGCAGCGCGGCGCGGCCTTTGGCCTGCGGCAGTCGCTGGATTCGGTGGGTGCGTTCATCGGTCCGCTGCTCGCCATCGCGCTGATGGCGGCGTTCGCCAACGATGTGCGCACGGTGCTGTGGTTCGCGAGCATTCCGGCGGCGCTGGCCGTGGCGGTGCTGGTGTTCGGCGTGCGCGAGCCGACGGTCGAGCGGCGGCCGCTCGCCAAAATCATTCACTGGGCAGCGTGGCGGGACTTGCCGGCCGCCTACTTCGTGGTGGTCGGCATCGGTGCCTTGTTTACGCTGGCGCGCTTCAGCGAAGCCTTCCTCATCTTGCGCGGCAACGAACTGGGCCTGCCGGCGCTGTGGGCGCCGCTGGTGCTGGTGGTGATGAGCGCGGTGTATGCGCTGGTGTCGTGGCCGGCCGGGCACTGGTCGGACCGGGCCTCGCCGCGCGTCATCCTGCTGCTCGGCCTCGCGGTGCTGGTGCTGGCAGATCTGGTGCTGGCGGCGGCGGATTCGCCGCTGCTGGTGTTCGTCGGTACCGCGCTGTGGGGCGCACACATGGGGCTGACGCAGGGGCTGTTGTCGAAACTGGTTGCCGATACCGCGCCCGCGGCGCTGCTGGGGACTGCTTTCGGGATCTTCAATCTGGCGAGCGGCGTCGCGCTGCTGCTGGCCAGCGCGATTGCCGGGGCGATCTGGGAGTTCGTCGGGCCGGCCGCCTGCTTTCTGGCCGGCGCGGGCTTTGCGACGGCCGCCGGCGTGGCGCTCGCCCTGCGGCGCGAGACGACGACGGTTTGACCCGCCGCTCCCCATGCGGGAATCGCCTGTGCTAGCGTGCAGTCCCCCCTTGACCGGAGTGCTCCCATGACGCTTGCGAATCCTGGCGAAGCGATTTTCCGTCACCACCACATCACGCTCTGCACCGGCGACGCGCAGGAAGACTATGCCTTCCACACCCGCGTGCTGGGCCTGAAAAGCGTGAAGAAGACCCTGCTTTACGACGGCAACGTGCCGATTTACCACCTGTACTACGGCAATGACGCGGGCGAGGAGAGCAGCCTCGTCACCAGCTTTCCGGTGCGCCACACCGGGGCGAAAGCACGCCGCGGGTCGGGGCAAATTACTTATTTCAGCCTGTCGGTGCCGGATGCCGCGCTGGACTATTGGGCCGAGCGTCTGCGCGGGCACGGCTTTGCGGTGACCGCGACCGAGCGTCTGGGCGAGCGCTGCCTCGACTTCCAGCATCCCTGCGGCATCGACTATTCGCTGGTTGGCGTGGCGGATGACGGCCGGATGCCGCACTCGCAGGGCCCGGTGCCGGCGGAGCTGATGATTCGCGGCACCCACAGCATTTGCGTGTCGGTGCGCGATCTTGAGCTGATGGACGAATTCATGCTGGAAGGCTGGGGCGGGCGCCGTGTGGCGGAGGACGGCAATCTGGTGCGCTATGCACTGGGCGCCGGCGCAAGCGGCGCGCTGGTCGATTTTCTGGTCGAGCCCGGCAAGGCGCAGGGCAGCTGGAATCTGGGCGAAGGCTATGTGCACCACATGGCGTTTCAGGTCGGCACGCACGCCCAGCAGAACGCGATCAAGGCGCGGCTGGAAAGCATGGGCCTGACCGATACCTCGGACGTCAAAGATCGCGGCTATTTCGATTCGATTTACGTGCGCACGCCGGGCGGCGCGCTGTTCGAGGCCACCGTTTCGCACGACCCGTCCTTCACCTGCGACGAGCCGGCGGCGCAGCTGGGTCGTCAGGTCATCATCTCGCCGCAGTTCAAGGACAGCCGGGAGGCGCTGATCGCGCAGCTTGGCGTGTTGCAGGACTGATGCGGATTTGGGTCGACGCCGACGCCTGTCCGGTCGTCATCAAGGACATCCTCTACCGCGCGGCAACGCGGGTAGAGGTCGAGCTGATTCTGGTGGCGAACCGTCTGCTGAAAGTACCGCCGTCGCCGTTCATCCGCAGCCTGCGGGTGCCCTCGGGCTTTGATGTGGCGGACCGTTATATCGAGAACGCCGTAGAGGCGGGGGATCTGGTCATCACCGCCGATGTGCCGCTGGCCGCCGGCGCAGTGGCGCGCGGCGCGCTGGCGCTGAATCCGCGCGGCGAGCTCTACACCGCACACAACGTGGCGGACCATCTGTCCCGTCGCGATCTGATGGACGAACTGCGCGGGCTTGGCATGGCTGGCGGGGGCCCGCCGCCGCTTGATCAGGGTGATCGCCGCGCGTTCGCCAGCAAGCTGGATGCGCTGCTGGCCAAACACCGGCCCGCCAAGGCATAAGTCTCCGACCTCGCTGCGCTGGCGGGATGAGGAGCTTGCACCGAAGGATTCGATGGAGAGGCTTCCTGCCTCGATTGAGGTGCTCGTCGATCTGCCGGGTGGCGTCGCGGCGTTGCCGCTCCCACAGGCTTTGTGGGAGGGGCTGGGTGCCCCGACGCAGGCTGTTGCGACTTGCCGGGTGGCGTCG
>JALRCR010000107.1 GCA_023257255.1 Gammaproteobacteria bacterium | reverse complement strand
AAACGACGCCGCACCGGCAGCCGGACCGCGCGTGAGAACGTGGCGGATCTGCTGGATGCCGACAGCCTCATCGAATACGGCGCGCTGATCGTCGCCGCCCAGCGCCGTCGTCGCAGCCTTGACGATCTCCGCGAGAACACCCCGGCCGACGGCATGGTCGCCGGCATCGGCACCGTCAACGCCGACTGGGCAGCCGCCGAGCGCGCGCGCTGCCTGGTGCTGGCCTATGACTACACCGTGCTGGCCGGCACGCAGGGCGTGTTCAACCACAAGAAAAAAGACCGCCTGTTCGCGCTGGCCAAGGACTGGGCGCTGCCGGTGGTGTTCTACACCGAAGGCGGCGGCGGCCGGCCGGGCGACGTGGACGTGGACGACGTCATCAGCTGCTGGCTGGACTTGCCGACCTTCGCGACCTGGCCGCAGCTTTCGGGCGGCGCGCCGCGCATCGCGGTCAACTCGGGTCGCTGCTACGCCGGCAACGCGGTGCTTTTTGGCTGTGCCGACATCACCATCGCCACCGCCAACTCCAACATCGGCCTCGCCGGCCCGGCGATGATCGAAGGTGGGGGTTTAGGCAAATTCACGCCCGAAGACATCGGCCCGATGGACGTGCAAACCCGCAACGGCGTGGTCGACATTGCGGTAGCGGACGAAGCCGAGGCCACCGCCGTCACCCGCCAGCTGCTGGGCGTGTTTCAGGGCCCGCAGCCCGTCTGGGCCTGCGCCGACCAGCGCCTCTTGCGCCACGCGGTGCCGGAAAACCGGCTGCGGGTATACGACGTGCGCAGCGTCATCCACACGCTGGCCGATACCGGCTCGGTGATCGAACTGCGGCCGCACTACGGTGTCGGCCTCATCACCTGCTTTATCCGCGTGGAAGGCCAGGCCTTCGGGCTCATCGCCAACGACCCGCGGCATCTGGGCGGCGCGATCGACTCCGAAGGCGGCGAGAAAGGCGGGCGCTTCCTGCAGCTCTGCGAAGCCTACGGCGTGCCGGTGGTGTCGCTCTGCGATACGCCGGGCTATATGGTGGGGCCGGACAGCGAGAAGACCGCGGCCGTGCGGCGCGGCTCGCGGCTCATCATGGCGAGCGCGAACCTGACGGTGCCGCTGTTTACGGTGGTGCTGCGCAAAGGCTACGGGCTGGGCGCGCAGGCGATGGCCGGCGGCAGCTTCCACCGGCCGTTTTTCTCCATTGCGTGGCCGACCGCCGAGTTCGGGCCGATGGGCCTCGAAGGCGCGGTCAATCTCGGCTATCGCAAGGAGCTTGAAGCCGAAACCGATCCGGCCAAACGCCAGGCGCTCTACGAGCAGCTGCTGGCGATGATGTATACCCGCGGCAAAGCGGTGTCGGTCGCGTCGCAGATGGAAATCGACGCGGTCATCGACCCCGCCGAGACTCGTCAGTGGTTAACGCGCGGCCTGCGCTCGGCCGGCCCGCGCACGCGCCGACCCTATCCCCTTGTTGATGTGTGGTGAGCGAATCCACGCTCGCCACCGTAAGCCAGATAACCCGAAAGGAAATGCCATGAAAGCCATCGTCAGCGAACAAGTGGGTGGACCAGACACGCTGGTTCTGCGGGATCTGCCCACCCCGCAGCCGGCGGCCGGCGAACTTCGCCTGCGCGTGCGCGCCTGCGGCGTGAACTACCCGGATGCGCTGATGCTGGAAGACAAATACCAGTTCCGCCCCACGCGGCCGTTTGCGCCGGGCGGCGAAGTGGCCGGTGAAGTCGACGCGGTAGGCGAGGGCGTGACGCAGTTCAAGGCCGGCGACCGCGTGATCGCGCTGGTCGGTCACGGCGGCATGGCGGAGTACGTGGTGGCGAAAACCAACAAGTGCATCGCGATGCCCGACGCCATGCCCTACGACGAAGCCGCGGCCTTCATCTTCACCTACGGCACGTCCTGGCACGCGCTGAAGCAGCGCGCGTCGCTGGAAGCCGGCGACACGCTGCTGGTGCTGGGCGCCGCGGGTGGCGTGGGGCTGGCGGCGGTGGAACTGGGCGCGGCGGTCGGCGCGCGCGTCATCGCCGGCGTGTCCAGCGCGGAGAAGCTCGCGCTCGCCAAGGCGCACGGCGCGGCCGACGGCGTGGTCTATCCGCAAGGGCCTTTCGACAAGGACGGCGCCAAGGCGCTGGCCGAACTCTTCAAAGGCGTCTGCGGCAAGCAGGGCGCGAACGTCATTTACGACGCGGTGGGCGGCGACTATGCCGAAGCCTCGCTGCGCGCCATCGCCTGGGAAGGCCGCTTTCTGGTGGTTGGCTTTCCGGCCGGCATCCCGAAGATTCCGCTCAATCTGGCGCTGCTCAAGGGCTGTCAGATTGTCGGCGTGTTCTGGGGCTCGTTCACCGACCGCGAGGTCGCCGAGAACCAGCGCAACAACGAAGAGCTCATCGCCTTCTACAATGCCGGCAAGATTCGCCCGCACGTGTCGGCCAAGTTCTCGCTGGCTGAGTCCGGCACCGCCATCCGCGCACTGTCCGAACGCCGCGCGCTGGGCAAGCTTGTTGTCACCATCGACTGATTTCTTTTGACCCTGTCCCGTTAAGGATTTTTCGCATGAGCAAAGCCAACGAACATTTCACCGCCGACGACGAAGCCCTGTTGCTGGAAACCATCACGCGCTGGACCGATCGCGAGCTGAAACCCATCGTCAAGGAATACGACCATGCGGATCGCTACCCGCACGAGATCGTCGAACAGATGAAGGAAATGGGGCTCTTCGGCGCCACCATTTCGCCGGAATACGGCGGCCTCGGTTTGCCGGCCACCACCTACGCGAAGCTGGTGATGATCATCTCCAGCGTGTGGATGTCGATTACCGGCATTTTCAACTCGCATCTCATCATGGCGCTGGCGGTGGAGAAGTTCGGTACTGAAGACCAGAAGAACCTCTGGCTGCCGAAGTTCGCCACCGGCGAAGTGCGGGGCGGTCTGGCGCTGACCGAACCCGACGCCGGCACCGATCTGCAGGGCATCCGCACGCAGGCCAAGTGGAACGGCAGCGAGTACGTCATCAACGGCACCAAGACCTGGATCTCGAACGGCATCGAAGGTTCCGCGGTGGCGCTGCTGGTCAAGACCAACCCGAACGCCGAACCGCGCTACAAGGGCATGAGCCTCTTCATCGCGCCGAAGAAGGCCGGCTTCACGGTCGGCAAGAAAATGGAAAAACTCGGCTATAAATGCATCGATTCCGGTGAGTTGGTGTTTGACGACTATCGCCTCGGCAAGGAGCATCTCATCGGCGGCGAGGAAGGGCAGGGTTTCTTCCAGGCCACCGGCGGGCTGGAGCTTGGGCGTATCAACGTTGCCGCGCGCGGCGTGGGTCTGGCGGAAGGCGCACTGCGGCTGGCCTCCGACTACGCGCAGGTGCGCAAAACCTTTGGCAAGCCGATCTGCGAGCATCAGGCGATACAGCTGAAGCTGGGCGAGATGGCGACCCGCGCGCGGGCCGCGCGGCTGCTGACGCTGGATGCGGCGATGGCCTTCGACCGCGGCGAACGCTGCGATATGGAAGCCGGCATGGCGAAGTTCTTTTCGTCTGAAGCGGCGCTGGAGAACAGCACCGAGGCCATGCGCATCCACGGCGGCTACGGCTACTCGAAGGAATACGACATCGAGCGCTATTACCGGGATTCACCGCTGACCTGCATCGGTGAAGGCACCAACGAAATGCAGCGGCTGATCATCGCGCGGCAGTACATCAAGCGGAACCCGGTCGCCTAGGTGGCCGCAGCGCAGACGGCGCGTCCCGCCGTCTGCGCGTCATCGAGTGCCCGGGCCATGGCCTGCGGCGACGGCCCTTTGAAGCGAGTGTCTGAACATGCCTGCCACCACTTTTTTCTCTCTCGGCGCCGGGCGCTTCCGCGAACATCCCGGGCTTTTTTTTGAAGATTTCACGGTAGGTCAGCGCTACGCGCATCGGCCGGGCGTGACGCTGTCCCAGCAGGACAACGCGGACGAGACGCTCGACAGCTACAACGGCGCGATGATTCATTTCGACGCGCGTTACGCCGGCCAGTCGAGCTGGGCGCGGCCCTTGATGGTCAGCACGCTGACCGTGCAGCGGCTGGTCGGCATGGCGAGCAAGACGCTGGGCTGCCGGCGCGACATCCTCGGCTTTGGCGAGATCTCGCTCACCGCACCGGTGTTCGGCGGCGACACCATCTACGCCGAAAGTGAGGTGCTGGCGACGCGCCCTGGGAGTGATGCCGCCACCGGCATCATCACGCTGCGGCTAACGGGTCTTAAAGACCGCCACGCCGACGGCAGCGTGCTGGAGGCCCCGGCGCGTTTCGCGACGCTGACGCTGGACGTCGAGATTTACACCGCGGCGGGTTTTCGCGCGGTCTATCCGGGTGAACTCGGCACGCCGTCCGCGGAGCCGCGCTTCGCAAGCTACCGCGACGACGACGGCCTGCGTGTGGAGCAGTTCGGGCTTTTCTTTGAAGACGCGCAGCCGGGTGAGACCTTCATTCACGCGCCGCGCCGCACGTTCTATCGCGAAGATCTGGTGCGGATTGCGCGTCGCGCGTTCGATTTTTCGCCGCAGTTTCACGACGCGCCCTGGGTGGCCGCGCATCAGGGCGGGCGGTTGCGCGTGCCGGAAACCCTGCTGCTCGGCGCCGTCACCGCCTTGACCACGCGCACTTTCGGTCGGGTGTCGGCCAATCTGGGCTGGACGGATCTCAAGCTCGGGCCAGTGTACGAGGGCGATACGGTAGAGGCCGAATCGACCGTGGTTGAAGCACGCACCTCGAAGTCACGCCCCAACGAAGGCGTGCTGACGGTCGATACCCGCGGCCACACGCTGGACGGGCGAGAGATCTGCAGCTATCGCCGCAATCTGCTGGTGTATACCCGCGCCGGCCAGTCGCCCTACGCGGCGGCCGGGTATTAGCGGGCCGGGCAGGCGGCGATCGAACAGGCGCGTGGTCATCCGTTTCGGCGCGGTGCTCGTGGGAGGGGCGTCCTGCCCCGACTCAAGCTGTCGCCGAGTTGCCGCTGGTGTCGCGGCGTTGCCGCTCCCGCAGGAGCGCGAGTCTGTCTCGAACATTATTCGTGGGAGGGGCTTCCTGCCCCGACTTTAGCTGTCGTTGACAGGAGCGGCGCGTGCGCCGCGATTGGATTTGACGATTGCGCCTAAGGCCATCAGAGCGCAGCGACCCCGTAAATAGCATCGGTTGGCGAAGCTTATGGAGTTTTGGTGCGAGGGGTCGGTAGAACCCGAATGCCCATCGGCCGGCCGACGCTTTCGCGACGTCTTCAGGGCGGTCACTTGTTTGTCTGTTTTGTTATTAAGTAACATAAAGGCTCCGTGCCGGGCACGACCACGCCTGGCCTCCTTCAGCCTGTCATCCCCGGAGCGTCGCATGAGAATCACCGCGCCCCTTGTTGCCGCTTTCGCCCTTACGCTCAGCTGCCCGCTGCTGCAGGCCCAGCACGCCCACGAGCACGGCGTCGCCCATCTGCAAATTGCGGTCGAGGGCGGCACGGTGGAGGCGAGCTTCGACCTGCCGGGGCACGACCTGCTGGGCTTTGAGCACGCGCCGGCGACCGAGGCGGAAAAAGCCGCCGTGACCGCTGCCGGCGCCCGACTGAAAGATGCTGCGGCGATCCTTCGCTTAAGCCCCGAGGCGAAGTGCACGGTGGCGGAAGCCAGCTTCGAGAGCGAAACGCCGGAAGCCGGCGCGGCGCATGTCGACTTCGTCGCGCACTACCGCTTCAGCTGCGCCGCGCCGGCGGCCTTGGCTGGATTCACCACCGGCCTGTTCCTGGCCTTCCCGTCGATTGGCGAACTGTCCGTGCAAAGCCAGGCGCCGCAGGGCGTGCGCGAACAGGAACTAAAGGCCAGCCAGCCGGAATACCGCTTCTGAACACGCCCCTGTCCATCGCGCCGGTGTTTAGCGCGCGCGACCTGCGCTTTCGCTGGCAGCCCGGCGCGCCGCTGGTGCTGGATATTCCGATCTTCGATCTACACCCCGCCGAACGGGTGTTTCTGGCCGGCCCCAGCGGCACGGGTAAAACGAGTCTCCTGTCGGTGCTCTCCGGCATTGCGCCGGCGACGGCAGGCTCGGCCAGGCTGCTGGGGCAGGAACTGGTGGGCCTGTCCGGCGCCGCACGCGACCGGCTGCGGGCGGAGCAGCTCGGCATCATCTTTCAGCTGTTCAACCTCGTGCCCTACCTCTCGGCGCTAGAGAACGTGATGCTCGGCTGCCAGTTCTCGGCCCCCCGACGCGCGGCAGTCGCCGCCGGCGGCGAAACCGTGCGTGAGGCCGCGCGCCGCCTGCTGACGCGACTCGGTCTGCCCGAGTCGGTGGTCGGCCAGCGCGCTGCGGTGGAACTGTCGGTCGGTCAGCAGCAGCGGGTGGCGGCGGCGCGTGCGCTGATCGGCCGGCCCGCGCTGGTGGTGGCGGACGAGCCGACCTCGGCGCTCGACAGCGCGCTGCGCGACGAGTTTCTGGGCCTGCTGCTGCAGGAATGCGCCGCGGCCGGCAGCGCGTTGCTGCTGGTCAGTCACGATCGGGCGATGGCGCCCAAGTTCGATCGCGTGCTTGAACTGTCGGCCATCAACCGGGCGTGCGCGCCACCGCCGGCCCCGGTGGCGCCCGCATGAACATCCTTCGCCTCGCCGCCAAAAGCATCTGGAACCGCCGACTCACCGCCATGCTGGTGGTGCTGTCGATCGCCATCGGCGTGTCGCTGCTGCTGGGCGTGGAGCGGCTGCGGGTGCAGGCGCGGACCAGTTTTGCCCAGACGCTGAGCGGTACAGATCTCATCGTCGGCGCGCGCGGCGGGGCGATTAACCTGCTGCTCTACAGCGTGTTTCGCATGGGGGATGCCACCAATAACGTCAGCTGGCGCAGCGTCGAGGCCATCGCCGCCTGGCCGGACGTGGCGTGGACGGTGCCGCTGTCGCTGGGCGACTCACATCGCGGCTATCGCGTGCTGGGCACCACCACGGCTTATTTCGAGCACTACCAGTACGGCCAGCGGCAGCCGCTGCGCATGGCCGCCGGCGCGCCGTTTGCCGGCGTGTTTGACGCGGTGCTGGGCGCCGAAGTCGCCGCGCGGCTGGGCTATCGCCTCGGCAGCGAGATCGCGCTCGCCCACGGCGCCGGCAAGGTGAGCTTCAAGCAGCACGCCGACAAGCCCTTCAAGGTCGTCGGCATCCTCGCCCCCACCGGCACGCCGGTGGACCGCACGGTGCATGTGAGCCTGCAGGGCATCGAGGCGGTGCACGTGGACTGGCTGGGCGGTGCGCCGCTGCCCGGGCACGGCAAGACCGCCGAGCAAGTGCAGGCGATGACGCTGACGCCGAAGACCGTCACCGCCGTGCTGGTGGGTTTGAAGTCGAAACTGCGCGTCTTCAACGTGCAGCGCGCCATCAACGACTACCGCGACGAGCCGCTGCTCGCCATCCTGCCCGCGCTTACCACCCAGCAGCTCTGGGATCTGCTGAGCGTGGGCGAGCAGGCGCTGCTGGCGATTTCGGCGCTGGCGGTGGTCTGCGGGCTGCTGGTCATGCTGACCGCGCTCATCACCGGCATGAACGAACGCCGGCGCGAGATGGCCATCTTGCGCGCGCTGGGCGCACGGCCCTCGCAGGTGTTTTTGCTATTGGTGGGTGAGGCGCTGCTGCTGACCCTGTGCGGGATCCTCGCCGGCGTGCTGCTGCTGCAGCTGGCGCTGGGTGTCGGCTTGCCCTTGCTCGGCGGCCAGCTGGGGCTGACGATTGCGGCCTGGCCGCCGTCGGCGCGCGAGCTCGCCATGCTGGGCGGGGTATTGCTGGCGGGCGTGCTCGGGGGTGCTTTGCCGGCGCTACGCGTTTATCGTTTGTCGCTGGCCGACGGCCTGACGCTTCGAATCTGAAAGGGCTTGTGCCATGCGTGTGTTTTCCCTGCTCTGTGCCGCCGTCTTGCTGCCCGCGCTGGCGCTGGCCGAGCCTGAGATTCCCGAGCTGTCCTGGGACGATCTGGTGCCTGCGGACTATCAGCCCGAAAACTTGCTGGGGGATCTCGATCTCTCCACCCTGACGGACGCCGACCCGCGCGCGGCAGAGGCCATGGCGAAGCTGAAAAAGCTGTGGGAAGACGCGCCGGTGGTCAAAACCTTTACCGGCCAGCGCGTGCGTTTGCCGGGCTTCGCCATTCCGCTGGAAAGCGATACCAGCACCGCGAAGTCTTTCATCCTCGTGCCGTATTACGGCGCCTGCATCCACGTGCCGCCGCCACCCTCCAACCAAATTGTGCTGGTGAATGCGCCGGACGGCGCCAAGATCAAGGAAGCCTTCGAGACCGTGATGGTCGAAGGCACGCTGAAAGCTGAAGCCGCGCGCACCGACGTCGCCCATGCCGGATACACGCTGACCGCGATCAAGGTGGAGCCTTACAAGGAGTAGGGCGCCGGGTGCCGCCACCGGCCTCCCCAGTGGGAGCTGAGGGGCGGCGCTTGCGCCCCGATAGTCCGGCACATTCGCCAAATCCAATCGCGGCGCAGTCGCTGCTCCCACAGGGATAGCCAATCGTCCTTCTGTAGGAGCGGCGCTTGCGCCGCGATAATCCATTCGGCCAGATTTTCCCGTAGCTTGATCCGGCGCAGGCCAGCGTCCCCACCTGCGCCATAGCCTGAACCCATGCGAAATGGCCGCGATGAAAAGGGGAGAGCCGGGTGAATTCGGGGCTTGTGCTTGCTTCGAGCGTGTTGCTGGTGAGCAGCATTGCGGTACAGGCGCGCGCCGATGTCGAGGTGCACGCGTCGCCGCCCCCACCCCCTGAATCGTTTACCGGCTACGGCGAGCGGGTCTTTCGACAGCAAAACGCGTTGATGGACGAATTGCTGGACGCCGAATACGCCGACCCGCCGCCCACCGCGACCGACCGACGTTTGCTGGCAAAAGCCGAAGCCCGAATCGTGCGCAGTTGCCGCGCGCTCAACCAAGTGGCAACTCTGGTGGCAGGCGGCGAACGTCCGGACTTTCTGCTCCGCATGAGAGCCGCAGCGTCCTTGCGCGCTTGCAGCGCGTCGACGCGGGAAGTCAGAAAATTTTTGAACGAGCGGGCAGCGCAAGCGCTGGCCGCGCCGCCATAGGCCTGCGGGCCGGAGTTATCCATGCTGGAAATTCTTGCCGTGGTGCTGGTGCTGCTGTGGCTGGTTGGGTCGGTGTCGTCCCACACGCTCGGCGGCTTCATTCATATCCTGCTGGTGATTGCAGTCCTTGCCGTACTGATTCGTCTGATTCAGGGACGACGCGGTGGCTGAACGCACGCCAAGGTTTGCTACACGGGGAGAATCAAGATGAAACAGTCTCGAGGCAACTGGGCGCTGGCACTGGCGCTGGGCCTCTTCCACGCGCTGCCCGCGCAGGCCGATGAACTGGTCAGCACGCGCACGCTGGCCGAGATGGTCGCTGTGCAGGGCGTTAGCCTGCAGGACGGTGTGGTCACCGGGCAGGTCGTGAATCTCTCCGACCAGCGCATCGAAAACCTGCGTCTGGCGGTGACCTACATCTGGCATTGGAAAAACGAGCGGCATCCCGGCGCGGATGAGCCAGGCAGCCTCGAGTTCCTGGTGGTGCCGGCGGTTGCGCCGCATGCGGCGGTGGACTTCACAGTACCGCCGGCGCATCCCCTGCCGAGCCGCACGGACGGCTGGATGGATGTCTCGGTCAGCGCGGTGGGCTTGACGTCCTGGCGCTAAGATTTCGGGGTCAGAGTAAATACTCGACGAAACAACTGGGACCCGCGTGAGACCAGCTCATTTTTACTCTGACCCCAAATGTCCGCGGCTAGATCTCGAGCAGCGTGCCCAGTTCCACCACACGGTTGGTGGGAATGCGGAAGAACTCATGCGCCGGCGTTGCGTTGCGCGACATCTGCATGAAGAGCCGCTCGCGCCACAGCGCCATGCCGGGCATTAGCGTCGGCACGATGTTGTCGCGGCTGAGGAAGAAGGTGGTTTCCATCATGTTGAAGGCGTGACCAAAACACGCACAGCCGGCCAGCGCCTCCGGAATATCCGGCTGTTCCATGAACCCGAAGTGCACGATGAGCCGGTAAAAATCCTTGCCCAGTTCCTGATACTCCGTGCGCTGGGCGGGGTCAACGTAGGGCGTTTCGGCGGTCACCACGGTCAGCAGGAACACCCGCTGATGCAGCACCTGGTTGTGCTTCAGGTTGTGCAACAGCGCCGAGGGCACGCCCTCTGAATTGCCGGTCATGAACACCGCTGTGCCGCGCACGCGGTGGATGTCCGGGTCCAGCATTTCCAGAAAATCGGGCAGGCTGATGGCCATCTCGGCCTGCGCCGCCGCCATCAGCTGACGGCCCCGTTTCCAGGTCATCAGCACGGTGAAGGAAATGATGCCAACGACCAGCGGGAACCAGCCGCCCTGGGCAATTTTTAGCGCGTTGGCGCTGAGGAAGGCGGTGTCGATGATGAGGAAGCCGCCGGCCACCAGCAGCACCAGCCAGACATTCCAGCGCCACAGGTAGTACATGACGAAGGCGACCAGAATGGTGTCGATCAGCATGTCGGTGCACACCGCGATGCCGTAGGCCGCGGCCAAGTTGCTGGCAGTTCGAAAACCGAGAACGCATCCCACGCACGCGACCATGAGCACCCAGTTCACGAGCGGCACGTAGATCTGCCCGGCTTCCTTGCCCGAGGTATGAATGATCGCCATGCGCGGCATATAGCCCAGCTGCACCGCCTGTCGCGCCACCGAGAAGGCGCCGGAAATCACCGCCTGCGAGGCGATGATGGCGGCGGCGGTGGCCAGCAGCACCAGCGGCGCCTGCGCCCAGCTGGGCGCGAGGAAGAAGAACGGGTTACGCACGTTCTCCGGATCTGCCAGCAGCATCGCGCCCTGACCCCAGTAGTTGAGCAGCAGCGCAGGCAGCACGAAACCAAACCAGGTCAGCCGGATCGGGCGGCGGCCAAAATGGCCCATGTCGGTGTAGAGCGCTTCGCCGCCGGTCACCGCCAGCACCACGGTGCCGAGCGCAAGGAAGCTGAGATAAGGATGGGCGAGGAAGAAGTCGATGGCGTAGAGCGGATTGACCGCGCGGATGACCGAGGGGTATTCCACCACGTGGATGATGCCGAGCACGCCCAGCGTGGCGAACCACAGGCACATGACCGGCCCGAACCACAGGCCGACCGCGCCGGTGCCCC
>JALRCR010000106.1 GCA_023257255.1 Gammaproteobacteria bacterium | reverse complement strand
ACCAGCGCCTCGGCAATCTCCAGCGTGCCCTGTTCCACGCCGCCGACTTCCAGTTCCGGCAGCAACTGCGCGACGGTCAGGCGCATCGGCGCTTCAGCCCGCTACCGCGGGCGGCAGCCGCGCGTCCAGCACGGCCGCGCAGCGTGCGGCCTCGGCCAGAGCTTGCGGTGCCGGCAGCCGGCCGCTGGCCAGCCACTGTTTAAGCGAACTTACCCGGCCCTGTGCAACAAGATCCTCGGCGATCGCCGTGATCCGGTCCGCGCGCCGCGCCGGCACCGCCAGCACGCCCACCGGGCAGCCGGCGGTGAGGGCCTCGAACAGCATCGAGACGCTGTCCGCCGTCACCCACACGGCCGCCGCTTGGTGCAGGGTGTCGCGCAGCCACGCCGGACCACTCGTTTCATGACTGACAAAGCGCACGCCCTGACCGCAGAAATCGCGCAGGCGCGCAGCGGTCGCGGCCGGCGTGCGCCGCGAATCCGCAATCACCACGTTCCGCTCGCGCTGACCAAAGACCACCGAGGCGATTTGTTGCAGCAAGTCATCGTCCCGCCAGTCGTGGTGTCGCGACGGGCCGCCAACGAGGATCGCGGTAGGCCCGTTGCGCGGTTGGAGGCTGGCTTCGAGGTCGTTCAGCACGCCCTCGGTCGGCGCAACGCGCGCGCTCGCCGCCGGCGAGTCGTGCCGCGGCACAAAGCAGAGGTCAAAGTGCGGCCAGGGCAGCGGGGGTTTCATCAGATAGACGCTGAACGCGTCGGTCGCCCGCGCGCTCGCCAACACCGGCCAGGCGCAGCCGCTGCCCGCACCCAGCACCAGTTGCGGCGTGGGCAGGGTGAGACCAGCCGGCACGCGGCCACGGCACCAATCCCACCACGCGCGCGGCGTGGTGGCGGTGTGAACATCAAAAACGGAGAGCGAACGCAGCCGCGCCAGCGCGCCCAGCAGCCCGGCAGTCTGGCGCTCGTGGCCGGCCTTGCCGTCACGAAAGCGCCAGACCACGGTGCCCGAGTTCACCCGCGCTCGCGCGTCAGACGTAGCTCAGCCAGCCTTCAGGGCAGGCCCGACGGCCTTCGACCGTGTCGAGGTAGGCCGCCTGCAAGCGCTTGGTGACAGGACCCGGCTTGCCGGTGCCGATCGCGCGATTGTCGAGCTCACGAATGGGCGTGACTTCGGCGGCGGTGCCGGTAAAGAAGGCTTCGTCGGCGATGTAGATTTCATCGCGCGTGAAGCGCTTTTCCACCACCTTGATGCCTTCTTCACGCGCCAGCTGCATCACGGTGTCGCGGGTGATGCCTTCCAGCGCACACACGGCGTCCGGCGTGTAGAGCACGCCCTTGCGCACGATGAAGATGTTCTCGCCGCTGCCTTCCGCCACCATGCCGTCCTTGTCGAGCAGCAGGGCTTCGTCGTAGCCGTCGCGGGCTGCATCCTGCAGCGCCATGATGGAGTTCAGATAGTTGCCGGTGGCCTTGGCCTTCGACAGCACGCTGTTGACGTGATTGCGCGTGAAGGACGAGGTCTTGATGCGAATGCCTTTTTCCAGCGCATCGCCGCCCAGATAGGCGCCCCAGAACCACGCCGCCACAATCACATGCACCGACAGATTGCCGGCGTGCAGCCCCATGCCTTCCGAGCCGTAGAAGGCCAGCGGGCGCAGGTAGGCGGTTTCCAGCTTGTTTTCGCGCACGCAGTCCAGACAGGCCTGAACGACCGCCGCGCGGTCGAGGGTCATTTTCATGCCCAGGATATGAGTGGTGTCGTAGAGCCGGTTGATGTGCTCGGTCAGCCGGAAAATGGCCGTGCCGCGTTCGGTCTTGTAGGCGCGAATGCCTTCAAAGGCGCCGGTCGCGTAGTGCAGGGAGTGCGTCAGCACGTGCGTATTCGCTTCGCGCCACGGCACCATTGCACCATCCATCCAGATCACGCCGTCGCGATCCGCGTAACTCATAGCTCTCTCCCACAACGAATTATTGTCAGTCGTACATCAAGCGTTGCCACACCGCACTCACGGCTTCGCGTTCGGCAAGGAGCGCGGAAGCGGGAACCAGACCGTCCACTTCTTGCAGGGCGCAACGATGGACTTCTGCGCGATACGCGAAGTAAGCGTCACGCAGGACGCGGCACTCTTCGCGTGGCACCAGCGCCAGATCCTGTAGCAGATCGAGCAGCCGCAGATTGTCGGTGTAGGCCGTAAGTACTTGATGAATCGGGGCCCAACGGAGGCAGACGTATTGCACCATAAATTCTATGTCGGTGATACCGCCCCGCCCCTGCTTCAAATCGAACTCGCGCGCGTTGGAGCGATCGAGTTGGGCCTGCATGCGCTCGCGCATTTCGCGGATTTCGCGCCGCAAAGTCTCCGGATCACGCGCCTGCTGTAACACCGACCGCCGAATGGCGTTGAAGCGGGTGAGCAGGCTGGTGCTGCCGGCGACGCCCCGAGCGCGCAGCAGCGCCTGGTGCTCCCAGGTCCAGGCGGCGTGCGCCTGATATTCGGCAAACGCGTCCAGCGTGGTGACCAGCAGGCCCGAGGCGCCGCTGGGACGAAGCCGCAGATCAAGTTCATAGGCGTGACCGGCGGGCGTCGGGGTCGCCAGCAGATGGATCACGCGCTGGGCAAGCCGTGTGAAAAACAGCGCGTTGGCGATCCGCCGCGGCCCTTCCGTCTCGGCATTGACCGGGCTCGGGTCGTGCACGAAGACCAAATCCAGATCCGAGCTGTAGCCAAGTTCACGCCCGCCCAGTTTGCCGTAGGCAATCACCGCGAAGCCGGCCACCGCACTGCCGCCCGCGTGCGGGCTTAGCGGGCGCCCGTGCCGGCTCACCAGTTCGGCCCAGGCCATCGCCAGCGCCCGCTCGAGCAGCACCTCGGCGACCCAGGTCAGGTGGTTGCTGACCTCGGCAATGGGATAGCCGGCCAGCAGATCACAGGCCGCCACCCGCAGCACCTGCTGATGCTTGAAGTTCCGCAAGGCCTCCATGCGTTGCTCAAGGTCGACCGGCGGGATCTCGTCCAGCAGCGTGGAAAGCAGCTGCTGCAGCGTTGCGTAGCCCGGCGGCGCGGCGAGCAGCCGATGGTCCAGCAGTTCGTCGAGCAGGATGGGCCAGCGCGCGATCTGGCTCGCCACCCAACTGCTCTGGGCGCACAGCGCCACCAGCCGCCCGAGTGCCAGATGATGATCGGCGAGCAGCGCCAGATAGACCGAGCGGCGGGCCACCGCGTGCAACAGGGCGGCGACCCGCGCCAGCACGCGGGCGCCGTCGTCCTGCGTGGCGCAGGCCTGCAAAAGTCGCGGCATCAGGCGGTCCAGCCGGTCGCGCGCGTGGTTGGACAAGCGGCCCAGAAACCGCGAGTCGCGCAGACTGGTCAGCGTCTCGGCCGCCGCCGCCGCATCGTGAAAACCAGCCTGCAGCAAACTGGCGGTGAGCGCCTCGCGGTCGGCAGGCGCGCGCCAGAGCTCGGACAGCAGCAACTGCGCGCTAGGGCGACCGGGGTCGGCGACCTCGCCGGGCGGTGAGAGCAGAACCTCGAAGCGCTGCCGGACCGCCGCGCGATGCGCGTCCAGGGCAGCGTCCAGCGCGGGCCAGTCCCCAAAGCCCATGCCGAATGCAAGGCGCGCCTGTTCCGTCGGCTCGGCGGGCAGGGTCTGGGTCTGCGCATCGTGCACCTGTTGCAGGCGGTGCTCGGTGACGCGCAAAAAACGGTAGGCGGCGAGCAGCGCAGCGACATCCTCGGCGGTCAGCAAGCCCAGCTCGCCGCACACCGCCAGCACCGGCTGAATCGGCGCGCGCCGCAGGCGTGCCTCGCGGCCGCCGCGTACCAGTTGCAGCGCCTGGCCGATGAATTCCACCTCGCGAATGCCGCCGGCGCCCCGCTTGATGTCGCTGCGGAGCGCGCCTTCGCGCCGCACCTCGGCGTCGATCAGGCCTTTCATTTCGCGCACTGCTTCAATGGCGCCAAAGTCCAGATAGCGGCGGTAAATGAAGGGGCGGGCGATCTCGGCGAACAGCGCCCGGTCGGTCTCGCTGCCGTGGATCACGCGGCCCTTGATTAGCGCATAGCGCTCCCAGTCGCGCCCGTGCAGCAGGTAGTACTGCTCGAGCGCGGCGAAACTCGCGGTCAGCGCGCCGCTATCGCCGAAGGGCCGCAGACGCATGTCCACCCGGTAGACAAAGCCGTCGGCGGTGACGTCGTTCAGAAACCCGATCAGCCGTTTGCCGAGCCGGTCGAAAAACTCCTGATGCGACACCGACCGGCTGCCGCCGCGAGTCTCGCCGCCGCTCCGATAGCAAAAGATAAGGTCGATGTCGGACGAAAAATTAAGCTCACCCCCGCCCAGCTTGCCCATCGCCAACACCATCAGGCCCAGCGGTTTGCCTTCGGCATCGGTCGGCGTGCCGTAGCGGGGCTGCAGGTCGCGGGCAAGCCACGCGGCGCCCGTATCGACCAGCGCGTCGGCCAGCGCCGAGAGTTCGGCGAGCAGGGTGTCGAGGTCGACTTCGCCCAGCAGGTCGCGCCAGGCCATGGCCGCGACCTCGGTGCGGCGGAACCAGCGGGCGCGGGCGCGCAGCGCCGCTTCGTCGAGACCGTCGGCATACAGCGTTGCGACCCGCGCCCGATAGCCGTCGACGCTGCGCGCGGTGGGTGGCGCGGCGAGTGCCGCCAGCCACGCCGTGGGCGCGGCGGTCGCGACCTCGGCCACAAAGGGACTGGCGGCGAACACCCGCATCAGCGATCCCGCGAGCCCGGCCGGTAGCGCGGCACCGCTGGCCGCCAGCCCGGCCTCGAAGCGCTCAACTGCAAGCGCCGCGGGCGCTCGCAGGGCTGGGGGAATTAGGCTGGCGGGCACGAGCGCGAGGGGAAACGGTGGCATTGCTGCCTCCAGCGTTAAGAGGGCGCCATGATAGACCCGACCGCCCGATCGCTAACGCCGTTTGGTCACGCGCCGGTGCTGGTCGATAATGCGGGCATGAAACGTCCGCTGGCCAGCAAACTGCCGCACGTCGGCACCACTATTTTCACGGTGATGTCGCAGCTTGCGGCCGAGTGCGGGGCGATCAATCTCTCGCAGGGCTTCCCCGACTACGACGGTCCGCTGGCGCTGCGCGAGGCGGTCAAGCGCTATATCGATACCGGCTTCAACCAGTATCCGCCGATGGCCGGCGTGCCCGGACTGCGCGAGGCGGTGGCGGCCAAGGTCCTGCGCTGCTACGGCGCGACGGCCTCACCGGATACCGAGATCACCATCACGCCGGGCGCCACCGAGGCCATTTACTGCGCCGTCACCGCGGTGGTGCAGCCGGGCGACGAGGTCATCATGTTCGACCCCGCCTACGACTGCTACGAGCCGGCGGTGACGCTCGCCGGCGGTCGACCGATCCGCCTGCCGCTGCTGCCGCCGGGCTATCGCATTGACTGGCAGCGGGTGGCCGACAGCATCACGCCGCGCACGCGGATGATCATGATCAACTCGCCGCATAACCCCACCGGCTCGGTGCTGGAGGCCGACGATCTGCGGGTGCTGGCCGAACTCGCCGAGCGGCACGACCTGCTGATCTGCAGCGACGAAGTCTACGAACACCTGATTTTTGACGGCCGCCGGCACGAAAGCGTGTTGCGCTATCCGGCGCTGGCGGCCCGGTCCTTCGTGGTGTCTTCGTTTGGTAAGACCTATCACGTCACCGGCTGGAAAACCGGCTACTGCGTGGCGCCACCAGCGCTGACGGCAGAGCTGCGCCGGGTACATCAGTTTGTGACCTTCGTGGGCATCACCCCCATCCAGCTCGGCTTGGCCGAGTTCATGCGCGAGCACCCCGAACATCTGGACAGCCTGCCGGGGTTCTATCAGCGCAAGCGGAATCTCTTTGTCGCGGCGCTGGCCGGCTCCGGATTTCGCACCCTGCCGTCGGCCGGCACCTACTTCCAGCTCGCGGACTACAGCGCGATCAGCGAGTTGCCGGACCGCGAATTCGCTATTTGGCTGACCCGCAACGTCGGCGTGGCGGCCATTCCGGTGTCCGTTTTCTATGAGCAGCCGCCGGCGGCACGCTATGTCCGCTTCTGCTTTTGCAAAAACGACGACACCCTGCGCGAAGGGGCCGCCCGGCTGGCCGCCCTGTGATGCAGCGCCCGGTCCTGACGGCGGCTGGCGTGGACGAGGTGCTGCTGTGCTTATGTACCTGCCCCAGCCGCGAAGTGGCCGAGGATCTTGCGCAGCGGGTGGTCGGCGCGGGGCTGGCGGCCTGCGTCAACATCCTGCCCGGGCTAACATCGGTCTACCGCTGGCAAGGCGCCGTGGAGACGGCGAGCGAAGTGCTGCTGCTCGCCAAAACCACGGCCAGTCGTTACCCGGCGCTGGAAGCGGCGCTGGTTGCTGCCCACCCCTATGAACTCCCGGAAGTCATCGGGGTCTCCATCCACGCCGGACTACCTGGATATCTCCAATGGATAAAAGATTCGCTGGCCTGACGCTGCTGCTCTGCGTGCTGACGCTGTCCTGGGCCGCGACTGCCGGGGTGCTCGACAAGCTCGACCGGCTGGGCGGTGGCAGCGCGCAGCGTGAATTCCTGCCGCCGGACGAAGCCTTCGCCTTCACCCACGAGACGCTCGCCGACGGCCAGCTGCCGCTGCTCTGGACCATCGCCGACGGCTATTACCTGTATCGCGACAAGCTGAAAATCGAGTCCCCCGACGGCTCGGCCGTGGTCGGCGCCCCTGCGCTGCCGGCCGGCGAGGAAAAAGACGACGAAGAATTTGGCCGGGTTTTCATTTACCGCAACGAGCTGCGCGTGCCGGTGGCCGTGACGCCGGCAGCGGGCGCGACGACGCTCAATCTCCGTCTGAGCTATCAGGGCTGCGCGGAAGACGGCATCTGTTACCCCCCCATCCACCGCAACTTCAGCGTGCCGGTCGCGGCGGCGACCGCGGCGCCGGTTACTCCCGCGGCGACGGCCAGCCCAGCGCCGGCCGCCCTGCCGCCCTCCGATGAAGCGTCGGATGTCGACCGCCTCAGCGCCCTGCTGGCAGACAGCGGCCTGCCGGTTATCGCCGCCACCTTCTTTGGTTTTGGTCTGTTGCTTGCGCTCACCCCCTGCGTGTTCCCGATGGTGCCGATCGTCTCCGGGCTGGTGGTTGGCGAGCGCGGTCAGGGCGGCGCGGCGCGCGGCCTGCTGTTGTCGGGTGTGTATGTGGTGGCGATGGCCAGCACCTACGCCGTAGTCGGGCTGGCCGCGGGCGTTTTCGGGCGCAACCTGCAGGCGGCGTTCCAGCATCCGGCGGTGCTGATCGCCTTCAGCGCGCTGTTCGTGGCGCTGGCCTTGTCGATGTTCGGCTTCTATCACCTGCAACTGCCCGCCGGCCTGCGTAATCGGTTGGAGACCTCCCAGCGTGGCGTGCGTAGCGGCTCGCTGCTCGGGGTGGCGGTGATGGGGGTGCTTTCGGCGATTATCGTTGGGCCCTGTGTCGCGCCGCCGCTGGCCGGTGCCTTGCTGTACCTCGGCCATCAGGGCAGTCCGGTGGTCGGTGGCGTGGCGCTATTCGCACTGGGCCTGGGCATGGGCGTGCCCTTGCTGGCGGTAGGCGCTTCGGCCGGTCACTTTCTGCCGCGCGCGGGCGCCTGGCTGGAGCGGGTCCAGCATGTCTTCGGGGTGGTCTCGCTGGGCATGGCGATCTGGTTTCTGGAGCGCATCCTGCCGGGCGCGGTGAGCTTGGCGCTGTGGGCGCTGTTGCTGATCGGCACCGGCATTTTTCTGCGCGCGCTCGAACCGCTGCACGAGGCGGCCTCGGGCTGGCAGCGGCTGTGGAAAGGCCTTGGGCTCGCGATGGTGTGCTACGGCGGGGTGCTGATTGTGGGCGCTGCCGCCGGCGCCGATGACGTGTTGCGACCCCTGCTACCCTTGACGGCACGCGCGGAATCACAGGCCCCGGCCGGTAAGCAAGCATTCACCCCAGTCAAAGGGCTGGCCGCACTCGATGCCGCGGTCAAGCAGGCGGCGGCGGCCGGTCGCCCGGCACTGCTCGACGTCTACGCCGACTGGTGCGTGGAGTGCAAACGCCTGGAACGCGAAACCTTTGCCAACCCGGCCGTCGAGGCGCGGCTGGGGGCGTTCACCTTGCTGCGGGCCGACGTCACCGCCAACGACGAGACCGATCGCGCGTTGCTCGCGGGCCTGTCGATGTTTGGTCCGCCGGCGGTGCTCTTGTACGACGCCGGCGGGAAGGAGCGTCGGGCGCAGCGCCTGACCGGCTTCGTCGGCCCGGAAGACTTTTTGCGCCGGCTCGCGGCGCTGGATAGCCCGTGAGCCGCGGCCTGCTGATCGCGCTGGTCGCGGCGCTGGCCTTGGGGGGCGGGCTGGTCTTGCGCCAATTTGCCGATCCGGTCAGCGAGACCCCGACGGCGGCGGCCGACCCGCTCACCGCGGCATTTCCGGATCTGCACGGCCAGCGCCACACGCTGGGCGAATGGCGGGGCAAGGTGCTGGTCGTTAATTTCTGGGCCACCTGGTGCCCGCCCTGCCTGAAGGAAATCCCGGCCTTCGTCGAACTCCAGCGCCAGCACGGCGCTGCCGGCCTGCAGTTTGTGGGGGTGGCGCTGGACGCCCGCGAGGAAGTTGCCAGCTTCGTCGCCAAGCGCGAAATCAACTACCCCATCCTGTTCGGCGAGGAAGATGTCGCGCGCTACATGCAGGAACAGGGCAACAAGATTGGCGCCCTGCCGTTCACGCTGGTGTTTGACCGTAGCGGCACCCTGCGCCACGCGCAGCAGGGCGAGTGGGCGGCGGCGGACGCCGCGCGCAAGCTGACCGAACTGCTCGCCGAATAAACGAACTCGCGTCGAACGTGTCTGCATCACCGTCGAACCGGCTCGCTTGAGAACAGTGACTGTGCTAACGTCGCGCGGCCTTGACGCGGGCTGTCCGCGCGGCACCAGTTGAGTTCACCAGCCGAGCGTTCGAGTACCCATGGCCGCCATTCTCCTGCTGCACGGACCCAATCTGAACCTGCTCGGCACCCGCGAGCCGGCCACCTACGGCCGCCTGACCCTGCCCGAGCTTGAAGCCGGCGCCGTGGCTCACGCCGCGCAGCTGGGCCATCAGCTGAGCTGCTTCCAGACCAACGCCGAACACGCCCTGCTGGACCGCATCCACGCCGCCCGCCTCGACGGCACCGCGTTCATCGTGATCAACCCGGGCGCCTGGACCCACACCAGCATTGCGCTCCGCGATGCCCTGCTGGGCGTCGCGATTCCGTTTATCGAAGTCCACATTTCCAACGTGCATGCGCGGGAAGCCTTCCGCCAGCACTCCTATATTTCCGATATCGCGCGCGGAGTCATTACCGGGCTTGGCGCGCAAGGGTATGAATTTGCACTCTCCGCTGCCGCACAGTTTCTGCGCGCGCCGGCGGCCTGAGGGCCAAGACAGCGAGAACAGTCATGGATATCCGTAAAGTCAAAAAACTCATCGAACTGCTGGAAGAAACCGGCGTCGCCGAAATTGAAATCAAGGAAGGCGAGGAGTCGGTCCGCATCAGCCGGATGCCGACGGGCATGACCGTCGCGCCGATGATGCATGCGCCCGCCCCGATGGCGGCGCCAGTGGCGGCACCGGCCGCCGCGGCGACCCCGGCGGCAGCGCCCGCGCCGGCCAAGGTCGAAGGTCACGTGGTTACCTCGCCGATGGTCGGTACCTGGTACGCCTCGCCGGCGCCGGATGCCGCGGCTTTCGTCAAGCTGGGTCAGCAGGTCAAGGTGGGCGACACGCTGTGCATCATCGAGGCGATGAAAATCATGAATCCCATCGAGTCCGACCGCGCCGGCACGGTGGTCTCCATCCTGGTCGAGAACGGCCATCCGGTGGAGTTCGAACAGCCCCTGTTCGTGATCAACTAGGCCCCGCGACATGCTGTCCAAAGTTGTCATCGCGAACCGTGGCGAGATTGCACTGCGGGTCTTAAGGGCCTGCCGCGAACTCGGCATCCAGACGGTGGCGGTGCATTCCACCGTCGACCGCGACCTCAAACACGTGCGGCTGGCCGACGAGTCGGTCTGCATTGGCCTGCCCCAGCCGGCGCATTCCTATCTCAATATCCCGGCCGTGATCAGCGCGGCGGAAGTGACCGATGCGGTGGCGATCCATCCGGGTTACGGCTTCTTGTCGGAAAACGCCGACTTCGCCGAGCGCGTGGAGCAGAGCGGCTTCATCTTCATCGGCCCGCGGCCGGAAACCATTCGCCTGATGGGCGACAAGATTTCCGCCATCAAGGCCATGCGCGCCGCCGGCATTCCCTGCGTGCCCGGCTCCGGCAAGCCGCTGACTGAGGACATGGCGGAGAACATCCGCATTGCGCGCGACATCGGCTATCCGGTGATCATCAAGGCCTCCGGCGGTGGCGGTGGGCGCGGCATGCGCGTGGTGCATGCGGAAGCGGCGCTGAAAGCCGCCATCCAGCTGACCAAGACCGAAGCGCTCGCCGCGTTCCAGAACGACGCCGTGTACATGGAGAAGTTTCTCGAGCACCCGCGTCATATCGAGTTTCAGGTCATCGCCGACGCCCACGGCAACTGCGTGTACCTGGGTGAGCGCGACTGCTCGATGCAGCGCCGCCATCAGAAGGTCATCGAGGAATCGCCGGCGCCCGGGATCACCCCCGAAGTGCGGCACATGATGGGTCAGCGCTGCGTGGATGCCTGCAAGGCGATTAACTACCGCGGTGCGTGGGCACCATCGAGTTCCTCTACGAGAACGGCGAGTTCTACTTCATCGAGATGAACACCCGCGTGCAGGTGGAGCACCCGGTGACCGAAATGGTCACGGGCTTCGACATTGTCAAAGAGCAGCTCTCGATCGCTGCCGGCAATCGTCTGTCGATCCGGCAGGAAGACGTGGTGCTGCGCGGGCACGCCATCGAATGCCGCGTGAATGCCGAAGACCCCAAGACCTTCCGGCCCTCGCCCGGCAAAGTGAACATTTTTCATGCCCCGGGTGGTCCGGGCGTGCGGATGGATTCGCACCTCTACGACGGCTATGTGGTGCCGCCGTACTACGACTCGCTGGTCGCGAAGCTCATCTGCCACGGCGAAACCCGGGCGGCGGCGCTGGCCCGCATGACCACCGCGCTGGATGAAATCGTGGTCGACGGCATCCTCACCAATATCCCGCTGCATCGGGATCTGGTGCGCGACGCGGCCTTCGCGGCCGGTGGCACCGACATCCACTATCTGGAGCGGAGGCTCGCCCTCGATTGAGCGAGGCCTGGCTCAAAGTCTGCCTGCCCGCCGCTGATCGCGACGTGCCCCGGCTGGAAGACAGCCTGCTGGCACTGGGCGCGCTGTCGGTGGCGGTGGCCGCGCGCGACGACACCACGCC
>JALRCR010000105.1 GCA_023257255.1 Gammaproteobacteria bacterium | reverse complement strand
CCGGGGAGACGGCGATGCGATTGGTGCGCACCATCCAGTCGAAGGCCTCGCAGACGGCGACGGCCGCACCGGTGATCGCCGCGGTGCGGGTGCCGCCATCGGCCTGCAGCACGTCGCAGTCGATGTGCAGGGTGCGCTCGCCGAGCTTCTTTAGATCGACCACGGCACGCAGGGAACGGCCGATCAGGCGCTGGATTTCCTGGGTGCGGCCGGACTGCTTGCCGCGCGCCGCCTCGCGGTCGGTGCGGGTATGGGTCGAGCGCGGCAGCATGCCGTATTCCGCCGTGACCCAGCCGAGCCCGCGGCCTTTCATCCAGCCCGGCGGCTTTTCGTCGACCGAGGCCGTGCACAGCACGCGCGTATTGCCGAACTCGACCAGCACCGAGCCTTCGGCATGCATGGTGAAGCGGCGGGTGAAGCGCACAGTGCGCATTTCGTCGGGCGCGCGGCCGCTGGGGCGATTGCTCATGGGGCAGATCCGGGGAAGTGAATGAGCCGGGAGTATAGCCGCCTCGGGCCGCGCCGTTCGTGCGTCGCGACAGGCGGCTGCGAACCACGCCCCGCCCACGCCGCCAAACCCGCGAGCTCGCATGGCGCCTGCCGACGGCGGCGGCTAAGATGCCGCCTCTTTTCACAGCCCCTCTGGAGCCCGTGCATGGCCCGCAGCATGACCGCGTTTGCCCGCCTCGAAGCCAGCACCGTCGGCGGCCGGGCGATCTGGGAGCTGCGCTCCGTCAATCACCGTTTTCTGGAAGTCAGCCTGCGCCTGCCGGAAGAGTTCCGCAGTCTGGACCACGAAGTCCGCAACCGACTCGCGGCCCGCTGCAACCGGGGCAAGCTGGACTGCACGCTGCGCTTTGAAGCCGCCACGGCGGAAGCGGCAACCCTGAAAGTGAACGTCGAACTGGCCCAGCAGCTGATCCAGGCCGCCGGAGTAGTAAGCGGCCTGCTGCCCAGCGCCGCGCCGCTCAATCCGCTGGAAATCCTGCGCTGGCCGCAGGTGCTCGAAACCCCAAGGGTCAACTTCGAGCAGGTCTCGGCCGGGGTGCTGACGGCGCTCGATCAGGGTCTGGCCCAACTGCTCGACAACCGCGACCGCGAAGGCGAAAAGCTGAAAGCGCTGGTGCTGGAACGCTGCACGGCCATGAGCGCGATCACGCGAACCATGCGCACCCGCGTGCCGGAAATCCTCGCCGCGCTACGCGCCCGCCAGACCGCCCGTATCACCGACCTGGCCGGCAGCCTCGACCCGGTGCGCATCGAGCAGGAATGCGCGCTACTGGTCCAGCGGCTGGACGTGGCGGAAGAACTGGACCGGCTGGAAACGCATCTGGCGGAGGTGGTGCGCGTGATGGGGCAGGACCAGCCCATCGGGCGGCGGCTTGATTTCCTGATGCAGGAACTCAACCGCGAAGCGAATACGCTGGGCTCGAAGTCGGCGCATATCGATACCTCCAGCGCCTCGGTCGAACTGAAAGTCCTGATCGAACAAATCCGCGAGCAAATCCAGAATCTGGAATAAGCCAGCGCCCATGACCGGACAGCTCTACATCGTCTCGGCGCCCTCGGGCGCCGGCAAAACCAGCCTTATCAAAGCGCTGCTGGCCGACGTGCCGGGCTTGTGCGTGTCGGTCTCGCACACCACCCGCGCCCGGCGGCCGGGCGAAGTGGACGGGGTGAACTATCACTTCGTGACGCCCGGGGCGTTCGAGGCCATGGTCGCGCGCGGCGAATTTCTGGAACACGCGGTGGTCTTCGGCAACCGCTACGGCACCTCGCGTGCCGCGGTGGCGGCGCAGCTCGCAGAGGGGCAGGACGTGGTGCTGGAAATTGACTGGCAGGGCGCCCGGCGCATCCGCGAACTGTTTCCGGACGCGCTCAGCATTTTCATCCTGCCGCCCTCGATCGAGGCCCTGCGCGAGCGGCTCGAACACCGGGCGCAGGACGAAGCGGCGGTAATCGAGCGACGCATGGAGGCGGCAGCGCAGGAAATCTCCCACCAGGGGGAGTACGACTACCGGATCATGAACGGCCAGTTCGATGCAGCCTTGGCCGAACTCAAAAACATCGTCGAAGCCCGCCGCGCCGGTTGAGCCGGCGGCAATGACAGCCGCGACGGCCGTCTGCTACCATCCCGTCCCGCCTTCCAGCCAATTGCAGCGAGAACCCGATGGCCCGGATCACCATAGAAGACTGCCTGAACAACGTTGATAACCGCTTCGACCTCGTCATCGTCGCCAGCCGGCGCGCCCGTCAGGTCGCCCGCGGCGCCCAGCCGCTGGTGCCGGAAGAAGGCGACAAACCCACCGTCGTGGCGCTGCGCGAGATCGCCGCCGGCCTCATCACCCGCGATGTGCTGGACGAACTCGACGCCAAACAACGGGCGGCGGAAGAATACGAAATGGCCGAGCGCGCCTACCTCGAACAGGAAGCCGCGCCGCCGCTCGAATATCCCTGACATCCGTTCGCTGCCGTGACGCCCGCCGCGGGCGTTTCGCCCCGCCGATCACGCGCCCATACCGCCCGACCCGCCTCGCGGGTCGCGGCCAGCCCTGACCTTAGATGAACGCCCAGCCGGAAATCCTGCAGGTCGACGACCTCTGCGACCGCGTGCGGACCTATCTGCTACCCGAGCAGGTGGCGCAGGTCCGCCGGGCCTACGACTTTGGCGACGAGGCCCACGCCGGCCAGCATCGCAAATCCGGCGAGCCCTACATCCAGCATCCGCTCGCGGTCGCCCTGATCCTGGCCGAGATGCACATGGATCACGAAACGCTCATCGCGGCCATCCTGCACGATGTGATCGAAGACACCGCCATCGACCGCGACCGGGTGTCCAGCGAGTTTGGCAGCGAAGTAGCGGCGATTGTGGTCGGGCTGTCAAAGCTCACGCAGCTCGAGTTTGAATCCCAGGCCGAGACCCAGGCGCGCAATTTCCAGCGCATGCTGATGGCGATGGCGGACGACATCCGCGTCATCCTCGTCAAGCTCGCCGACCGCCTGCACAACATGCGCACGCTCGGCGCGCTGGCACCGGAAAAACGCCGCCGCATTGCCCGCGAAACTCTGGAAATCTACGCGCCCATCGCGCAGCGTCTGGGCATCAACGGCATCCGGCTGGAGCTGGAAGACTTAGGCTTCGCGACGCTCTATCCGCTGCGCTATAAAACCATTCGCACGGAGATGATGCGCATCCGCGGCAACCGCAAGGAGGTCGTGGACAAGATCAAGGACCGCATCAAGCGGCATCTGCGTCAGGAGCGCCTCGTTGCCCATGTGCTGGGCCGCGAGAAACACATCTACAGCATCTACGAAAAAATGCGCGAGAAGCATCTGGGCTTCTCGGGGGTGAACGACGTCTACGCCTTCCGCGTCATCGTGGACAGCGTCGACACCTGCTACCGCGCGCTCGGTGTGCTGCACAGCCTGTACAAGCCGGTGCCCGGCAAGTTCAAGGACTACATCGCCATCCCCAAGGCTAACGGCTACCAGTCCTTGCACACGGTGCTGTTCGGGCCCTTCGGCGTGCCGATTGAAGTGCAGATCCGCACCAACGAAATGGACCAGGTCGCCGAAGCCGGTATCGCCGCGCACTGGCTGTACAAGACTGGCGACGGCGCGGCGAAAAGCGCCAACAAGCGGGCGCGCGAATGGCTGCGCGGCATTCTGGAAATGCAGCAGCAGGCCGGCAATTCGCAGGAGTTTCTCGAGAACGTCAAAATTGATCTGTTCCCGGACGAGGTCTACGTCTTCACGCCCAAGGGCTCGATCATGGCCCTGCCGCGCGGCGCGACGGCGGTCGATTTTGCCTATGCCATCCATACCGATCTGGGCAGTAGCTGCGTGGCCTGCCGCATCAATCGCCAGCTAGCGCCCTTGCGCACGCCGCTGGTCACCGGCCAGACGGTGGAAATCGTCACCGCGCCAGGCGCGCGACCCAATCCGTCCTGGCTAACCTTCGTCGTCACCGGCAAGGCCCGCGCCACCATTCGCCACTACCTGAAGAACCTGCAGTCCGACGAAGCCCGCGCGCTCGGCAAGCGCATGCTGGAGCGCGAACTCGAATCCGCCGGGTTCAGTCTGGCCACGCTGGAAAGCGGCGGTCTGACCGCGGTCCTGAGCAATCTGAAGCTGGAAAGCATCGACCGGCTGTATACCGAAATCGGGCTTGGCAACCGTCCCGCCCCGCTGGTGGTGCGACTGCTCCAGCCCGAAAATCCACCGGCCGAAGACGAAGCCAGCAAGGCGCGTCGACGCCGGCGCGGCGCCAGCGAAAGCTCGCCGGTGCCGCTCGCCATTCGCGGCACCGAAGGCATGGTGGTGACGTTCCCGAAGTGCTGCTATCCGCTGCCCGGCGATTCCATCATCGGCTTCCTGACCGCCGGCCGGGGCATCGTGGTTCATCAGCAGCACTGCGCGAACGTCGCCGACTATCGCAGCGCGCCCGAGAAATGGATCGACGTGCAGTGGGCGCCGGTCGTCGACCGCGAGTTCAGCGTGGAACTGTCGCTGGACGTCATCAACCGGCGCGGCACGCTGGCGACCATTGCCGCGGCGCTGGCGGATGCCAACGCGAACATCGAAGACGTCGATATTTCAGAGCGCAACGAACGCAACACCAATATGCGTTTCGTGGTGACCGTGCGTGACCGCAAGCATCTGGCCGACGTCATTCGCATGGTGCGACGGGTGAAGACCGTGGTCCGCGTCACGCGCAAGCGGGCGTGATCCGCGCCCGGCCTTGCATGCGCCCCGCCCAGCCCGTATACGCAACCCATCTACCCGCTTGTCCACGGAGTCCCGCATGAGCCGCACTGCCATTTCCACCGCCGCCGCGCCCGCCGCGATCGGCGCCTATTCGCAGGCCATCCGCGCCGGGAACACGGTGTATTTGTCCGGCCAAATCCCGCTCGACCCGGTCAGCATGACGCTGGTTTCAAGCGAAATTGCCCCGCAGATCGCACAGGTCTTCAGCAATCTCGCGGCGGTCGCTGCGGCGGCCGGCACCACGCTGGATACGGCGGTGAAGCTCACCGTCTATCTGACCGACCTCGGCCACTTCCCGCTGGTCAACGAGGCCATGGCACGGGTGTTCACGCAGCCCTACCCCGCGCGCGCCACGGTGCAGGTCTCGGCCTTGCCCAAGGGGTCGCTGGTCGAAGTCGACGCCGTGCTGGTACTCCCCGAATAAGGCTTGCCCGCAGCACGCGCCATGGCCGCCCGCGCGCCGGCCACGCTGGAAGATTCGGTGCTGCGGCTGGCCGGCGTCGGCCCCAGCGTCGCGGCTGCGCTGGAAAAGCTCGGGCTTAAATGCATTCGCGATCTGGTGTTTCACCTGCCCTCCCGCTATCAGGACCGCACCCGCATCACGCCGATTGCCGCCGCCCGGCCGGCGAGCGAAGTGGTAGTCGAAGGCGTGGTCGAGGCGAGTCACGTGCAGTTCGGCAAGCGCCGCTCGCTGGTGGTCAGGATGGCCGACGACAGCGGCGAACTCGGGCTGCGCTTCTTCTACTTCAATCGCGCGCAGCAGCTGCGGCTGGAAGTGGGCCGCGTGCTGCGCTGTTTCGGCGAAGTGCGGCGGGGTCCGCATCACCTTGAGATGATTCATCCCGAGGTGCAGGTGCTGGACGACGCGCAGCCGCTGCCGGCCGAGGCCGCGCTGACGCCCATTTACCCAACGACCGAAGGCCTGCATCAGGCCCGCCTGCGCAAGCTCGTCCTGCAAGCGCTGGAAGTGCTGATCCGCGCCGGCGAGGTGCACGATGAGGTCGATGATTTCATCGCTCGCCACTGGTCCGGCCCGCGGCCGCTGCCGCGCCTGGCCGAAGCCCTGATCTACGTCCATCGCCCGCCGCCGGCGGTCTCGGTCGAGACCCTGTGGGAAGGCGACGACCCGGCGCAGCAGCGGCTCGCGATCGAAGAACTGCTAAGCCATCAGCTGACGCTGCGTCAGCTGCGTCAGCGCGCGCACAACTTCGAGGCCGCGCAACTCGCCCCGGCGCCCGGCCTGCGCCAAGGGCTGCTGGCGGCGCTCGGCTTTACGCTGACCGGTGCCCAGCAGCGGGTGGTGGGCGAAATCGACGGCGACCTCGCGCTAGCTCGCCCGATGCTGCGGCTGCTGCAGGGTGATGTCGGCGCCGGCAAGACGGCGGTGGCCGCGCTGGTCGCCGGCAACGCGCTGGCCGCCGGCCTGCAGGTGGCGCTGATGGCGCCGACCGAACTGCTGGCCGAGCAACACGGCCGCACCCTCGGCCGCTGGTTTGGCGCGCTGGGCATTGAGGTGGTCATGGTCACGGGCAAGCAGACCGGACGGGTGCGCAAGGAATCCCGCGCGCGCATCGCAACGCCTGGCCCGCGGCTTTTTGTCGGCACCCATGCGCTGTTTCAGGACGACATCCGGTTTGCCGATCTGGGGCTCGTGATCGTCGACGAGCAGCACCGCTTCGGCGTTGACCAGCGGCTCGCGCTGCTGGAAAAAGGCGCCGCCGGCGCGCGTCGTCCGCATCAGCTGATCATGACCGCGACGCCCATTCCGCGAACCCTGGCGATGACGGCCTATGCGGATCTGGATGTCTCGGTACTGGACGAACTGCCGCCGCTACGCACGCCTGTGCGCACCAGCGTGCTGCCGGACGCGCGCCGCGAGGCCATCGTCGAGCGCGTGGCCAGTCTGTGTCGTGAAGGCCGGCAGGCCTACTGGGTCTGTCCGCTAATTGAGGAATCGGAACATCTCGACTCACAGGCCGCGACCGACACGGCCCTCGCGCTCGCTGAAAGTCTGGCGCCCCTGCAGGTGGGTCTTATCCACGGCCGCATGCTGGAGAAAGACAAGCAGGCCGTGATGGGTGCCTTCGTCGCCGGACAAATCGATTTACTGGTCGCGACCACGGTGATTGAAGTCGGGGTCGACGTGCCCAACGCAAGCCTCATGGTCATCGAAAACGCCGAGCGGCTGGGACTCTCCCAGCTCCACCAGCTGCGGGGGCGCGTGGGGCGCGGACAGGCGCGCTCCGACTGCGTGCTGCTGTATCAGGCGCCGCTGTCGGAGACCGCCCGGCACCGCCTGCAGGTGATGCGCGACACCACCGACGGTTTCGTCATCGCCGAGCGGGATCTGGAACTGCGCGGGCCGGGCGAAGTGCTGGGCACGCGCCAGACCGGGGTCGCCGGTTTCCGCATTGCCGATCTCAGCCGCGATCGCGCGCTTTTGCCGCTGGTGCAGCGCATGGCCGATGAACTCTTGCGCAGCGCGCCGGCGCTGGTGAGCCGCCTGCTGGAGCGCTGGGTCGTGCAGCGGATCGACTATGCCAAAGTCTGAACACGGCGCCCCCCGCCCCACGCTTGGCGCATGTCTGCGACTGATGCGGCTGCATCGACCGATCGGCATTCTGCTGCTCTTGTGGCCGGTGCTGTGGGCGCTGTGGATTGCGGCGGACGGCCTGCCCTCGCTGTCGGTGCTGGTGGTCTTCGTGCTGGGCACGGTGCTGATGCGCTCGGCCGGCTGCGTCATCAACGACTATGCGGACCGGGATTTCGACGGCCACGTGCGGCGCACCCGCGAGCGTCCGCTCGCGACCGGCGAACTCTCGCCACGCTTTGCGCTGCAGCTGTTCGCCGCACTGGTGCTGGCCGCTGGCTTGCTGGTGTTAACCCAGAACGCGCTGACGATTGCGCTGGCGTTTGTGGCCCTGCCGCTGGCGGCGATTTATCCCTTTATGAAGCGCCACACCTACCTGCCGCAGGTCTGGCTGGGCGCGGCCTTTGCGTGGGCGGTGCCGATGAGTTTTGCCGCGCAGACCGGCAGCGTGCCGCCGCTGGCCTGGCTGATGCTGTCGGCCGTCGTGCTGTGGGTGCTGATTTACGACACCGAGTACGCGATGGTCGACCGCGAAGACGATTTGCGTATCGGCATCAAGTCCACCGCCATCCTGTTTGCCGACGCCGACCGGCTGGTCATCGCGCTGTTGCAGGTGCTGATGCTGATTGACCTTGTGCTCATCGGCGAGCAGGCCAGGCTGGGCCTGTGGTTTCAGCTGTCGCTGGTGGTGGTTGCCGGGATGTTTGCCTGGCAGCAGGCGCTGATCCGCGAGCGCGCGCCGCCGGCCTGCTTTGCCGCCTTCCTGCACAACAACTGGGTGGGTGCGGTCATCTTTGCCGGCATCGCCGCCGACTACGCGCTGCGCTGAGCTGTCATCGTCGGGTCGGTGGCTAAAGGTGGCGGATGTGCCCGACTTGTTCGCAGCGAGGGCCGCGCCCGAAGCGTTAAGGTGCGAAGCGCCTCATACCCGAACGCAGGTTCTCGATGACCTGTCCCTGAACTCGCGTAATGCTGGCGGTGGCACCTCGGCTCTACTGCATGCGCGGGCTATCCGCCAAGCTTGCGCAAACGTGAATCGGCCTGACGCGGCTTGCTTCTCCCGTGGGCGCGGCAGCGCCGCGACGCCAGCGCCAAGTCGGCGATACCCGGCCACAAACGCTGTTCGAGGCCGATGCGTCCGCTGCAGACGCGGCGCGAGAATGCACAGCGCATACGCCCGACCGGGCGTTGATTCACCGACTGGCAGCCTCGGCGGCGCCGCCGCCCTGCGCCAGCGTTGGCATGCTGCGCGCGCGGCTGACGTAGCGATCGCCAAGGCTTTGCGCCTTGCGTAAATCGGCGTCACGCAGTGTGCTTGCGATCAGCGCCAGATTGCCCGCAGCCAGCGGATGTCCCAGCCGCTCGGCGGCGTAGGTTCGGGCATAGGCCTCCAGCGGGTCGCGGGGCAGCGCCTCGCCTTTTGCATACAGGTAGCCCAGATTGAGCTGCGCTTCGGCGCTGCCGTTGCCCGCTGCCTGCCGATACCAGGCCACCGCGCGCGCCGCGTTATGCGGCCAGCCCTCGCCCTGATCGTAGAGCAGGCCCAGACTCAGCTGCGCCGGCACATAGCCCGCCGCCGCGGCTTTCTCGAATAAACGCTCGGCGCGCGTGGGGTCGGCCGGCTGACCCAGCCCCTCGCGAATCAGTCGCGCCAGGTTGAAGGTGGCCTTCACATGACCCTGATTGGCCGCCGGCACATACCAGTTCACGGCGGCGGTATAGGAACGCTCGACGCCGAGGCCCTGCTCCGTCAGCACGCCCATCCCGAAAATGGCGTCCAGCTGGCCCCGGGCCGCGGCGCGTTGCATCCAGCGATAGCCAAGGTTTGCGTCCTGCGGCACCGAGCTGCCTTTCAGGTACATCACGGCCAGCCGGTATTGCGCCTCGACGTCACCGCCTTCGGCGAGTTGCACGATACGGGCGATGGCGTCGGGATTGCCCTGCGCGGCGGCGCGCTCAAACCACTTGCGGGCGCGTCGGTCGTCGCGCGGCAGGCCGCGGCCGTTCAGCGTCATCACGCCCAGGTTGTACTGCGCCTTGGCGTAGCCCTGGGCGGCGCTCTGCTCGTACCAGCGCAGCGCCTCGCGGTCGCTTTGCGGCAGGCCTTCGCCGTTATCGTGCAACAAGCCCAGGGCAAACTGCGCCCGGGCGTCACCGTTCTCGGCCAGCGGCTTGAAGCCCTGCACGGCGGCGGCGTAATCCTGAATCCGATAGGCTTCGACCGCGTCACCAAACGCATCGGCCCGCGCGGCCCAGGGCAGGCCGGCGGCGAGCAGCATGGAAAGGCAAAAGAGTTGCGCGCGCATGGCCCCCTTAGCGGCCAGCCCCGGGATAATTGCAGCCCTCGACCGAAGGAGATCTCGATGAGTTTTTCGCAGGACCTGCATCCCGACCGTCGGGGGCGGGCGTGATCCTGCCGCGCCGGCTGTGGCTGGGCGTCGGCTGGGGTCTCGCGCTGGTGATACTGCTGGTGTGTTTGCTGCCCATGCCCGCGCTGCCGGTAGACCGCATTAGCTGGAGCGACAAGGCCGAGCACGCGCTGGCCTTCGCTACGCTGGCCTGGTGGTTTGCGGTGGCGAAGCGCGCCGGCGACTGGCGCCTGCTCGCCGTGCTTCTGGTGGGCTACGGCGGACTTATCGAACTGCTGCAGGGCCTGACGTCCTATCGCACGCCGTCCTTGGCCGATGCGCTGGCCGATGCGCTGGGGGTTGCGCTGGGTCTCCTGCTCGCACGCTACTCGCCGGCTGGATTCCCACCGCTCGGCCCCGCAAAATGAGCCGGTAGATTCATCCGGATCTGCGTCCCTGACCCCAGCCCACGCGACGGGCTCACGCCCCTTCGCCGGAGAGATTTTGCGCATGTCAGACCTAACCGCCGCCCGCCGTCCATTAGACGGCCTGCGCGTCATCGAAGTGGGCCAGCTGCTGGCCGGCCCGTTTGCCGCCACCATCCTCGGCTACTTTGGCGCCGAAGTAATCAAGATTGAGCCGCCCGAAGGCGGCGACCCGATTCGCCGCTGGCGCGCGCTGCGCAACGGCAGCGCGCTGTGGTGGGCCAGCCTCGCGCGGAACAAGAAATGCGTGACGCTGGATTTGCGCAAGGACGAAGGCCGCGCGCTGTTGCGCCAGCTGATCGACAAGGCCGACATCCTGGTCGAGAACTTCCGCCCCGGCACGATGGAGAAATGGGGCCTCGGCCCGACCGACATCAAGACCACCAATCCGGGGCTTATCTACGCCCGCATTTCCGGCTACGGCCAGACCGGGCCTTACGCGCCACGACCGGGCTTTGCCTCGGTGTGCGAAGGCTTCGGCGGGTTTCGCTACGTGAACGGGTTTCCGGGTCAGCCTTCGGTGCGGCCCAATTTGTCGATTGGCGACACGCTGGCCGGCATCCACGCCGCGCTCGGCATCCTGCTGGCCTACATCGGTCGCTCGCGCGATGCGAGCGGACAGGGACAAGTAGTGGACGTCGCCATCTTTGAAGCCATCTACAACCTGATGGAATCCATGGTGCCGGAATATGACGGCCTTGGGCTGGTGCGCGAGCCCTCGGGCTCGACCCTGACCGGCATCGTGCCGTCCAACATCTACCCCACGGCCGACGGCAAGACCATCATCATCGGCGCCAACACCAACCCCATGTTTGCCCGGCTCTGCGAGCTGATGGGCAATGCCGGCATGGCGCAGGATCCGCGCTACGTGGAAAACGTGAACCGGGTCGAACACCAGCAGGAACTCGACGGCCTCATCGGCGCGTGGACGGGGTCGATGCCGCAGGCCGAGGTGCTGGAGAAGCTCGAAGCCGCCGGCGTCGCGGCCGGCCCGATCTACAGCGTGGCAGATATGTTCAACGACCCGCAGTACCACGCGCGCGGGCTGTTCGAGACCGTCACCATCGACGGCGAACCCCTGAAGATTCCGGCGATCATCCCGCAGCTCGCCGACACCCCGGGCCGCACCGACTGGCCGGGTGCGGCGCTGGGCGAGCACAACGAGGACGTGCTGGGCAATTTGCTCGG
>JALRCR010000104.1 GCA_023257255.1 Gammaproteobacteria bacterium | reverse complement strand
TTCCCAATGGCCTGACTTGCGCCAGAGGTTGGCATCCAGAATCAGCGGGCAGCGCACTTCGTGGTAGCCCTTGCGGGCCAGCAGGTCGCGCATATAGCGCTCGATTTGTTGCCAGACGATCCAACCCCGCGGATGCCAGAACACCATGCCGGGGGCTTCTTCCTGAAAGTGGAAGAGATCCAGTTGCCGCCCGAGCCGGCGATGGTCGCGCTTCTCGGCTTCCTCGAGACGATGCAGGTATGCCGCTAACGCCTTTGGATCGGCCCAGGCGGTGCCATAGATCCGCTGCAGCATTTCGTTTCTGGCATCACCCCGCCAGTACGCGCCCGCGATCTTCATCAGCTTGAACGCACGCAGATGCGCGGTATTTGGCACATGAGGGCCGCGGCAGAGGTCGGTGAATTCGCCCTGAGAATAAAGCGAGATGTCTTCGTTGGCCGGTATCGACTGGATGATTTCGGCTTTGTAGTGCTCACCGAGCTGCTGGAAGTAGCTGACCGCGTCGTCGCGCGGCATCAGGCGACGGCTTACGGGCTGCGCCGCGGTGGCGAGCTCGGTCATTTTTTGTTCGATGCGCGCGAGGTCGTCGGGGGTAAACGGCCGCTCGTAGGCAAAGTCGTAATAGAAACCATCCTCCACGACCGGGCCGATGGTGACCTGCGCGGAAGGGAAAAGCAGTTTCACCGCCTGCGCGAGCAGGTGCGCCGTACTGTGGCGGATGACTTCAAGTCCCGCCGGATCCTTGGCAGTGATTATGCTAAGCGCGACATCGGAGGTGATTTCGTGTGAGAGGTCGACCTCACGCCCGTCGACCCGGCCAGCGAGAGCGGCCTTGGCCAGACCCGCGCCAATCGATTCAGCGACCTGCAAGACCGTGACGGGATGTCCGAAAGATTTTTCGGCGCCATCGGGAAGCGTGATTACCGGCATGTCTTTTCTCCGTGGCCTCTACGAGCGGCCATCTGGATTTTTGCTCGCGCCGGTGGCGCGGCAATGAATCATCAAGGGCTGAATAACGAATGGTAGGCGCGATTGGACTCGAACCAACGACCCCCACCATGTCAAGGTGGTGCTCTAACCAGCTGAGCTACGCGCCTAGGGTCTCGAAGGGCACGAAGCGTAGCCGAATCGGGCGCGCTGTGCCAGAGGCCAGCGGCAGGAAAATTCACGCCGGACGCATCTCCAGGTAGCGACTCTTGATAAACGCGATTTCATCGCGGATGCGAGCAGCATCTTCAAATTGCAGATCCCGCGCGCGGGCATGCATGTCCTGCTCAAGCTTGCGGATTCGCGTTGCCAGTTGCTCGGGAGAGAGCCCACCATAATTTGCGACCTGCTCCGCCGCCTGTCGCGCGGTTCTGGACCGACCGGCCCCGGGCGCCGTGTAGGCGCCCTCCATCACGTCAGCAATGCCCTTCTTGATTCCCTTGGGCGTGATGCCGTGCTCGGCGTTGTACGCCAACTGCGTCTCACGGCGGCGGGTCATCTCGTCCAACGCACGCCGCATCGACCCCGTGATGCTGTCGGCATACAGAATCGCGCGGCCATCGATGTTCCGCGCCGCCCGCCCCACGGTCTGGATCAGCGATCGGTCGGACCGCAAAAATCCCTCCTTGTCCGCATCCAGCACGGCCACCAGCGCGACTTCCGGGAGGTCCAGCCCTTCGCGCAGCAGGTTAATGCCGACCAGTACATCAAAGGTACCCAGCCGCAGGTCACGGAGAATTTCGACCCGCTCGACGGTGTCGATGTCGGAGTGCAAATAACGCACCTTCACGCCGTGCTCGCCGAGATAGTCGGTCAGATCTTCGGACATCCGTTTGGTCAGCGTCGTGACCAGTACCCGTGCGCCACTGCCCACGGTGCGCGTGATTTCCGACAACAAATCGTCGACTTGGGTCGAGGCCGGCCGGATTTCGACCTCGGGGTCGACGAGGCCTGTGGGACGCACGACCAGCTCAATGACTTTACCCGTGTGCTGGTCTTCATAAGGCCCCGGCGTGGCAGAAACAAAAATTGTCTGCGGCGAGATCTGCTCCCATTCGTCAAAGCGGAGCGGGCGATTATCGAGCGCGCACGGCAGCCGAAAACCGTAGTTGACGAGATTTTCCTTGCGCGCGCGGTCGCCCCGATACATGCCGCCAAGCTGCGGAATGGTCACGTGGCTTTCATCGACCACCAGCAACGCATTGGCCGGCAAGTAATCAAACAGGGTCGGCGGCGGCTCGCCGGGTTGTCGCCCGGAAAGATGGCGGGAGTAATTTTCGATGCCGTTGCAGTACCCGATCTCGATCATCATTTCGATGTCGTAGCGCGTGCGCTGCTCAAGACGCTGCGCCTCAACCAGTTTGTCCTGCTTGCGCAGCTCATCCAGGCGGTCGCGCAGTTCCTGTTTGATCACTTCAACGGCTTCAAGCACGCGCTCGCGACTCGTTACATAGTGCGATTTCGGGTAGATGGTCAGCCGCGGCACCGGCCTTAGCAGTTCGCCGGTCAAGGGATCGAAAAACGACAGCGCCTCGACTTCATCATCGAATAACTGGATGCGAACGGCCTCGCGCTCGGATTCGGCAGGAAAGACATCAATGACCTCGCCGCGCACGCGATAGTTACCGCGGCCGAGTTCAATGTCGTTGCGAACGTACTGGAGCTCGGTCAGACGACGCAGGATCTGCCGCTGATCGATCCGGTCGCCCCGTTTGAGATGCAGCACCATGGAATGGTACTCACCCGGATCGCCAAGGCCGTAAATCGCCGACACGGTCGCGACGATGACAGTATCCGGCCGCTCGAGCAGCGCCTTGGTGGCCGACAAGCGCATCTGCTCGATGTGGTCGTTAATCGATGCGTCTTTTTCGATGTAGGTGTCCGACGCCGGCACGTAGGCCTCGGGCTGGTAGTAGTCGTAGTAGGAGACGAAATACTCCACCGCGTTCTCGGGGAAAAATTCGCGCATTTCCCCGTATAACTGGGCCGCCAGCGTTTTGTTGGGCGCCAACACGATGGTCGGCCTTTGAACGGTCGCAATGACGTTGGCGATGCTGAAGGTTTTACCCGATCCCGTCACGCCGAGTAGCGTTTGATGGGCGAGGCCATCGGCTAAACCTTCGAGCAGTTGCTTGATGGCTTCAGGCTGCCCGCCGGCGGGCTTGAAGGGCGAGTGCAACACAAATCTGTTTTCCATCTTTCAAGCATGACCGGCAGAAGAGATAGCGTCGAGCCTCACCGCGCCGCCGTGCACCGACCGCCTCGATGGGCGCCGGTCGGCTGAGGCTTTGAAAAAACAGTCTTCAGTTTCATTGACCGCCCCTACCGGGGTATGTACGATTGCCGCCTCCCAAGCACTCCCCGGTAGCTCAGTCGGTAGAGCAAGTGACTGTTAATCACTGGGTCGGCGGTTCGAGTCCGTCCCGGGGAGCCATTTTTTTTTAATGGCAGGTGCTTTTCCCTCACGCCGCCTCCGGCGTGCCTCCCGTAGCCGGCATCGTCCGTACGTGTACATCCCGCTGCGGGAACGGAATTTCGATGCCCTCAGCCGTAAAGACCTCGTAAATCCGCCGGTTCAACTCGTGCCGCAAGTCGAGTCTGTGCGGCATCTCGCGCGCATACACCTGTAGTTCGATCAGAAGCGCGCTATCCCCAAAACTTTGGAAGACCGCCCCGGGCGCAGGTTCGCACAACACCTTTTCGTGTGCGTTCGCGATGCCAAGCAGAAGTCCCAGCGCCTTTTCGACGTTTGTGCCGTAGGCAATGCCAACCGGAATGACCAACCGCGTCACCGAATCGGTCAGCGTCCAGTTCACGAAACGCTCCGTAATGAAATTACGGTTGGGCACGATGATTTCGCGATTATCGGCATCCGCAATCGTGGTCGCGCGGATCTGAATCCGCGCGACCCGCCCGGATAAATCACCAATCGTCACGAAGTCGCCCACCCGAATCGGTCGCTCAAACAACAGAATGAGCCCGGAAATAAAATTGGCAAAAATTTCCTGCAAGCCAAAACCCAGACCAACACCCAATGCCGCAACGAGCCACTGAACCTGCGACCAGCGCAATCCGAGCGTGCTGAGCGTGAGGCTGAAGCCCACGGCGGCGATGACATAGCGCACCAGCATGTTGACCGCATAGCGGCTACCGCGATGCATCGGAAAGCGTCGCAGGACGGCGATCTCGAGCAGGCTGGGCATATTGCGCGCGGCCAGCACGCTTACGGTTGCAATCAGCCCCGCGAGCACCGCGCTGGCCAGCGTGATCGGCGCCCCGTGCAGAATGCCGGTGCCATCCTTCACCTGAACTTCCCACAGGGTGACCTGCTCCAGCGCACCCAATGCGGGCAGCACTTCCCGCCAGATGCCGAACAGACCCACCGCGGCTGACCAACCCACTAGATTGCGAAAAATCAGGCGCGACTGGGCACTCATGGTCGCCAGATCGGGCGTGTAGGTCGGGCTTCTTCGCCCTGCCTCCTGCGTATCCGCACTGCCGTGGGCGTCGGCATCGAGTTCCGGGCTCATCGTGCTTTGCGCGAGCGTTAGCCAGCGCAAGGCCAACTGGTAAGTGACAACCGCCGCGAGCACGAGCACCGCCGTCTGCAGCCCGTAGGCACTGAGTGCCAGTGCGGCGTACTGATAGCCGAGCACGCTTAACACGCAGAGCAGAACAGGGGTTACCCAGGCGGCCACCGCGCAGGCACGCCACCACGAAGACAGGACAAACGCGCGCGGTCCGGTCGACAGGGTTTGCTGTAAAACGCCCTGTCGACGTAAGGCCCAAATGAGAAAACCCGCGAAAGCTGCCATCGCGAGCATGAAGGCGAGTCGGCGCAGGCTGGCGTAAAAGGCCGGGTTACCGCTCCACTCGAAATTGCTGGCGATGGCATACGCCGGCACAAATACCCACATGAGCTGGACCCAGCGCCTGCGCACTGCCCGCACGGCAACGGCCGGCCAGCCGAAATGAGCGACGGTCACCCCGTCCGGCGCCAGCATCTCCGACACCGTGCGCATCCCCCACATCAACCACGCCATGCTGGCCACCACCTGCCCGACCGCAACCGAAAACTCTGCGCTGGTAAATGCGCTCAGCAACAACCGCGAAACGGCGAGCAACAGCAGCGGCGCGGGCAGCGCCAGCGCGCCGGCCACCAGCAGGGAAAAAATGGCATTCCGCAGTCGATCGCTGGCCGGCGCGCTGGCCTGCGCTGCGAGCGCCGCGCGGCGATGGCGCAAACCCCGACGAGCGCGGTAGGCGAACACGGCACATAAGCCAAGCGCGAGCACCGGCAACCCGCCGAGCCGCGCCCCCTGATACAGGTCGGTGGCCAGTTGCTGCCAGATTGCAGCGTGCGCGGACCATTCAACTGCCGCCACGAGCTCCCGGAAAAATTGCGGGGACACCGTCGCGGCGTTAGGCAACCACAGCAGGCGCTCATCGAGGAAGGTCCGGAAGTCCCCGACAACGCCCACGTATTGCTGCAATTCAAAATCTGCCGCGTCCAGCGCGCGCCGTGCACTGGTCTGAGTTTCATCGAGCCGTTCCAGCAACTCGATTTGATCTTTCAATAAGCCCGCGGCGCGGCTCGCTGACGCGGCGTCGAGTGCCGCTTCGTCGCCCAGTCGCTCCGTCGGCGCCAAGGCTTCACGAGCGGCCAGGAGTTGCTCGTCAATTTCAATGCGTTGAAGACCGACTAGCGCGAGCTTTTCAGCGCTCTGGTGGGCGGCTCGCTCCAAGGCGCGGGCCTCGGGCAGTTCACGCCGCTGATCGACCAGCAAGCGACCCAGATTGGCCGAACTGCCCGCAAGTTGAACCCGCTGCCTGGCGCGGTCGAAGGCCATGCCCAGCTCGCGTCGGGCCCGGCTGTAGCGCGTCCGCATGTCGACGGCGAGGGCCTGCTCATCGAGCATGTCCGACAGCAACTTGCCAAACCGGACATTGTCAGCCGCCAGCCGCCGGATGGTCGGCGGCGCCTGGGTCGCTTCCTCCAGCGCGCGGCCGGCGTCCTCCTGGATTCGCTTCAGTTCTGCCGTGCGCAGTTCAAGCAAACGGGTCTCGAAAAAACTGACGTTGCCCGCCACGGTCGACAGCCGGGCGTCGGTGATCCTGCGCTCGAGTTCATTCATTTCGACACTGACGCCGTGGCTCATCTGCTCCGCATTCAAGGCGTCCAGTTCGGCCTGACGCGCGGCAAATTCGGCTTCGAGGCTGGCCCGTCGCGCCTTCAGAATCTCCGAGGTTTCCACGCCCTGAACTTCACCGAGTTCCAGTTCGATGGCCGCAATCCGGCCCGCGGCCTCCGATTTGAGCTGGGAAATTTCGGCCGGCCGCGCGGCCAGCGAGCGTGCCCGCTGGTCGATGGCATTCAGCCTTGTCTCGAGCGCTGAGCGCTCGTTGAGCGCGGTTTCCATCGCACGCTGGAGTTCGACTGCCGACATCGCCAGACGCTCGGCTTCCGGATGGACCGCGCCCGCCGCACGGGTCACGCGAGCAAGTTCATTCTGCAGACGGCGCAAAATGCCTGGTGCGGTGTCGAGAATTTGCGCGCTACGAGCGGCATCGGCGCGATGCGCGGCGGCGGTTTCAAGCGACGATTTAGCCTGCTGCCACAGGCTTAAGCCCGAATCGCGGGCGGGACTGCCGGCCGGCCGCTTTTCAATTTCCTCCAGATTGGCCGTCACTTCTGCCAGACTGGGCTCGGCCAGCGCGTATCGGGCCAGCACCGAGCACATCAATAAAACGAAAATTCGCGCAGAAAATCTCATGTGGACAGCGCCGCACTCCAGAACAGACGCCGGGGAGTCTAGCAGCCAAGTAGAGGCGTCAGTGGCGCCGGCCGGGATGTGCGGCTTTCTGCGGTTGCCGGCTCGACACGCACTGGCGCTGATCTGGGCCCTCGGCTGGTGGCTAAGCAGCGCCAGCGCCGCCGCCATGGACTTCATTCACTTCTCACCTCCGCCGTTTCTGGACGGCCCCAGCGTTTCACGTGCCGCACTCGGCGCCACCTATTTGTACCGCGGCCGGGACCAGTTCGCCGGCACCGAATTGCGCATCACCGTCGCCCGCCAGCCCCCCGAGATGGCCAATCCCGCACCGCTGTCGGCGTCGGCGTGTCTCGAGATATTTGAGGCCGAACTGAAACGCCAGCACCCGGATTTATTTGCCTTGCCGACCGCGTTGCGGCTACGCGTGGGGCCGGACGAATTCAGCCAGATTCGCTGGAGTCGCCGACAGCATGGGGCGGTCGTCACCGGCGTTTTGGCCTGCGGCGTGCACCGGGATTACTTTGTCGCCATCAACTATGGCGCGACCAGTACGCTTGCCCTCAAGCTATTTCCCGTCATCCGGCAACAACTCAGCCGACTTGCTCTTAATTTCTGATCCCCCAGCGCACGGACACCCCGCCGATGAAACAATCGTACCGATACTTTGATTTCGTCATGGCAGGCTTCGTGGCCGTGCTGCTGTGCTCCAACCTGATCGGCCCGGCCAAGGTCTGCGAAATCCCGCTGCCCTTGCTGGGCACCGCACTCGTTTTCGGCGCGGGCAATCTTTTCTTCCCCATCAGCTACATCTTTGGCGACGTGCTGACCGAAGTGTATGGCTATGCCCGCGCCCGCCGCGTGATCTGGGCAGGCTTCGGCGCCATGGTTTTCGCCAGCATCATGTCTGCCATCGTCGTGGGCCTGCCCGCCAGCAAGGCAGAGTCCTTTAATGTCGTACTGCAACCGGCGTTGGAGACGGTATTCGGCGGCACTGCACGCATCGTCTGTGCGTCGATGCTGGCGTTCTGGGTTGGCGATTTCGTCAACTCCTACGTGCTGGCCCGCATGAAGGTGCTCACCAACGGCCGCTGGCTTTGGAGTCGCACGATAGGCTCGACCGTGGTCGGGCAGGCGGTCGATAGTCTGGTGTTCTACCCCGTGGCGTTCTTCGGGATCTGGGAAACGGAGACCCTCTTCCGGGTGCTCGTGTTCAACTGGCTGTTCAAGATCAGCGTCGAGGTGTTGATGACCCCGTTGACCTATCTGGTGGTGAACTGGTTGAAACGGGAGGAAGGCGAAGATTTCTTCGATCGGGAAACCGATTTCACGCCCTTCTCGCTGAAAAACTGAAGGCCAGCCTCAGGCGAGCAATTGGTCCCGACGGCTCGCCGCCAGTCTGACCACTTGCTCGGGCGGCAGCGCTACGGGCAACGGAAAGCATTCCCCTGGCCGGGCCACCCGCAGGCCGGCGGCCTCAATGGCCTCGCCCGCCGACGCTGACTCATAGTGATAGGCCACGAGACGCGCGCGCACCTCGGCGGGGTATTCGCCAAGAATGTCCGGCAAGCCTGCATGCGCGGGCGATGCGTGGAGCCCGCAGTCGTGGAACACCGGCTCGCCGCTTGCGGCAAATGCCTGCACCACCTCAGGGATCGGCCGGGTATCGCTGCTGAAGAAAAATGAGCCGCCCAAGGCCACACCAAACGCCGCCCGGTGCCCGCTGTGGCGGACCGGAAAGACGCTGAACAACAACCCGGCGTGCCAGAACCAGTCACTGACCGGCACCAGCCGGAAGGCATCCCAGAAGTTGGCCCCGCCCTCGCTCAACAGGAACGGCGCATTGGCGAGCTTGGCGTGCAGGCCGGCGACCAGATCTGCCGGTACAAACAGCGTGATTTCTCCGCGACGCGTGAAATAAGCCCGATAAAACAACTGCTCGACGCCGCCAATATGGTCCAGATGCAGGTGGCTGATGAACACCGCCGGCGGCAACTCAACGCCGTATTGCGCCCGAAAATCGTCCAGCGTGCGGGGACCACAGTCGATCAGCAGCGACGGCTCGCCGTCGCGTTCCAGTACCGCAGAGGCGCTGCCGAGTTCAGATGCCCGCGCATTCCCGACGCCCAGAAACCGTAGCGCAAGCATGGCACTCACCTCAGTCTTGTCGTGCATCGTGAGCCATTGATGAGGGGGAATCGCCATTATGCACGGCCCGTCCCAGCAGCAGCAGCAAGCCGACTCCCGTTGCGGAACCGAGCAAGCACAATTGGACCAGGCCCGACGCGGCAATCCCCACCGGCGCTGGCACGCCGAGCATCGGCATTACGGTGGCGAACACCAGCTGGAAACTGCCGATGTAGGCCGGCGCGGTGGGCACCAGCGTGCTGAGCGAGGCTGTGCTCATGGCGATGAGCGCGGCCGCCATGCCAATTGGCGCGCCCAGCGCGGCAAACATCATGGCCAAGGCGGCGGCTTCTGCCGCCCAGATGGCTGCCGTAAAGACGAGCAGCGAAGCTGCGTTATGCACCCGGACCGCCCTCATCCCGGCCTGCAGATCGCTCAATAAACGCTGGGCAAGCGGCGGCATACGGACGCTCAAGGTGGTGCCGCGCATCAGCCAGACGGCCACGCCAATCACTACCCCGACCAACACGCCGGCTTGCATCAGCACACGCCCCAGATCGACCGCTGGGTGAGCGGCCGCCGGTGGCTGAAAACAGAACAGGCCAAGCGCCAGACACAACAGGATGGCGGTCAAATCCAGTACGCGCTCGACCACGATCGAGCCGAGAATCACCGTGCGCGACAGGCCTAGCCGCCGCTTTGCCAAATCGGCGCGAAAGATTTCGCCCAGCCGCGCCGGCAACAGGTTGTTCATGGCATAGCCGCAGATCAGCAGCTCTCCGACCGCCGTCCGCCGCACCGGCAAGAGCTCCCGGAGCAGGCCGTGCCAGCGCAGGACGCGCAGGCCCATCCCGACCCAATACAGCGCAACGGCCACCAGCACCAAGGGCCAACGGAGACCCTTGATGGCCGCCTGCACATCGGCCAGATCGGTGATCCGGAACGCCATCCAGAGCATTCCCAAGCCCAGCCCAATACCAGCCAGCGCCAGCACCCACTGGTGGCGGGTGCCGCTCCTGGCGTGCTTCATGGGAGGCGATATTTCAACAGATACCACAGCGCTTTAACGCCGTCTTTCCAGTTGATTTTTTTGCCTTCGTCGTAGGTTCGGCCGTAGTAGCTGATGCCCATTTCGTAGATTCGCCAGCGTCTCGCCAGTGCGACCTGCGCGCTGAACTGCACTTCGAAGCCAAAGTCGTTCGCGGTAATGCTGAGACTCTCCAGCACTTCGCGCGTGAACATTTTGTAGCAGACCTCAATGTCTGACAGGGTCTGGTTGTAGAGCAGGTTGAACAGGAAGGAAATCAGGCGGTTGGCCATGTAGTGATGGAAATAGAGCGCCCGGTGCGGACGTCCGTAGAAACGTGAGCCGTAGACCACGTCGGCCACCCGTCGCCGACAAATCAGGTCGAGCATCTGCGCCCAGTCTTCCGGGTCGTACTCCAGGTCGGCATCCTGAATAACCACCACATCGCCGCTGGCGGCGCGTAGCCCTGTCTGCAGCGCGCCGCCCTTGCCGCGGTTGTGTTCGTGATAGAGCACCCGGAACTGCACGCCCCGCGCGGGGCCAGGCACCAGCGTCAAACCGCCCTCAGGCGAGATGGCCACCGCACACTGCTCTCCCGCGAGTCCGTTCAGATGCTGCACCAACCATTCGCGTGTGCCGTCTCGCGAGCAGTCGTCAACGATGATGATTTCCTTCGCCACATCCGGCACCGCGGCCACGACCCGTTCGAGGCAGGCGGCGATGGTTTCGCGTTCGTTGTAACAGGGGATAAGGACGGTGAGTTTCATATTTCGCTTCGATCCGTGGAGGGGGCTGCCGCGGCAGCGGAATACCGGCCGGCCGACGGGGACGCTAGCCTGCGACTCTCGTTGCCGTCAACCAAAAGAAAAGGGCGCCCGCAGGCGCCCTTCCCTCGGCATTTGCCGCGTGGACGATCAGGCCGTGTAAGCCCGCTCGCCGTGCTCGGCAGTATCCAGACCTTCGCGCTCCTGCTCTTCGCTGACCCGCAGCCCGACGAGCAGATCAACCAGCTTGAAGGCGATGAGCGAAACCACGGCCGACCACACGATAGTCGTCCCCACACCCCACAGCTGCGAGACCATCTGGCCGCCCATGCTGAATTCACCCGCGGCGTTGGCCGCGTAGTCGTACCAGCTCTGGCCCCCGAGTGACGGCGAGGCGAACACTCCAGTCAGCAAGGCGCCCAGGATGCCGCCGACGCAATGCACGCCGAAGACGTCGAGCGAGTCGTCGTAGCCAATGGCGTGCTTCAGCCAGCTGACCGCCCACAGGCAGACCACACCGGCGAGCAGACCAATCGCGATTGATCCCATCGGACCCACAAAGCCGCAGGCCGGGGTAATCGCCACCAGGCCTGCGATGGCGCCAGACGCGCCGCCGAGCATGGTCGGGCTACCGCGAGTGATCCATTCGACGAACGTCCAGGCGCAAGCCGCGGCGGCAGTCGCGACGAAGGTGTTTACGAACACCATCGCGGCCAGACCGGTCGATTCCAGGTTGG
>JALRCR010000103.1 GCA_023257255.1 Gammaproteobacteria bacterium | reverse complement strand
GCGCTCTGGGTTGGTGCCCAGTCTTTAATCGGCGCTTTTTTCGTAGGTTTTTCCCCAAGCCAAATTACGCAGGGCGGGGAAATCTTGCGGGCGCTGTTGAGCGCCATCGTCATTGCCAACTTCTGCGGCATTCTGAAAGCCAGCTTGAACGTGCTGGGCGTGTTCGCGCCGGGTCTTCTCTCCGGGTCACTCGTATCGGTTTTCTCTGGTGGAATGGTTTTATTCTTCGCGCAGTCGATGGCAATTGATGCGCTGGTGTACGGTCTGATTCTCGGACACAGCGTAGTGCTTGGCATGTTGATCGCTGCCTACATCAGGACGGTGGGTTGGAGAACTCTCGTCGCCAGCCTCAAGCTGCCAGCGGTCTCCGAAAAGCTTTGGCTCGGCGCTGCTGTCGTTCTGGTAGGTGAGATTTTTTACCAAGGCTTCGTGATCAGTGAACGCGGATTTGCGTCGACGTTTCCAGCCGGCACGATTTCCGCTTTTTACTACGCTTGGGCGCTGTATTCCGTGCCAGTCACCTTAGTGGTGGTGCCGGCGAATACCATCCTCTACCCACCGCTTGCCAAGGCATTCGCGGAGGGGAAAGCGACCGGCCTCGCGATGCTCAGGCAGACGCTCCCCGGTATGCTGCTATTCGGCCTTGTGCCGGTCGTGGTCACGACGGTATGGTCGAAGGAAATCGTGGAGTTAGTCTTGCTGAGGGGCAGGTTCAATGCGGAAAACGTGCAACTAACCGCCAGCATTCTTGCCATCCTCATCTACTCGCTGCCGATTGTCGCCGTCGGGCGCCTCCTCCGATACAGCCTGTATTCGATGGGCAAGTACGGGGCCGCGACCGCCGCTCAGTCAGCGACGCTAGTCTGCATCCTCTTACTCGGCCCGGCCTTGATTGCTCACCATGGCGTCAACGGCCTGGCCGTAGCATCCACCATCGCCGTGTCCTCGCAGACCTTGGTGATGTTTCTTATGCTCTGGATTCACACGCGATGAAAATCCCCAACAGACACGCTGGCATGGCGGGCCCGGTCGTTTGCGGGCTCTGGCTCTCGACCATGTTCACCGTGGTCATGCTGAGTGCGGTTCTCAAGCCTCCGCGGAACTTCGCCGCTGGGGCGGTTGCCGCTGAGACCATGGGTAGCGCAATCGCCTTGCTCGTTGCAGTCGTGTGGCCGGGGTTGTACCTGGTTTTTTCTGCGCGACGGCGCTCAGAATCCCGCCTCCGTCTGTCGGTCGGCATCGCGGTCGGCTGCTTCGTGCTGTGTTGTCTCTGCTCCATCTTCTTCAGCCCCAATCCCGCCATGTCGGCCGCGTATCTGGTGCTCACCTTGGCGGCCGGATGGGTCTGTTATCGATTCGCGCTGGACTTTCATGCCAATCCTGAGCGGATGGCAGCGGCCTTTAGGCTGTACGCGCCGCTCGTCACCTTGCAACTCGCTTTGTTTTCTTATGTCGAGTTCGTCCCGGGCTACCGATTGGGCGAAGGCCGGGGGCTGATGGAGCCGGCCACGATTGGCCTGAATGCCCTGTCGGGCGTGCTGGCCAGCATGGCGTATCGCAGTAACCTCATCCGGTTGCCATTGATTACCGCGTTGTTGGCAATCATCTACCTCACGCAATCAAGAGCGCCTGCACTGGCCGCCCTGTTTGGCCTCGGCACAATATTTCTTTCCAGGTTCAGACATCAGTCACTATGGCGCAAAGCGGCGGCCTTACTCACGTTGATTATGGCGTGTGGATTTTCGCTTGCGTTTAGTGATGTGCTGTGGCCGCTCGTCGAACGCTTCCTTGCGTTAAACGACGAGCACCGCGGTTTAGCCGCAGGCGGTTCCGGGCGCTTGTTGATTTGGCAGGACGTCTGGCGTGTGATTCTTGAGCATCCTTTTTTAGGCGTTGGCTACCGTATGCATGAAGGTTTTCTGCGCATCGGTACGAGCGCGCACAACGGGTATCTCGCCTTGCTGGCGGAAATCGGATTTTTTGGGTTTATCGCCGCCATTTTTGTCATTTTTGGCAGTCTGCTTCGTGCAGTCGTGTCAACGCGCGCCACCGCCGAGTCTGTTCCTACGCAGAGCATCCTGCTTGGTTTTATCACCTCTGGTCTGTTCGTCGGGATTTTTGAGCGCTTCCTGATTAATACCGGAAATGCATTTTCAGTAATTTTCATCCTCGCCGTGTTGTGGTTCTCGCTAGGTCGCCGGCGGTTTGCATGATTATTCCCCGTAGCGCGCACAAAAAATTATGGCCCGTCGTGGCCATCAGTGTGACGCTTTGCGTGGTGAGTATCGGCTGGTCGAATACCCTGCGCGACTACGCCTTCCAGCTGCTCGGACTGGATGTGTACTCTGCAGATGTCGCGGCCGCCGAGCTGCCCGCCGTGCCGCGAATTCCGGTGCTTGACGGCACTTTGTTCAAAGACAAACCTGATCTGCGTCGGGCAGGGTTTCCGCCGATCGAAATTGTGTACGAGTCCGAACTCTGGGCGGCCGGCGAAGACCGATCCGCGTTGCCCACACCCTTTCGCATGCGCACCGTTGTCGGTCGCTGGAAACGGGAGTCCATGCTGGTGCTGGACGATCTGGAGGAGTGGGCGTTTTTCGATCGGAATCGTCAGCTGAACCAAGGCAACTTCGACCGGTATCTGAAACTCCTCGAACTGGCGAAGACAGCAGCCCCCGAGGTCAAGATAGGCTTTTACGGCGCGCCCCCACTCGCCGACTACTGGCGAGCCATCGATAACAATCCGCGCCAGCGGCGAGCAGACTGGCAGCGGGAAAATGACGCCATTCAGGCGCTGGCCGACTTGCAGGATGTGTTGTATCCGTCCCTTTATACCTTCTACGCGGATCAGAAGGGGTGGGTCGAGTATGCGCGGGCGCAAATCGCAGAGGCGCGACGCATGGCCAAAGGCAAGCCGGTTTTTGCTTTCTTATGGCCGGAATACCACAACTCCAACCAGCTACTGGGCTGTCAGTTCGTGGGTGAAGACTATTGGCGCTTGCAACTCGAAACGGTGAGCCGCCTGGCGGATGGGATTGTCATCTGGGGCGGCTGGGATGTCTGCAGTAAGCCCGGGGGGCAGCGCCGTTGGGACGCCAATTCGAAATGGTGGGCGATCACTCAGACTTTTCTCGCACCACCCGAGCAGTAGAGCAGCGCAAGCCACACTTTTGGCTGAGGCCTCGGCTTGCGCAGCCGCCTATGGGTGCGTAAACGCCGGCGATTGATTGCTCGCCTGTCGGTAAATCTCCACGTAGCGCCGCGCCACAACTGACGGGTCCCAGTTTTCTACAGCGTGTCGTCTAAAGTTAGGACTGGTGCTTTCGAGCGCGGGCAGATCGCGCAGCAACTCGCGACAGCGGGCGATCAGGGCTGCGCGGTCACCTGCTGGCACCAGCCCCTGCCAGAATTCAGGCATCTGGTCAGGAATGCCGCCCACGTCGTAGGAGACCACGGGCGTGCCACAGGCCATGGCCTCGATGATGACGTTCGGATAGTTGTCGGCGACGGTGGTCATGACCATCAGGTCCGCCGCCGCATAGCAGTACCGCAAGCGGTCCAGCTCCCGAATCTCGCCTGCATAGTGAAACAGGGAGGACGAAGAACGCTGCCGAGGAGGTTTACCAACCACCAGCGCGGGAACGCCAAGTGCCTCGACGAGGGCTTCGAAATCCGGATAACCCTTACGGGGGTCATTGCAGTCCGAGGCGATGAATAGAAGCAAGGCACCTGACTTCTCTAGGCCCAGCGTGTCGCGTGCGCTCGCCTTGGCGCAAGGCGTGAACTGGGCGATCGGAATCGGGTTCGGCACTACGTGCACCCGCTCTGGCGCGAAACCCCGGATGAGCGCCCGTTTCGCCAGCCAGCGGCTGGGCGAAACAATGGTCAGGTTGCGCAACTCGCCATAGAGCGCAGACTTGAATCGGTATTCGGCCGCTGACCAATCCAGCCAAGCCGCCGGGTATACCTCGGGCAGGGGGCAGGCGCCGCAGCCGGTGAGCCAACGGTCACAGTCTGGATTTGGGATCCCGCACCGCCCCACGGCGCCCCACTGGTCATGCCAGGTCCAAACAACGGGACGGTCTTTCCAGCCCAGAAGCAACTTCCGGTAATTCAGGTAGTAGCCGTGCAGGTTGTGAACATGCAGCACATCGGCCGTCGCGGTCAGATGCAGCAGCTCGTCCGCAAGCCCCATATCCCATACCGTCATGCTGCCGCCCAAGCGCGCGAGCAGGGCATTGAGTGGGCGCGAGCCCGGGCGCTTCATTCCCCGCAGGGTGTCTTCGACCACGCGATCGCTGGTGTGATAAAGGCAGACCTCAACGCCCGCATCGCGCAGGGCGCGCTTCAGATGCCGCGCCATCCTGGCGGCGCCGCCCCGGTAGGCCTCGGTGTTGACCAGCGCTACGCGCACGCCGCACCACCATTGCTGTTTGTTGTTTGCGCTGCCAATTGGCACATCGCCTTGAAGCGCTCTGCCATGACGCGGGTATTGAAGCGCGTTTGCGCCGTCTGTTTGGCCGCTATCCCCAAGCGCCCTCTTTCTTCGATCGCCTCGAGGATTGCCGCCGTCATGGCGTCGGGGTCTTGGGCGGGATAGACCAGCCCGTTCTCGCCAGGCGTCAGGGCTGCGAACTCCGGCATATGTTGATCTCGTTCTGCGTGGGTGACGACCGGCAGGCCATAGCCGAAGGCATGAAGCAGACTGAGGCCAACGGCGCCAGGGTGGACCAAGGTTCGGGCGCTCAAAAACCACGGCGCTAGTTTGGCCTCCTCGTAGAGAGCGCCCAGCCAACGAACGCTATCGGCGAGCCCCGCTTGCGTGAAGCGCTGCTCAAGTTCCGTTCGCAAAGGCCCGGCGCCAATCACACACCACAGGATATCCGGATGCCGACGCTTGAGTTCGGGCAGGCAATCCAGCATCAACTCAAACCGGTTCTTCGCTTCCAGACGTGCGCACGACAACAGCACCGTGCGGTCGGTAATGCCCTGTGCGTGCTGCCACGGACGCAGTTCGGATTCGGGCCACTGCATCTGGGCAGCCTCTATGGCGGACTGATCGAGGCCGTTGTTCATGCCCACGGCGACGGCCTTGGAAAACCCGCGCTTTGCCCTCAGCGAGGAGATCTCTATTTCGTTATAGAGGTAGACATAGCGAAAGAGCCGCCACCAGAGCAGTCGGACTTCCTCAAACAGGCGCAGGCTGCCGGCCGTATGCAGTTGACCTTCGATCACTACCCGCTTGCCCGTCAGCCGCAGCAACAGCGAAACCGCCACGTTCGATAACACCCGAGGATTGCCGTGCACGAAATACACGTCGAAACCGCTTAGCAACTGGCGCCAAGGCAAGCGTTGCCAGCCAATCAGTTCACGATCGGCGCCGACATAAGGGACTTCAACCACCCGTTCCCCGAATTCGCGATGGATGGGGGGCAAGTTCATGCCCGGGATCCCGTCCTGGCAAAACACCGTCACCGCGAGATCCGGGTCGTCAAAGATGCGCCGGAAATAATCACGGCGGTAGGTCGTGATCATGTTGGTGATGACGGCAACACGAAGCGGCCTGCTCATGCCGCCCGCTCCCAGCCACCGCAACTGAAATACCGCACGTGCGGTGCGGGCCACTGTGGTTCGAAATGATGCCGCGGGATACTCAGCACATCGGTCTTGCCGGGCAGTACCGGTGCCCTGAAATTACCGAAAGCACCTTCATAGCCGGCGGCACGAAAACCGGCGAAGCCTGCCGCATCGATATCATCCAGCGCGCCGTATGGCCAGGCGATGTAGCGGCACGGCACACCCAGCTGGTCTTCGAGCAGCTGCCTTGATCCGGCAATTTCGGCGTGTAGTTGCGCCGGGTCACTTGAAATCGCCGAGAGTCGAGCGTGGCTCAGGGAATGCGATCCGATTTCAAAGCCCGCAGCGATGGCTTCCCGCAAGTCGGTCCACCTTGCCATCTCGATGACACCGCGATAGCGGGTGATTTCCAGGCAGTACCGCGCAGCGCCCGCGTAGTCAGCATCCATCAATGCCGGCGGCACAAAAAAAATGCACGGCACTTCAAGCTTGGACAGAATCGGTAGGGCGTTGACGAAATTGTTTCGCAGACCGTCGTCGAATGACAGGTGAAAACAGGGACCGTCGATCTCCTCTTCGCCGCGCACCATGCGGAGCGCCGTGGGCGTATCTACGAATCGCCCAAGGCCCTTCAGCATCTGGAGCAGTTGCTCGAAGGCGTGCAGTTGGTCATCGAAGACGTAGTGACAAAACAGGCAGCGCAGCGCCTTGACGGGCGTAGGGGGGGCGCGCCGGGAGAGCACATCCAGCAGTCGGTTGCGGGCGAAAAGACGGGTCTGCGCGACGAGTCCACGAGGAAGCTCGACGGCGTCTCGCCAGTTGCGAACGTACGATTCGGCCATTACGCCCATGCTCTCCATGCCGCCGATCGGCAGCCTTTTGGCTTACTTGGCCCGCCATTTTGCCGTGCTGGGGGCAGTGAGGAACTGCCCGACCACCGGGCCGAGAAGCGCCGACGGGCCGCCACCCGGACAGACCAATAGTCTGCGCCGCATATTACCGGACTTCGTCGTCAGGGCAGGGGCCGGCAAGAGGGCCAGCTGCCAGCCGGGGGCGGATGACATTGCAATGACATCTGTCCGCCTATAATTCCCTTACGCAGCGTTCAAGAGGCTTACGCTTGTCCCCCCCATTCCTTGCCAGCCCTGCACCGTATGCTCTGCGCGGACGGGCCATTTTCGTCAATCGATACTTCGCGCCTGATATCTCGGCGACCAGCCAGATGCTGAGTGATGCCTGTTTCGCCCTGGCGGCGCGCGGCTTCAGGATTGCCGTGGTGACCAGCCGTTCGGCCTACGACTCACCGGATCTGCGCTTACCCGCGCACGAGGTAATCAACGGGGTCGAGGTGCATCGCGTGTGGACCACGCGCTTTGGCCGCAACGCGCTGGCAGGTCGGGCCTGCGACTATCTGTCGTTCTACCTCAGCACTTTCTGGTTGCTGCTATGGATGGCACGTCGACAAGACGTACTGGTCGCCAAAACAGACCCGCCGCTCCTCGGGGTGCTCGTCGCAGCGGCCGCGCGCGTGAAGGGCGCGCGTCTGGTCAACTGGTTACAGGATGTGTTCCCCGAAGTGGCGATACGCCTCGGCGTGTTGCGTGACGGGCCAGCGGCCCGCGTCTTGCGCGGGTGTCGGAACTGGTCCCTCAGGCGGGCGTGCCGCAACGTCGCCATCGGAGCGCGAATGGCCGCGCTGCTGGAGGCCGAGGGCGTGCCGCCGTCGTCCATTCAAATCATCCAGAACTGGGCAGACGCAGGCTTGATAAGCCCGGTTGATGCTGCCGAGAACCCGCTCCGCCAAGCGTGGGGACTCGTCGGCAAGTTCGTGGTGGGTTATTCCGGCAATCTGGGACGGGCGCATGAGTTCGACACGATGCTGGGCGCTGCCGAAGCCTTGCTCGACGAGCCGTCTGTCGTGTTCCTCTTTATTGGCGGCGGGCACGGCAACCAGCAATTGCGCGCAGTAGCCTCCGCGCGTGGACTCAGTAATGTGCAGTTCATGCCCTATCAGCCGCAGGCGCTACTGGGACAGAGCCTGTCTGTGCCGGACGTCCACCTGGTGTCGTTGCTGCCGGCAATGGAAGGACTAATCGTGCCCAGCAAGATCTACGGCATCGCCGCCGCGGGAAGGCCCGCGATTTTTATCGGCGATCCGGCAGGCGAGGTGGCAACCCAACTGAATACCGGTGGCTTCGGCTTATCTGTACAGCCCGGTGACTCGCAGGCACTGACCGCCGCCATCCGCGCTTTGCAGCGCGCGCCTGAGATGTGTCGCGAGCAGGGGCGCCGCGCCAGGGCTTTTTTCGAACAGGGTCAAACGTCCGAGCATGCCGCAGAACGCTGGGCCAGGTTATTGACAGCGATTTCGCCACTGGCTTGATCTGGGTGCAGTTCGTAGCTGGTGGCCGCGCCTACATTCCGGCTGTCGGCCGGGTATCTGCCGTACCGCGCGCGGCGCAACCCCTCTAGCGCACACGCCAGCCTTGCCCGACGATGCCCGCTCGCCAGCCAGCCGAGGACCACGCCATGTTCAGCACCGCTATCGAGTCGCAGCTATTCGAGACCCCGCGCCATCGCACGCATTACCTCTCCGCCGGCCCGGTCGACGGCCCTTTGCTGATTTTCGTCCACGGCTGGCCGGAGCTCTCGCGCAGTTGGCGCCACCAGTTGCCGGCCTTCGCGGCGCTGGGATTTCGCGTCGTGGCGCCGGACCTGCGCGGCTACGGTCAGTCCTCGGTCTACTCGGCGCACGGCGACTACGCGCAGTCCGAGGTGGTGGCGGACATGCTGGAACTCATCGACGGGCTGGGCCGCGAGCGCGCGGTGTGGATCGGTCACGACTGGGGCAGTCCGACGGTGTGGAATCTGGCGCGGCTGCATCCGTCCCGCTGCGCGGGCGTGGCCAATCTTTGTGTGCCGTATTTCGTACTGGAAAACGGCCTGGACGCGGCGCTGGCGCTGGTCGACCGCACGCTCTATCCCGAGGCCGAGTACCCCTACGGCCAGTGGGACTACATGAAGTTTTATCAGGAGAACTTTGCGCGGGCGACGGCGGTGTTTGAGGCCGACCCTTACCGCACGGTAAAACTCCTGTTCCGCAAAGGCGATCCGGCTGACGCTGACAAGCCTGCTTTTACCTCGGCCGTGCGGCGTCAGGGCGGTTGGTTCGGGCCGCTGGATGCGGCGCCAGACTATCCGCGCGATAACGATGTGGTAACGGAGGAAGATTTACAGATCTACGCCGAAGCGCTGGGTCGCAACGGGTTTTTCGGGCCGGATTCTTACTATATGAATCACGGCGCCAACACCGCATTGGTCGCCGGCGCGCCGGAGGCCCTGCACATGCCGGTGCTGTTTCTGCACGCCCGCTACGACTTTGTCTGCGAAACGGTGGAATCGCGCCTCGCCGACCCCATGCGCGAACGCTGCGCGGCGCTGACGGAACACATCATCGACAGCGGCCATTGGATGGCGCAGGAGCGCCCGGCCGCGGTGAACGCCGCGCTCGCGCGCTGGCTGGTGACCGCGCTGCCGGCGTATTGGCCGGCGCCGTAGGGAACGCGGCGACGCATTCGCTAATCAGCGTTCATTCTTCTAGCCAGGGGCGCAAAATCTCCTGCGCCTGAAAAGCACTGCCGGCGACCGAGAGATGGTCGTCGTCTGCGTAGAGAAACTGGCCGTTGCGCATGATTTGACACCGCTGCGCCGGACAAAAGCCGGGCAGTGTCTGGATGACGGCGGCCCCCTTGAGTCGGGCAAAGATCGCCAGATATTCGGCCTGACGGGTCTCGACCGTTTTCAAATCGACGTCGCAGATCTGAGGGGAAATCTTGAGCGGTCGCTGAAGACAGGCGGCGGGGTCAATCCCAAGTTCTGGATTCTCCAGCACGAAATAAGTGGCTTTCCCCTGCTGCGCAAGCCGTTCAATCGTGCGCCGCAGCCCGTCCTCGAATGCCCCTGGCTCGACCATGGGCGAGCGCGCGACCTTGCGCTCAGGCTCGCCAAACCCTTTCCCGGAAAGATAAATCGCGCCGCGGGTGACGAAGAACACCTTCTTGATCCCCGGCTTGTGCGCTAACACCGCGTAGATTTGCTCAATCTTCTGCGAACAACTCGCGAGTTCCTTTTCGAAGGCTTTACCCGGCGCTTCGGCGTCGATCGTCGAGGGCGTGCCGGCCAGCGGCGGGCAACTGCTGTTTGCCATGAGCAGCGTGCTTACCCCGCGTTTCGCAAGCACTTCCGCGATCCCCGGGAATGCCACACGGGCATGACTATCGCCGATAACCGCGACCGTCTCCGCAGTCGCAGCCTTCTGGTATCGACAATAGTCAAAGTGGATTTCCGGCAGCGCGAGCTCGCGGCGGCAGGCATCGTCTACGCGAATGAGGTGGGTAAGTTCACTGTGCGGGCTGATGAGGCCTGCGATGCTCGAGCGCGCCGGCAGGCCATCTTGCTTCGCCACTACCGCACCCAGCACGCCAATCGCAAGAAGACCGACCAACAGCGCGGCGCCGGTTTGCTGCCTGTGCCTGTTTAGGCGAAGCGGTTTTTCGATCAGCAGAAAAGTCAGCGTAGCCAGCACGAAAGAAACGGCGATGGCCATCGTCGCCAGCGCCGGGTCGGGCCATTGACTCTGGGTAACGCGCAGGAATGACAAGAGCGGCCAGTGCCAGAGGTATAAGGGGTAGCTGATCAGGCCAACGGCGACCAGATATTTGTGGCCCAGCACTTTGTGGTTTAACCCCGCATGGGGACCGGACCAGATGACGAGGCCAGTGCCGGCGGTGGGAAGCAGCGCCCACCACCCGGGGAAAGCGAACCTGTCGGTCACCACAATGGCCGCGCTGCTGATGGCGATCAGGCCGATTACCGCACTCGCGTTTCGCCACCGGGCGGCATCAGGGAACGCGCCGGAGGCGTGGCCGCTCACGGACCAATACGCCAGCGCACCACCAAGCGTTAGCTCCCAAAAGCGAAAAATGGGCAGGTAAAAGACCTTCGCCGCCTCGGTCGACACCAGCGATACATTCAAGCCGAAGGACAGCACGCCCGTGACGGCAAACAGCGCTGCCAGTTTGGGGCGCGACTTGCCGCACAGCATGAGCAGAACCGGCCATACGAAATAGAACTGCTCTTCGATTCCCAGCGACCAGAGGTGCAAGAGCGGTTTGGTCTCTGCCGCGTGGTCGAAGTAACCCGTCTGAAAGAGCAGCACGACGTTGGAAATAAACAGGGCGGCACCAGCGACCTGCTTGCCGAGTTGTTCGTACTCGTCAGGCAGCAGGGCATACCAGCCCAGCGCCAGGCAGAAGCCAAGCACGAGTAACAAGGCCGGGAAAATCCGCCTGATTCGTCGGACATAGAAATCCAGCAGGCTGAACGTCTGCGCTTGGAGACCGCCAAGAATTTGCGAGGAAATGAGAAATCCGGAAATGACAAAGAACATGTCCACACCCACAAACCCGCCCGGCAGGTAGGTGGGGAAGGCATGAAAGGCGAGCACACAAAGCACGGCCAGACCGCGTAGGCCATCAATGTCTGGTCGATAGGGGATGGCAGGTGTGCTGTGACTAAACATGTTTGGGAGACTGCTCGCGCGCAAACCAATCACCGAGGGCGGGGCTGAAGGCATCTGGTCATCGGGTGGGCTAAAGCGGCTGCTCTCGTGCGGGGGCATGGGATTCGAACGCAGGCATCCCAAAGCGCCTCACGCCCGAACTCTGACCTGCAGCGCGGGCGCGGGCCGGCGCACCCGATGCGCTGGCAGGCGGTCGCGTAATTTTACGGCTTACGACAAGGCTGGGGCGACCCCCCCCAAGTTGGCGATCCGCCCGGCATGCGCCATTGGGCGTGGGG
>JALRCR010000102.1 GCA_023257255.1 Gammaproteobacteria bacterium | reverse complement strand
AGGCGCCGGTAGTAGGCGCTGATCAAATCGTCCCGCTCGGCCGGCGGAATCACCGCCAGATAGGGCTCGAAGGCGTCGGGGAACAGGGCGTCCGCGCCGCGCTGGTAGAACCAGAGCAGTTCCTGCCGACGCAGGGTAAAAATCCCGCGCAGGATGAGTTCGCTGACACGCTCGGGATGCGTGATGGCGTAGGCCAGCGCCAGCGTCGAGCCCCAGGACCCGCCAAACACCTGCCAGCGTGCAATGCCGAGATGCTCGCGCAGCTGCTCCATGTCGGACACCAGCGCCCAGGTCGTGTTGTCCTCCAGACAGGCATGCGGCGTTGACTGGCCGCAGCCCCGCTGGTCGAACAGCACGATCCGATAGGCGGCCGGATCAAAAAACTGGCGCATTCGCGGCGCGGTGCCGCCGCCCGGCCCGCCATGCAGGAAGACCACCGGTTTGCCCTGCGGGTTGCCGCTTTCCTCGAAGTAGATGCTATGCAGGGGGGACACCTGAAGGTGCCCGCTGGCATAGGGTTCAAGCGGCGGATAAAGGCAGGCGGGTACTGGGCTCATAGGGCTTCCATCAGGGTTGGCGCAGGGTTGGCGTCTGTTTCAGCAGACTATTTCACCGTACCATCCGCCGCCAACGCGCGCCTTGCGCGGAGGCCAGACCCAGCATGACAGCCGCATCCGGCGCCCTGCCCCACCTGCTGTTTATCACCGGCAAACTGGCCGAAAAAAACCTCGTCCGGGTGCTGTCGGAAATCACCCCCTGCCCCTTCACCTACGAAGTGCGAGCACTGGGCATTACGGTCGCGGCGCTCATCACGGTGGACTTCCTGAAGCGCCGCCTGCGCGATCTGGCGGGCGTCGACCGCGTCATCCTGCCCGGCCGCTGCCGCGGCGAACTCGACGAACTCAGCGCGGCGTTCGGCATTCCTTTCGAGCGCGGGCCGGAAGAACTGAAAGACCTGCCGGCGCATTTCGGCCGGCATGCCAAGGTCCGCGCGATCGACCAGCACGACATCCTCATCTTTGGCGAAATTGTCGATGCGCCGCAGGTGAGCGTCGATGCCGTGCTGGCCCGCGCCGCACGCTACCGCGCCGACGGTGCGGATGTCATCGACGTCGGCTGTCTGCCGGACGTGCCCTTCCCCGCGCTGACAGAGATGGTCCGCGCGCTGAAGGGCGAAGGTTATCGGGTGAGTGTCGATTCGCTGCGCGAGGAAGACCTGCTGGCCGGCGCGCGCGCCGGGGCGGACTATCTCTTCAGCCTGACCGAAGACACGCTGTGGATTGCCGAGGAATACCCCGTCACGCCCATTTTGATTGGGCGCGACCCGCGCGACATTGACTCACTGGGGCGCGCGATCGAGGCGCTGAGCGCGCGCGACCGGGCGTTTTTTGCCGACCCCATCCTCGACCCCATCCACCACGGGTTGACCGATTCGCTGCTGCGCTATCGCGAGCTCCGCCGGCGCTATCCTGAAGCCCCGATGCTGATGGGCATCGGCAACCTTTCCGAGCTGACTCACGCCGACACGCTCGGCCTGAACACGCTGCTGCTGGGCATTTGTTCTGAACTGCGGATCGGCGCCGTGCTGACGACCGAAGTCAGCGGGCATTGCCGCAGCGTGGTACGCGAACTCGCCCACGCGCGCCGCGTGCTGTACGCCGCGCGCGAGGACAATATGCCGCCGCGCCACATCGATGAAGGCCTGCTCGCGCTGCACGACCGCAAGCCCTTTCCCTACTCGCTGGCCGAGGTAGAGGACGCGGCGGCCGCCGTTAAAGACGCCAATTTCCGGATTGAAGTCACCGCTGAGGGCATCCAGATCTACAACCGCGAGGGCTTGCGCAGCGCGGTCGACCCCTACGACCTGTTCCCGCAACTGGGCGTCGAAAACGACGCGCCGCATGCGTTTTATCTGGGGCTGGAACTCGCCCGCGCGCAAATCGCCTGGCAGCTCGGGAAGCGCTATGTGCAGGATCAGGAACTCGACTGGGGCTGCGTGCGGCCGGCGCCGACCGACAACAAGCTGCATTTTGTGGAAGAGCGCAGCACGCTGGCCGCGCGCAAGGCCAAACGAAAGAAAGCGCCCGAGGGCTAGCACGGCCGCCTGACGGCCCGCCCCCCCGGCGGCCTAGATGAAGAAGCTGAACACCAGCATAAAAATTCCGAGTTCACTCAGGAAAATCTTCAGCAGCACCCGCAGGGTGTCTTCCGCCACGTACTCAATCGCCATTACGCCAAAATACCCGCCAACGATGGCGGCCCAGCCCATCGGTACCCCAACCGCATAATCCAGTGAGCCGTACGTGACCTGGCCCAAAAAAGCGGACGTTGCAGAACCGGCCATCATCAACAAGCTGGCATAAATTGCTTCCTTGGTGCCCATCCCGGTGAAGGCGATCAGCAGAGGCACCAACATCAGTCCGCCGGCGCTGCCGACCATCGCGCCGAACAGGCCGCACAAGGCCCCGCACACGACGTAGCGCGGGAAATAGTGCCGCAACAGTTGCTGGGTGTAGACCACCGGTTTCGGCGGGCCTTCGCGCCGCCGGCGCCGTTCGGTGCGCGCAAAGAGATCAAGATTGAGGTAAACAAAAAACGCGAGCATCAGGGTTGATGCAAACCGCGGCATGGCCAGCGCAATCGAGACGCCGACGTGTGCGGTCAACAATGACGCGACCGCCAGCACGATGCCAGGTACCCAGGCCAGTCGCGGCATCCGGCGATAGGCGAACAGTGCTTGCAGCGCCGCCGGCAGCGCCGCCATGGCCACGGCCACTGCGGAGGCGGAGGCGGCGCCCGCCCCGAAGCCCGCGATGCCGAGCACCGGCACGATCACCACCCCCGCCCCCGCGCCGAGCAAGCCGCTAAAGAAGCCGGAGAACAGGCCCAGCAGGGCGTAGGCAAGCAGTGAGACGTCCATTGGGGCCGTTATCGCTCTGGTTCGGGTTTAGTGTGGGTCGTTCAGGGCGCCACGACCGGCGCCGGCTCAGGCGGTGCAGCGCGCGACGCTGGCGCTGTCTTCTCCTGCTTTTGATGCAGCACCCGAAAAAAATCCGAGTCCATCGCGCCGACCATTTCGGTCTTCTCCGGCAGGGCGTTTCGATAGGCCAGCAAGCTGCGCCAGAAGTTGTAGAAATCGGCGTCTTTCCCGAAGGACTCGGCGTAGATCCGCACCGCATGGGCGTCGGCTGCGCCCTTGATGGATTCGGCTTCCTGCACCGCGGGCGCAATGATTTCCTGCGTGTCGCGGGTGGTAAGCCCGCGAATCCGCTCCTGCTCGCTGCGCCCGATTGAACGCAAACGCTCGGCCACCCGGTTACGCTCCGACACCATCCGTTCATAGACCATCTGCTCGACCGCCGGCTCGTAGCTGACTTTCTTGATCAGCACGTTCAACACTTCAAGGCCAAGCGGCTCCAGTGTCGGCGCTGCGCTATCGAGCATCTTGCGAGACAGGTGCTCCCGCCCGATGGTGACGGATTCCAGTTCAGCCACCACATCGTCAGTGACCTGGCTGGCCTTGCTAATTTTTACCGGCGCGCGCGCGGCCTTTTCGAAATCTGTCCGCAGTTCGAGCACCCGATTGGTATTGCGCACGGTGTCGACCAAGGGGTGTGAAGACACCATGTCTTTCACCGCATCGTTGAGAATGCTGTCGAGTCGCGAACGCGCGGCCTCGGTACTGCCCAGCGTTTCAATAAATTTCTGGGGGTCGCTGATCCGCCAGTGCGCCACCGACTCCACGGCCACGTAGAGCTTGTCCTTGGTGGGCACGTAGTTGACGTGTCCCTCCCAGGTCTGAATGCGCGAATCAAAGTAGTGGGCCCGCTGAATCAGCGGCACGCGAAAATACATGCCGGGCGTCTGATAGGCGTCGCCGACGAGCTTGCCGAACTGTGTGATCACAACCTGCGAGCCCTCATAGACGACAAAAGTCCCGCTCCGGAAAACAACCGCCGTGGTGGCAATGATCAGGAAGAACAAAAGATTCCACATGCTGAGCGCTCCTGATTTGAACGGTCGGTTACTGTTTCCGCGCTCAGCGGCTGTTGGCCGCGCGTGAGGGCAGACTCAGGGGCTCAACCCGATTCGCCGACGGCGGCGCCTCCCGCGGCTGCGCCGGCGTTGCCGATGCCGCTGCTCCCGCCGAGGCCGGAGGCTCCTGAATCAGCGACGCGGGCGGGATTTCCTGGGCTGCAGACGCCTGCGGCTGGCTGGGCGGCAACACCTCCGCCGCGCCAGCCGGCGGCGGCGTCGGTGCCGGCTCATACGCAGGCGTCCCCTGACTCGGGGCAAGGGCCGGTTGCGTCATCTCGCGCTGTACGGCCGGATGTTGGGTCGCCAGCGCGGCCCGGTCGCGCGTCCATGTTTCCTGCGGGTTATGTCCGGGAAACAGCGGCAGGATGCCCTTGAGTCCGCTATCAATCAGCGTGACCGACATGCGCGTGTAGAGGTCTTCCATGGCCTCGATGTAGTAGCGGTCACGGATGACTTCAGGCGATTTCTTGTACTCGGCGAGAATGGCATCGAATCGCGTTGCCTCGCCCTGCGCCTTGCTGCGAAGCTGGATGGCATAGGCTTTCGACTCCAGCACGAGGCGCTCGGCCTTGCCGTAGGACTGCGGCACGACGCTGTTATATTCGCCTTGCGCGCGCTGGATCATCTCCTCCATTTCCTGCTTGGCTTCGTTCACCCGGTGAAACGCGCCCCGCACCTGATCCGGCGGATTGGCATCAAGAATCAGCACATCGGTGATCTGGATCCCGATGTCGTACTGGTCGAGGATGCTCTGCATGAGGCGCTTGGCATCGCGCGCGATGCCATCGCGGCCGGTGGATAGAATGTCCCGATCGAGTCGGTCACCCACTGCGGTACGCATCGACACCACGGCAACATCCCGGATGTTTTGACGAACGTCGGCAGAGTGGAACAGATACTTTTTGCCGTCCGTGATTTCGTATTGCACCGACCAGGTCACAAAAACGATATTGAGGTCGCCCGTCAGCATTTTCATTTCTTCCGGGACCGGCACTTTACCGTCCGGGGGAATCACGTTCTGGGCCGCCTCGGCGTGCCTGTCAATGCGCTCCAGAACCTGTTCGCTCTCTGCCTGTGGGTCCAGCGGCTGCGCTGGTGGCGGATTCTGTTCAATGACGTAATCACGCGTGACCTGCGGCCCGCGCTGGAGGTCGCTCATCATGCTGCCGGAGTTGAGATTGTTATTGACCTCGGCGTGCTGGCCGGCAACCACTTCCGCCATGTGTTCCGCCGCCTCGATCTCCGCATCGGTCTGGGGGCGAGGCGGTGGCGTGTACTGCTTGAACCCGAAGTCTTCCTGCAACACGGACTGGGTGTTGACGATGTATTTCTGCTCGAACAGCGGAAATTTCAGAGCGAGGCCCGGATCGTGGCTGCGCTCGTAGTGGCCAAGACGAAGAATCACCGCACTGGCACTGACGTTAACGATGAAGATCGATTCGATGCCGAGTGCAATCAGTGAGCCGGCCACCACGCCAAACACGATGGTGCGGCGGGTGTTCTTCCACAAGCTGTTGATATAGCGGTTTTCGCGACAGAACAGCACCATCGAGCGCACCGCTTCGCGGCAGGACTCGTGGATAAATTCTGTGACGATCGCCACGCGGCGCCTGATTCTGGCAAGGACGCCATACACGGCAAATTTACAGCGGAAGGTCCAGCCACCGAGCCACCGCGAGGCGCGCGGCGTCGGTGTGTCATTTACGCTTTCCACCGCCTCCGGCGGAGACAGCTCGACGGCTGGCAGGGGTGAATTGCTCATCGCAAATGGCCTGAGTTAACGCCCGATGCCATTCAGTTGAGCGTCGCCCCAGGTACCCTTCCAGCCGACGAATAGCTTCTTCTGAAAAAGCTGCCATTCCTCGTGGGTACGCGTGATCGGATAGGGCACGGGATCGATTGGCGCCTCGGCCTCCCACACCGGCTTGATGCTGCCGGCATAATCGATTTGGCCCACCCGCGGGACGACCTCAACGTGTTGGCCATTCAGATCGACCGTCAGGTCACCGCGCGGGGTCTCAATTCGCAGGCCCGGAAAGCTTTCGGCCACTTCAGCCGGCGCCGCGGTTTTCGCGCGCTTAGCCGCTGCCGCCCACAGCAGCACGCTGCTATATGCCGCCTCCTGCGACGCGCCGATGCCCTGCGAAGCGCGTGGACGACCGCGCATCAGCTGCAGAAAAGTAGTGTTGGCGGCCGATTCAAGCGTGTCGAAGTAAGAGGCCGCCACGTAGTCCCCGGCGATGTCGTCGGCGCCCATTGCGCGTAACTCAGGCGCACTGACGTTAAGGAACAGCGTCGGGGTCTCACCAGATTTAATCCCCGCGCCGCGCATGGCCTTCACCCATGGGATATTGCTGTCACCACCAATCAGGTTAATGATGAAATCCGGCTTTAGCTCGAGCACCTCATCGACGATATCGTCCATCTCCTGCGTGCCCGGCCGGAAAAACGCCTCGCCGACTTTCTCGGCGTTCAGATCTGCCGCTTCATCCGTCAGCATGGCCGCGACGGTACGCGGGAAAACCGTATCCGTGCCAACGAGGAAAAATCTCTTACCAAGCGTCGTGAGCGCCCAGCGAAAAGCGGGCACGGCGAGCTGATTGGGCAACGGACCTGCGTAGAAAACGCTGGGGAAAGATTCAATTCCTTCCGATTGTCGCGGATAAATCAGCAGCCCTTGATGGGCTTCCACCACTGGCGCGACGGCCTTGCGCTCTGCAGAGGTAAGGGGCCCGAATACCACAGCGGCACCTTCTTCCTCCAGCGCCTGCGTGGCGGCCTCAGCCGCTTTCTCAGGCTCCTCTGGACGGGTATCAAGAATGACGGGCTCCAACTGTCGCCCCAGGACGCCGCCCCGGGCGTTCACCGCGTCGATCGCGACCTTATAGGCCTCCACCATCGCGAGCCCCGTGATGGCCTGCGTTCCCGTGACGGGTTGCAGAATCGCTACTTTCAGCGGTACCTGATACGCCAGAAAGATTTTCCACGCCGCGAAGCCAAACACGCCGAGTACGACCACCTTGACGAAGGCGTCGCTGATGGCTTTGAACCGCGCCAGACGGCTACGCTCGCGTGCCATGCTCGCTCCGCGCGCGCGGCGCAACCACCGAAAGGGGCGCCGGTCGGCGGCGAAAAAAGGCGGTATTGGTCACTATTCCGCCTTCCGAATCTCCAGACTGCCCGAACGCATCGTCACGCCCAGCGAAAACCCGGAGTTCGCGTCGTTTTCAAACTGGTTCATGATTGGCGTCGGGCCGGTGATGAACCGCGAATTCATCCGGGTTTCCCGCGGCAAGGTCAGCGCCACCGAGCCTTTGCCCGCCTTGATTTCGATCGTGCCGAGGCTGGGGCTCTGGGCCCACACCGCGCGCAAGGCGCCGGTTGAGGTCTTGTAGTTCAACGAACCGGTTAGGCCGGTCAGGGAAACGTGGCCGCTGCCGGTGAGGAGGTGAACATTGTCCGTCTCGATGGTGCCACTGATGTGGCCGCTTGCGCTCTTGGCCGACAGCACGCCGGCGGCGTCGGTCAGGTGGATGTCGCCCGAGTTGGTCTTCAACTCAAAGCCGTGGCGTGCGCCGGTAATGCGGATGTGGCCGGTATCGGTTTTGGCATTCAGAAAAATGCCCGCCGGCAACAGCACCTTCACCGTGGTTTGCGAGCGGTGGCGCCAGACCATCAGGCGGCGCGGGGTTTTGCGCGCTTTCGCGACCACCTGCACCAGGTTTTCCTTGACCGACAGTTCAAGCTGGCTCACCGCCGCGTCGTGGTCGAGGGCATAGACCGCAATGCCGCTCTGGTCGTGCGCCTGAATGATGATGTCGCCGCCGCCGGTCGACACTTCAATGGTCTGGATGCCGCTGGTACCCGTTTCGATATAAGCCACTTTGGTGCCCAGCTCCGCCATCGGCACCGGCGAGTTCAGGGGCGCGACGATGGCCTCGTCCGCGGATTCGGCGGCGGCTTCGCAGGCAGCGCTGGTGGCTGCCTCTGCGGCCGGGATATCGGCGGCGGACTGGCGCAATGCCACGGGATCGAGGTTTGATTCAGCGTCCACGTTCATCTCCCACAGACAAAAAGCGCTTTTACAGCGGTTAATCCGGTCGTCGACCCAGGCAGTTCGGCGGCGAGCAGCGGTGACTGCTCAGCCGCCGGCGCGCGCGCCGGTTCAGGCCTCCGACGCGGGCTGCTCGACCGCTTTGACGACTTTTTTGCGGACCGGCGCCTTCTTGCTGATGGCAGGTTTGGCCGGTGCTTCGGCCTTGCTGGCCGCCGCTTTGCTGGTCGCCGCTTTGCTGCTTGCCGGTTTCTTTGCCGTCGCCTTCTTACTGGCGGCGGCTTTGCGCGCCGGCTTCTTGCGGGCGCTCTTCTTGTCCGACAGGCCCAGGCGGGCGGTGAGGTTGTTCAAGGTCTGCGACTTCACCCAACGGTCGCGCCACTCACCCGGACTTGGCACCGCCATCAGTTCCAGATGGTTCGCGACTTTGCTCGTCAACTCCTCAATTGCCCTCGTCACCTGGGCGCGTGAGCGTTCGAGCCGCGTGGTGATCTGCTTCATCATCGTGGGCTGCTTGGCCGCGGCCTTTTTGCTGCGACCACCGGCGGCTGCCTTGGTCGTCGCCTTGGCGGGCGTTGCTGCGCCTTTTTTGGCGCTTGCTTTCGCGCGGGCCGGTGCCGCATCGCTCGCGAGTGCGACCGGCTTTTTGCGCACGCGCTTGGGCTTGGGCTTGGCAGCCGTCGCCGCTTCTGGTTCCGCTACAGAAACCGGTGCTTCGATTTCGCCGTTGGTGTCGGTATCAAGGTCGGTGTCAGACATGATGGAATCCAGAGCGCTGCGGGCAACGCGTGATGGGTTGATGAATGCAGCGCCTGTCGCGAACGGGTTTCAGCAATCAACGGTGGCAAGCGCTATGGTTTTGTGCGTTGCAGGATTACCCGCGATTCAGCTTCGGCGCGACGGCTTTTCACACCGTTCCGGATTGATCGCGCCGACGGCCCGGGGCGCTACCCGTGCCGGCCCGGCGCCGCCAAGCGGAGGCCGCGCGTGAGGCGCGCCAACGCCTCGCGGAGAGCGATCACTGCCAGGAGCAGAGTGAGTTGAGGCGAGCCCTCAGGCCGGAGGGCCTGATCCTGATCGCTTGCACGACCGCAGTCACCGCCAAATGACAGCCACGCCGCGGACCGGAAAATGATGGGGCGGGCGCGGGCGCGCCCGCCGACAGGCTTAGACCGACAGCGCCTTCACCAGCGCCTTATGCGTCTGCTCGGGCTTCTCTTCCATCATCCCGTGACCGCAGCCCGGGATCATGTCGATCGCCGCTTTCGGCAGGGTTTTGGCGAATTCGCGTGCGCCCCGCACCGGCGTCATGCGGTCGCGGTCGCCCAGGATCAGCGTCACCGGACAGGCCAGCGCAGCGGCAGCCTCCGCGCCGCCGGCGTAGGTATGGCAGGCGTTCAAATCGGCAAACAGCACGCCGGGGCGCGCGGCTTCCAGGCGACGTTTGGTAATCGTCGAGATCGACAAACCCGGCACCTGATGCCCGCCAAACTGCGCACCGGCGTCGTGGCCCCAGATGGTCATCATGTCGACCGCGGCGTGGTCGTTGGCATGCGCGGCATCCAGCAGCGGCGCGCCGACGGCCATCGGATAGCCAAAACCGAGCAGCGCCAGCTTGCGCACCTTCGCGCCGCCGGTCGCGGCCGCTTGCAGGGCGAGCAGCGAGCCCATGCTGTGGCCGGCCAGCCCGACCTCCGGCACGCCGACCGCATCAAGCAAACCAAGCAGCCAGTCGGCCATGCTTTCAATGCTTTCCAGCGCGGTGCCGCCCGAGCGGCCGTGACCGCGCAGGTCTACCGCCAGCGCGTTGTAGCCGTTGCGCGCAAACCAGCGCACGAACAGCGTCCACACGGCGTGGTCCATGCCCGCGCCATGCACAAAGCAGACGCTGGGCTTGGCCGGATCGATGGCATAGCCGGCGGTCTGGATAAAGGTCGTTGCGCCCTGATAGTTGAGTTCCACGGCTGCCTCCTATTTCTGCGACACGCTGAGCGCGCGGGCAAGGTCGTCAATCAGGTCTTGGGCGTCTTCCAGGCCTATCGACAGTCGCACCAGTCCTTCGGCGATACCGGCGCGGGCAAGGGCCTCGCCGTCGAGTCGCGCGTGGGTGGTGCTGGCCGGATGGATGACCAGCGACTTGGCGTCGCCCACGTTGGCGAGATGCGAAAACACCTGCAGCGCGTCGATGAACTTGCGCCCGGCGGCGCGGCCGCCTTTGAGTTCAAAACTGAACACGGCACCGGCGCCGCGCGGCATCAGCCGCTGGGCCAGCGCGTAGTCGGGATGCCCGGGCAGCCCCGCGTGGGTCACCTGCAGCACCGCCGGATTGCTCGCCAGAAACTCCGCCACCGCCTGCGCATTCGCCACGTGCTGGCGCATGCGCAGCGACAGGGTTTCCAGCCCTTGCAAGAGATAGAACGCATTGCCCGGCGCGAGGCAGGCGCCAAAGTCGCGTAAGCCCTCCAAGCGCGCCCGCATGATGAACGCGGCGGGGCCAAAGTCCTCGGCGAAGTCGAGTTCGTTAAGCCCCATGTCGCGCTCGACGATCTGCGGGAAACGGCCCGAGCCTTCCCAGTCGAAGCGACCGCCGTCGATCACCGCGCCGCCAATGGCCACGCCGTGCCCGCCGATGAACTTGGTCAGCGAGTGCACCACGATGTCGGCGCCCAGCGCGAGCGGCTGCGACAGCCAGGGCGTGGTCAGCGTGGCGTCGATGACGAGCGGAATGCCGGCGGCGTGGGCAATTTCCGCCACCGCCGGAATATCCAGCACTTCGCCGCGCGGATTGCCCACCGTTTCGGCGTAAAGGAGCTTGGTTTCAGGGCGGATGGCGGCGGCGAAGGCGGCCGGGTCACGCGGATCAACCAGCGTCGTGCTCACGCCAAAACGCGGCAGCGTGTAGGCCAGCAGGTTGTGCGTGCCGCCGTAGAGCGCGCGGGAAGAGACGATATGCGAGCCCTGCCCGGTCAGCGTGGCCAGCGCGAGATGAATCGCCGCCATGCCGCTCGCGGTGGCGACGGCGCCGACCCCGCCTTCCAGCGCGGCGACGCGCTCTTCCAGCACCGCGACGGTGGGATTGGCCACGCGCGAATAGACATAGCCCGCACGCATCTGGCCAAACAGGCCGGCGGCGCGCTCGGCGTCGTCGAAGACAAAGGATGCGGTCTGGTAGATCGGCGCGGCGCGACTGCCGGTCTGGCTGTCCGGGCGCTGGCCGGCGTGCAGGCTCAAGGTATCGAAGCCTGGGTAACGGGGTCCGCTCATCAGGAATGCTCCTCTCGTGATGCCGGCATGGTAGCCGCGGACGGCGCCCTCAGCGAGAACACCTTGGCGCGCACCGTGCGTCGGTATTCGCCGGGGCCCACGGTCATCAC
>JALRCR010000101.1 GCA_023257255.1 Gammaproteobacteria bacterium | reverse complement strand
CCCCGGCCACGTCCCCATGCACCTCATCGAGGAGAACATGGCCACGCAGCTCGAATGGTGCCACGAGGCCCCCTTCTACACCCTCGGCCCCTTGACCACCGACATCGCGCCCGGCTACGACCACATCACCTCCGCCATTGGGGCCGCCATGATCGGTTGGTTCGGCACGGCAATGCTCTGCTACGTGACGCCGAAAGAGCATCTGGGGTTGCCCGACAAGAACGACGTTCGCGAAGGCATCATCGCCTACAAGATTGCGGCGCATGCCGCCGACCTCGCGAAAGGGCATCCGGCCGCGCAATATCGCGATAACGCCTTGTCCAAGGCGCGCTTCGAGTTCCGCTGGGAAGACCAGTTCAATCTGGGGCTCGACCCGGCGCGGGCGCGGGAGTTTCACGACGAGACCCTGCCCAAGGAAGGTCACAAACAGGCCCATTTCTGCTCAATGTGCGGGCCGCACTTCTGCTCGATGAAAATCACGCAGGACGTGCGCGACTATGCCGAGACCAAAGGCATTGAAGACGCCGCGCGCGCGCTCGACGAGGGGATGGCGGAGAAAGCGCAGGAATTCCAGCGCGCGGGCAGCGAGTTGTATCGCGACGCCTAACCCGCCTGCCGGCGCTGCAGCGCCTCGCCGGCCTGGGCCAGTTGGCTCAGGCCATCAAGCAGTAGCCGGTGAGGATCTGCGCTACGAGGCGCGTCTTCGCTCAGGCGCCGGCGCCAGTCGCGGGCGCCGGGCTGGCCGGCAAACAATCCGAGCAGGTGCTGGGTTATCTGGCGCAAGGGTGTCCCTTGCGCTAGCTGGGTGTCGATGTAGGGCAGCAAGGCCCGCACCGCGGCGCCGGCCTCCAGCGGCGCATCCGAGGCGGCGAATAGCTGGGCATCAACGTCTGCCAGCAGCATGGGCTGCTCGTAGGCGGCACGGCCCAACATGACACCGTCGATATGCGCCAGATGCGGTTTTGCCTCGGCCAGCGTTCGCAAGCCACCGTTCAGCACCACGATTAAATCCGGAAAATCCTGCTTGATCCGGTGAACTCGGTCGTAGTCGAGCGGTGGAATCAAGCGATTTTCGCGGGTGTCCAGACCCAGAATCGCCTTCCGGGCGTGCAAAATCAGGACCTGTGCCCCCGCTTGCCGTACACCTGCGACGAGCTTGGCGAGGTGTTCATAGCTGTCGTGTTGATCAACCCCAAGCCGCGTTTTAACCGTGACGGGTACCCGAACCGCAGCCACCATTGCCGCCACGCAGTCCGCCACCAGCGCGGGTTCGGCAATCAGGCAGGCGCCAAAGCGGCCGGCTTGCACCCGATCACTTGGGCAACCCACATTCAGATTGATTTCGCAGAATCCCGCGCGTTCGCCAATTGCCGACGCAGTGGCAAGTGCCTGCGGGTCGCAGCCCCCGAGTTGGAGGGCCACCGGCGCTTCCGCCGGATGGTGACGGAGCAGGCGGGCCGGGTCGCCATGAATCAGGGCGGCCGCTACCAGCATCTCCGTATACAAGCGGGCGCGTTTCGACAGCAGTCGCGCAAAGTAGCGATAGTGGCGGTCGGTCCAGCCCATCATCGGGGCCACGCAAAAGCGCCAGTCGGCGGGGTTCAGCGCGGGACTCATGCCAGCGCACCGGCCGCCGAAGACAGAATTTGCGCGGTAAATCGCGCGCGCAGGTAAAAACCGCGCGGCAGGTCGGCTGCCGGTGCCCCGGTCTCGTCGTGCGCCGCGGCCAGCACGCGAGCATTCGCCGCCTTGGGCCTGATTTGCAGCCACTGCCCGTGGCGCGCGTCCAGGGTCGACAGTTGGCCGGTGGTCAGCAGCAGCATCAGTTCTTCCCAGTCGTGGCGCAGAGCCGCTTCTTGCTCGGCGCTTGGACTCCACAAAACAGGCCAACCGATTCGCCGCGCCGCCATCGGCACTTCACGCGTTCCCTCTACCGGCACCCACAGCATCCGCGCCAGCTTGCGGCGCACCGCCGACTCGGCCCAGGCCAAACCCGTGAGTCCACGTAAGGGCGCAAGCGTCAGGTAGGTCGATTCTTGCGGCAGACCCGCGGCATCGACCGGGACGGTTTTCAGTTCGATCCCGAGGCGGGTGAAGTCAGGCTCCGGACGGGAGGCCGCGTCGGCGCCTAGGGCAAGTTCGAGCAAGCGACCGGCATAGCCCTTGGCGCGGCGTGGCTCGCCCGGCACCTGCTCGCCAAAGCGCGCGGCGAGTTGCCCCAGACCCAGCCCTGCGAGTTCTTGCGCCCGTTCCAGCAGTTCAGCTTCGGAGCGGGGCGGGGCGACGCGGTCATACATCCAGCGCGACCAGAATTTCCTGCCGCAGGGCGTCCTGCCGGGCCAGATCATCCAGTGGTCGATTTTCAAAATCGGTGATGTGGAAATAGTCTTCCGCGCGCTCGCCGATGGTGCCGATGCGCGCATCGTGAAGGCGGATCCCCTGACGCTGCATCACGCTCCCCACCACCGCCAAAAAGCCGGGGCGGTCGGTCGCAATCACTTCCATGATGGTGCGTTCGTGGACGGCGTCCGGGGTAAACGTGACAGATGCCGGCACGCTGAAGTTGCGCAGGCGTCGGTTAATCGACGGCGCCGAACGCGCTTGCGGGATGGACTGCGCCTTGATGGCCGACCGCAGGCGGCTGCGGATGTCGTGAATTCGCTCGGCGTCGGTGACGATGCTGCGCGTTTCCGCTTCCAGCACGATGAAGGTATCGAGCGCGTAGCCCGCCTTGGAAGTGATGATGCGCGCGTCCTGCACGTCCAGCCGCAAGCGGTCGAGGGTGGCGGCGACGATCGCAAAAAGATAGTCCACGTCGGCGGCGTGAATGAACACCGACGTGCCGCCGACATTGTCGAAATTGCGAATCGCGACCACCGGGAGATCGTCCGGGTCGGTATCCAGAATGGCGCCCGTCTGCCAGGCGAGCTCTGCCGGCCGGTGGCGCAGGAAGTATTCATCGCCCAGCGTGCTCCACAGCAGGGCCACCGCGTGGTCAGGGTAGGCGTCGACGCTCAGCAGCCGGCTCGCCTCCTGCCGCGTCTGGGCAATCCGCTCGGTGCGCTCAAGATTGAGATCCGCACCGCTGCGCAAGGCCCGCCGGGTGCCCAGGTAGAGCTCGTAGATCAGCGAGCGTTTCCAGCTGGTCCACAGCTGCGGGTTGGTGCCGCGAATGTCCGCAATGGTTAGCAGAAAGAGGTAGTCCAGCCGGTTTTCGTTACCGACCAGATTGGCAAACTGCTGCTGCACATCCGGGTCAAACACGTCCTGTCGCTGCGACGTCGAGGACATCACCAGATGATTGTTGACCAGCCAGGCCACCAGATTGGTGTCGTACTGACCAAGCCCGTGCGCCTGACAGAAAGCGACGACCTCTTCCGCGCCCAATTCGCTGTGATCGCGTCCGCTGCCTTTGCCAACGTCGTGATAGAGCCCGGCGATATAGAGCAATTCAAGTTTCGGAATGCGCTCGATCGCCTGCCGGACCAGCGCGGGCTGGTCATCTTCGGTGATTGGATAGGAGAAGCGTCGCATGGTCTGGACCACGAAAAGCAGGTGCTCGTCCACCGTGTAGACGTGGAACAGATCGAACTGCATCAAGCCTTCGATGCGCGCGAACTCGGGTAAATAGGCCGACAGCACGCCGTAGCGGTGCATGCGCATCAACTCGTGACCGATGCGCCGCGGCTGCCGAATGATTTCCATAAACAGGCTGCGCGCGCGGATGTCGCGACGCAGGGTGTCATCGATCAGCGGCAGGTTTTCGCGAATCAGCCGGATGGTGCTGGCGCGCACGCCTTTAATCCAGGGGTTGCGCTGGATGAGCAGGAACATCTCCAGCATGGCGTGCGGGCTGCGCTTGAAGACCTGTTCGTGCACCACCTCGATGTAGGTGCCGCGGAGCTGGAACCGGCGATTAATCGGGGTGGCCCGTGCCTCGCGCTCGCGCTGGATGATCGCTTCCTGAAACAGGCTGAGCAGCATTTCGTTGAGCCGGCCGAGTTCACGCACCGTGCGGTAGAAGCCGCGCATGAACTGCTCGACCGCGCGGTTGTGCGACTCATCGACGAAGCCAAAGACTTCCGATACCCGTCGCTGATATTCAAACAGCAGCCGGTCTTCGCGCCGTCCTGCCATGAAATGCAGGGCGCAACGGATGCGCCACAGGTGGTTTCTGCCCCGCACCAGCGCCCGGTACTCGTCGGTGGTCAGGAAACCATGGTCGTTGAGGCCGTGCAGGCCCGCCGTGCGGAAGTGTCGATTGGCGACCCAGGCGATGCTCTGAATATCCCGCAGGCCGCCGGGACTTTCCTTGATGTTGGGTTCGAGCTGCTGGAAGGCATCGTTGAAGCGCTGATGCCGCTGCTGCTGTTCGGTCATCTTGGCTACAAAAAACTGGTCTACCGGCCAGATCCGGGTGGGGTCGGTCGCTGCCTGCAGGGCTTCCAGCAGCGCCTCCGGCCCGATGATGCGTCGCGCTTCCATCAGGTTGGTCATGATGGTGATGTCATCCACGGCGGCAGTGACGCACTCGGCGACCGTCCGCACGCTGTGCCCGACTTCCAGACTGATGTCCCAGAGGAACGTGATGAACCCCTCGATTTTTGTCTGGGTCTCGGCGTCCAGCGGGCCAGCCAGCAAAATGCAGATGTCGACATCCGAATGCGGCAGTAACTCGGCGCGGCCGTAGCCGCCCACTGCGAGCAGGACATGGGCGGAGCCGGCGAGCGCCCAATGACGCCACGCCCGAAGCATCACCTCATCGATAAAGGCGGCGCGCAGACGCACGATTTCCGCCACCGGCGCACCGCCGAAGAAGCGTTGTTTCAGGCGTTCATTGGCCTGCGAGAGCACCGCGCGGCAGGCGCTGGCGGACGCACTCGGGCCAGCAAACGCGGCTTCCAGCGCATCGAAATCGATGGCCTGCTCGAGGGTTTCCTCAGGCAGGCTGAACAGTTGATTCATGGTGTGGCGAAGCGAAAACTTCGTTGCGGCGGGCGGTAAGAACCTCGTGGCCGTTGGCGGTCACAAGGATGGTGTGCTCCCACTGGGCGGAGAGGCTGTGGTCCTTGGTGACCACCGTCCAGCCATCGGGCAGCAACCTGACCTGACGCTTGCCGGCGTTAATCATGGGCTCGATGGTGAACGTCATGCCGGGCTGCAGCGCATAGCCGGTGTCGCGCTGTCCGTAGTGCAGCACCTGCGGCTCTTCGTGAAATTCTCGCCCGATGCCATGCCCGCAGTACTCGCGGACGACTGAATAGTTGCGCCCCTCGGCATGTTGCTGGATAGCCCAGCCGATATCGCCCAGCCGGACCCCGGGGCGCACCATGGAAATCCCCAGCAGCAGGCACTCATAGGCGGTCTGGGCCAGACGCTGGGCCTTCACCGAGGCTTCACCCACATGAAACATCATGCTGGTATCCCCGTGGAAGCCGTCTTTGATGACGGTAATGTCGACGTTGACGAAGTCCCCGTCCTTCAGCCGCCGGTCGCCCGGGATGCCGTGACAAACCACGTGGTTGATCGATGTGCAGATAGATTTTGGAAACCCGTGGTAGTTGAGGGGGGCGGGAATCGCCTGCTGCGCATTGACGATGTAGTCGTGGCAAATGCGATCGAGTTCGTCGGTGGATACGCCGGGCACCACGTGCGGCTCGATCATTTCGAGCACTTCTGCGGCCAGTCGACAGGCGAGGCGCATCTTTTCGATTTCGGCCGGAGTCTTGAACGTGACGGGCATCGGGGAAGTGGTCCAACTCGTTGTTACGTTTGAGGTTGCATGGTATAAAGCGCCCGCCCTTCGGGCAACGCAACAATACTCGACTTCAACACTCCACACACGCGTCATCAACCGTCGCCCGGGTGTCCGCTTACAGCGGATCGGCATCGCGGGATGCGTGGAGGAAAAACCCGCACAGGAGTTCCCATGGCAGAAGTATCCATGCGCCAGATGCTTGAGGCTGGCGTGCATTTCGGACATCAGACCCGGTTCTGGCATCCCAAGATGGCCCCGTACATCTTCGGCGAGCGCAACAAGATCCACATCATCAATCTCGAAAAGACCCTCCCGCTGTTCAACGATGCCATGAATTTCATGGGTCGACTCGCCTCCCGGCAAGGCAAAATCCTGTTCGTGGGCACCAAGCGGTCTGCTCAGGATGCGGTCGAGCGCGAAGCCCAGCGCTGCGGTATGCCTTACGTCAACCGGCGCTGGCTGGGCGGTATGCTGACCAACTTCAAGACGGTCAAACAGTCCATCAAGCGACTGAAAGAACTCGAAGACACCATTAATAACGGCGGCCTGGAGCGCGTTTCCAAGCGCGAAGGCCTGCAACTGCGCCGCGAGTACGACAAGCTTCACCATGGCCTGGCCGGCATCAAAGACATGGAACGCCTGCCGGACGCACTGTTCGTGCTAGACGTCGGCTTTGAGAAAATCGCGATCGCCGAAGCCGCCAAGCTGAAAATCCCCGTGATTGCGGTGGTCGATACCAACAGCAAGCCGGACGATGTGGCCTATGTCATTCCCGGCAACGATGACGCGCTAAGCGCTATCAACCTCTACACCAAGGCGGCGGCTGATTCGGTACTCGACGCCCGCGGCACGCTGACGGTGGGTGGCGAAGGCCTGGGCGATGATTTCGTCGAACTCGACGCGAGCGGCGCCCCGATGGTCCGCGATGGCAAAGGCGCTGCCCCGCGCAAGAAGGCCGCTCGCAGCGATGATGCCGCGCCGACGGCTGGCGAGGCGGCCGAGTAATACGCAAAACCCGGGGCCCCGTTGCCCCGGGCTTTCCTTCTGGAGAATGAGCTATGCAAATTAGTGCGTCGGCGGTCAAGGAACTGCGCGAGCGGTCGGGCGCCGGAATGATGGAATGCAAGAACGCCCTGGTGGCGACCGAGGGCGATCTGGAAGCAGCGCTGGAACACCTGCGCAAGTCCGGAGCCGCCAAGGCCGCCAAGAAGGCCGGCCGCATCGCGGCCGAGGGTGTGGTGGTGATCGTCGAGGGAGAGGGCGCTGCGGCGCTGGTTGAAGTGAACTCTGAAACCGACTTCTCCGCCAAAGACGAGAGCTTCACCGCATTCGCCGATGCGGTGGGCCGCACGGTGCTGGCGGCACGCCCGGCCGATCTGGACGCGCTGGCTGCCGCCCCGATGGATGGTGGCGCCGAGTCCGTCGAAACGGCTCGCCAGAACCTGATCCTCAAGATCGGCGAAAACATCTCGATTCGTCGCTTTGAAATCCGGACCACCGCCAACGGCCGCGTCGGTGCCTATCGGCACGGCTCCCGGATCGGCGTGCTGGTTGAGGTAGAGGGACCGCAGAGCGGTTTGGCCAAAGACATCGCCATGCACATCGCGGCCAGCAGCCCGCTGTGCGTGAATGAAGATGAAGTCCCGCAGGAACTGCTCGCCAAGGAACGCGAGATTTTCCTCGCGCAGGCCGCGACCAGCGGCAAGCCGCCGGAAATCATCGAAAAGATCATCGCCGGGCAGCTGCGCAAGTTTGTCGGTGAGAAGACGCTGGTCGGTCAGCCTTTCGTCAAGGATCCGGACACCACCGTCGGCAAATTGCTTGGTAAGGACACCAAGGTCGTTGGCTTTACCCGCTATGAAGTGGGTGAGGGCATCGAGAAGAAAGAAGTCAATTTCGCCGAGGAAGTGGCTGCTCAGGCGCGGAATGTCTAGACCCGCGCTGGCGAGCGACGGGTTGACCGTCGGTGGCGGTGACACTGAAAGGAACCAGCGAGCGTGACGACGAACAGCGCGGCTGAACTGAAGTACTCGCGGGTGCTGATCAAACTCAGCGGCGAAGCGCTGCTCGGCGCCGAGGAATATGGAATCGACCCGGCCGTGCTCCGCTCGGTTGCGGTCGACATCCGTGAACTGAACGCGCTGGGCGTGCAGGTTGCCATCGTGATCGGCGGTGGCAACATCTTTCGCGGGGCCGGACTGGCAGCTAAAGGCATGGATCGGGTCTCTGCGGACCATATGGGCATGCTGGCCACGGTCATCAACGCCTTGGCCATTCAGGATGCGCTGGAACGCGAAGGCTTGTTTGCGCGGGTAATGTCCGCCATCAAAATCAATGAAGTCTGCGAAGACTATATTCGGCGCCGCGCGATCCGGCATCTGGAGAAAGGCCGCGTCGTCGTGTTGGCGGCCGGTACCGGCAATCCGTTTTTTACGACCGATTCTGCCGCCAGCCTGCGGGCCGTCGAAATTAATGCCCAGTTGATGATCAAGGCGACCAAGGTAGACGGCGTCTACAGCGCCGATCCGGCGCGCGATCCAACGGCCAAACGCTACGACGTGCTGGACTACGATGATGTGCTGGAGCGCAAACTGGCGGTGATGGACGCGACCGCCGTGGTGCTGTGCAGGGACAACAAAATGCCGCTGCGGGTGGTCAACATGACCCAGCCCGGAGCGTTTGTGCGCGCCGCGCTCGGTGATAGCGTGGGAACTCTGGTGACAACGACGGGCTCAAGATAATGCTGCAAGAGATCATTGCCGACGCGACCGCCCGGATGGGCAAGACGGTGGAAGCCTTCAAGGTTGACCTGCAAAAGATTCGGACCGGCCGGGCGCATCCCAGCCTGCTGGATCATGTGAGCGTTGATTACTACGGCACGCAGACGTCGATTCCGCGCGCCGCCAACGTGACCGTTGAAGATGGTCGCACCATCGTCGTGACGGCGTGGGACAAACAGATGGTCTCCGCGATCGAGCGCGCCATTCTGGAATCCGACCTCGGGCTCAATCCCAACACGGCGGGCACGGTGATTCGCTTGCCCTTGCCGCCGCTGACGCAGGAACGTCGGCGCGATTTGGTCAAAATCATCAAAAGCGAAGCCGAGCAGGCCAAGGTCGCCATCCGCAATATTCGCCGGGATGTCATCAGCGACGTCAAAGAGTTGCTGAAAGAGAAGGAGATCTCGGAGGACGAAGCGCACAAGGGCGAAGAAGACGCCCAGAAAATCACCGATGCGCACATCAAGAAAGTGGACGAGGCTTTCGCCGTCAAAGAACAGGAAGTTATGAAGATTTAGGCGCGGACCCGGTTCATGTCCACGGGACTGCCGCGTCACGTTGCCATCATCATGGATGGCAACGGTCGCTGGGCAAAAAAGCGCCACCAACCGAGGGTTGCCGGCCATCGGGCCGGCGTCGAAAACGTCCGCTCGCTGGTTCAGCAGTGCGTAGAGACCGGCATCGAATGTCTGACCCTGTTCGCCTTCAGCAGCGAAAACTGGCGGCGACCGCCGGCTGAAGTCCGCCTGCTGATGGATCTCTTTGTCTCCGCCCTGCGCGAGGAGATGCGACGCTTGCATGAGAACGGGGTGCGGCTGGCGGTGATTGGCGACCGCACGGTTTTTTCCTCCCGACTGCAGGCCGCGATCGCGGAAGCCGAAGCGCTCACCCGGCACAACGCGCGACTCAAACTGAACGTGGCCGCCAACTATGGCGGACGTTGGGATATCACCGAGGCCGCGCGCGGACTGGCCGAAGAGGTGAGGGCGGGCCGGCTCGAACTGTCCGCAATTACGCCCGAACTGTTGGGCGCCCGCCTCAGTCTGGCCGGGCTGCCAGAACCCGATCTGTTCATTCGCTCCGGTGGTGAGCAGCGCATTAGCAACTACCTGCTCTGGCAACTCGCCTACACCGAACTCCATTTTACGGATTGCCTGTGGCCGGATTTTGACCGGGCCGAGTTCACCAAGGCCCTCGACAGCTATGCCTCGCGGCAGCGCCGCTTTGGCATGACGGGCGAGCAGGTCGAGGAAGCCTCCGCCGGCGCTCAGGGCCAGGGATTGCGCTAAGGTGGCCGCTGACCAATCGGCGGCGCGTCCCCCGGCTCAGGCCTTGACCAAGCGACTGGTGACGGCCGGGGTGCTAGCGCCCCTGTTGATCGGCGCCATTGTTTATGCGGAACGCTGGCCGCTGGCGTCGTTGCTGGGCGTCTTTCTGGCGGCAGCGGCTTGGGAATGGAGCGCGCTGGCTGGTTTAACCGGACGTGTGACGCGGGCTTTCTATACGACTGGCGTGGTGCTCACGGCGCTGTGGCTGGACCAGATCGCCACCGACGGCAGTGCACGCAGGCTGATCGCGATGCTTTCGGTCGGGGTCTGGGGCGGGGCGACTTTGCTGCTGGCCAGAGTCGAGCGGGGTTGGGTGCCCGGCCGCTGGCCGCTGGCGATAAACCTGCTGATCGGGGCCTTGGTCCTGCTGCCGTTTTGGTTAGCTGTCCTGTGGCTTAAAGCCCTTGATTACCGCCTCCTGCTGGGGCTGGCCGCGCTGGTTTGGCTGGCCGACTCGCTGGCCTATTTCGCCGGGCGCCGCTTTGGACGCCATCGGCTGGCGCCCCAGATCAGTCCGGGTAAGACCTGGGAAGGCGTGCTTGCCGGTCTGGCAGCGGCGCTGCCGGTTGCTGCCGTGCTCGGCGCCTACTGTTGGGACGGCGCGCTGACCACCATTGGCTTGCTGACACTGCTCGGGATCGTCACGATCGGTATTTCAGTGGTCGGCGATCTGTTCGAGAGTTTTTTTAAACGGCGAGCGGGCGTGAAGGACAGCGGGCGATTGCTGCCCGGCCACGGCGGTGTGATGGACCGGATCGACAGCCTGACGGCAGCCGCGCCGATGTTTTATCTGGGAGTTATCTTGTTGGGAGCGCGCGCATGATCGGCATCACTATTCTCGGTTCTACCGGGACCATCGGCATCAACACGCTGGACGTGATTGCCCGCCATCCCGCGCGCTTTCGCGTATTCGCGCTGACCGCGAACCGTAATGTGAAAGACCTGCTGGCCCAGTGCATCACCTGGCGGCCGGCCTTTGCGGTGATGGTCGACGCACAGGCCGCGCGCGAGTTGCGGACAGGGCTGAAAGAGGCGGGGGTGGCCACCGAGGTGCTAGACGGCGAAACCGGTCTCTGTACGGTGGCGGCACACCCCGAAACCGGCTACGTGATGGCCGGTATCGTGGGCGCCGCAGGTTTGCTGCCCAATCTGGCGGCAGCCCGCGCCGGCAAGCGCGTGATGCTGGCCAACAAGGAATCGCTGGTCATGTCGGGCCAGCTGTTTATCAACGCGGTGCGCGAAAACGGCGCTGAACTGCTGCCGATCGACAGCGAGCACAACGCAATTTTCCAATGCATGCCCAGCGGTTCTGGTTACGCGCCGGCCGCGCGCGGCGTGAGCCGCATTCTCCTGACCGCATCGGGCGGCCCGTTCCGCACGCGGGAACTCGGCACCCTCGACTCAGTCACACCGGACGAAGCCTGTGCCCATCCCAAGTGGGTCATGGGCCGCAAGATCTCCGTCGACTCCGCGACCATGATGAACAAGGGCCTCGAGATCATCGAAGCCTGCTGGTTGTTCAACACAGGACAGGAAGCGGTGGAGGTGGTGGTCCATCCCCAGAGCGTGATCCATTCCATGGTCGAATATGTCGATGGTTCTGTCCTCGCACAGTTGGGTAATCCCGATATGCGCACCCCGATCGCCTATGCGCTGGCTTGGCCGGAGCGCTGCGAGTCGGGCGTTAAGCGGCTTAACTTCTTCGACATCGGCCGGCTTGAATTTGAG
>JALRCR010000100.1 GCA_023257255.1 Gammaproteobacteria bacterium | reverse complement strand
ACAGCAAGATGCATGTGTTCGGCCGCGACGGTGAGCGTCGTTTTGTGCTGTTGTCGGCCGGCAATCTGGCCACCACGCAAGCCGTGGTGCACGAACTGGAGCACGACATTCGCCAGCAGGCCGACCCCAACCTGCTGTCGGTGAATTCGCTGGCCGAGGCAGCCGACTACATCGGCGAAGTCAGCGTGAAACGGCAGGCCAAGTTTCGTGAAGGCGGGCTGAGCAGCTTCGACCCCAAGGTGACCTTCATTCTCGGTGGCCAACTGCACGGCGAGCCTGCCGGCATCTTCCTGATTTACCCCGAAGGCAATCACATCACGACCTCGCGGGATCATCCCTTCCTGCAAATCGGCGAGAGCAAATACGGCAAGCCGATTCTCGACCGGGTCATCACCGCCGGGACCAGCATTGATGACGCCGCCAAGTGCGCGATCGTGTCAATGGATTCCACCCTGCGCAGTAACCTGAGCGTCGGCCCGCCGATCGAACTCCGGGTCTATGAAACCGACACCCTGACCGCCGGACGCTACCTCAAATTTGGCGACGACGATGCCTACCTGCGGGCGCTGGCCAAAGGCTGGAACCAGAAGTTGATAGAGGCCTTCACCACCCTGCCGGAAATCGACTGGGCGCGCTGACCAAGCGAGCGCCTAGTCGCGCAACGCGAACCAGGTATTGACGACTTTCTCGTGCAGGTTGCCCAGTTCGACCTGCAGTTCGTCGATGAACTCGTGCAAACCGCTGCCCAGCAAAACCTCCGGGTTAGCGCGCACCAGATGTTGCAGTACGCGGCGGTTAGCCTGCAGGGCCAGCCGGTTGTGCGGCAATTTGCCCAGCGCGTGCTCCAGTTCGTCGACGCACCAGCTGATCGCATGCGGGAAGCTGTTGTCGTGGAGCAGGAAGCGCACCACGTCCGGCCCGTTCACGCGCTCACGCACCTGCTGTCGATACATCTGATAGGCGCTGAGCGAGAGCAGCACGTTCATCCACAGAATGTTCTCGTGCGCCGCGACCGCGTTGCTGCCCAGTGCGCGCCGCGCGAGGCCAGCGCCCACGTCGACAATGCGGGAGGTCATATCTGCCCGCTCCAGCGTCGCCCCAAGCATCAGGAACTGGAAGGGCTCCCGGTGGCTCATGGTGTTGTGGAGCATGCCGGCGAACTGCTGGCTCTTGAGCACGATGCCGTCGAGATAGGCCTGCCGACTCTTGCGGGCAATGCCGCTTTCAGCCGTGTCCTGCGCCGACCAGTAGAGGTCGTTAATCAGTTCCCAGGACTCTGACGGAATGACCTCGCGCACGGTGCGGGCGTTCTCACGCGCTGCGCGCAGCGACGACACCAACGAGCCCGCGTTGTGCTCGTCAGCCATCACCCAGCGAATGACCTGACGTTCCGAGACGCTGCTGTGACGCTCGCGGAAACTCTCTGCAGCGGCCAGCAGTTCGAGCAGCGATTCCCACAGCACGCCGGCCGAGCTGGGCAGATCGAGCAGCAGGTTGTTGTTGACCATGACGAGGCGCGCGGTGTTCTCCGCCCGCTCGATGTAGCGGCCCAGCCAGTAGAGACGTTCGGCGACGCGTGAAAGCATGGGTCAGTCCGCCACGATCCAGGTGTCCTTGCTGCCCCCGCCTTGGGAGGAGTTGACCACCAGCGAGCCGCGTCGCATGGCGACCCGGGTCAGGCCGCCGGCAGTCGTATAGTGCCGCGCGCCCTGCAGGCTGAACGGCCGCAGGTCGATGTGGCAGGGGGCAAGTTCGCGCCCCAGGATGGTGGGCGTGGTCGACAGCGAGAGCGTCGGCTGCGCGACGTAATTGCGCGGATTGGCCTGAATCAGCTTCGCAAATTGATCCCGCGTGGCGCGACTCGCCGCCGGCCCAATCATGATCCCGTAACCGCCGGACTCGTTGGCCGGCTTCACCACCAGCTTGTCGAGATTGGCCAGCACGTGCTGGCGCTGCTTGGGGTCAAAGCAGAGGTAGGTCGGCACATTGGGCAGGATGGCATCCTCACCCAGATAGTATTTGATCATCGCCGGCACGTAGGCGTAGACGACCTTGTCGTCTGCCACACCGGTACCCGGCGCGTTGGCAATCGCGACGCGGCCTTTACGCCAGGCCCGCATCAGTCCCGCCACCCCCAACATGGAATCCGGACGGAAGGCTTCGGGGTCGAGGAAAGCGTCGTCAATCCGGCGATAGATGACGTCGACCCGCGCCAGCCCGCGAATGGTCCGCATGTATACGCAGTCGTCCGCACCGATGACCAGATCGCCGCCTTCAACCAGTTCAGCGCCCATCTGCTGGGCCAGAAAAGCGTGCTCGAAATAAGCGGAGTTAAAGATGCCGGGCGTCAGCACCACGATTTCAGGGTCGTCCTGCGCGCGCGGCGAGAGCGAGGCCAGCGTGTCGAACAACTGCGCGGGATATTCATCGATCGGCCCGATCTTGCAGGCCTCAAAGAGTTCCGGAAATACCCGCTTGGTGATGCGCCGGTTCTCCAACATGTAGGACACACCGGACGGTACGCGCAGATTGTCTTCCAGCACGTAGACCTTGCCGTCCTTGTCGCGGACCAGATCGCTGCCGCAGATATGCGCCCACACGCCGTGCAAGGGCCGCATGCCCGCGCATTGCTCGCGGAAGTTGCCGGCGTCCATCACGACATCGCGCGGCACCACGCCGTCGCGAAAAATGCGCTGTTCGTTGTAGACGTCGTCGATGAAGTGATTAAGCGCCGCGAGTCGCTGGCGCAGACCCGTTTCGATCCGGGCCCATTCGGTCGCCCGCAGGATGCGCGGGATGATGTCGTAGGGCCATTGGCGATCGAGATTGGCGCCTTCGCTATAGACGGTGAAGGTGATGCCCATGGCGCGTATGGCCTGCTCGGCGGCCTTCTTGCGGTGGAGCAGTTCTTCACCGCCCAGTTCCCGCAAATGCTTGAGCAATGATCCTGCGCCAGGTCGCGCCCGCCCACCGCCAGCGACCAGTTCGTCGCAGGCCGTTCCCTTAACGTACTCGCGCCAGTTGATCTCCATCATGGCTCGAGCATAAATGCTGCAAAGCGGTATGACAACGGTCAGCCCCGCAAGCTGGCCGCGACCTCGCGAGCCCGCGCGCCAAGCATCATCAGGTCCACACCGCAGGCGAGCAGGCTGAAGCCGCGCATCATCCAGTGCCGAACCGACTCCGGGCCAACGCCGAAATAGCCCAGCGGCAAACCGGCACGCAAAGTCGCTTCACGCACCCGTTCGATCGCGGCGACAACCGCCGGATGGTCGACCTGCCCCGGCAGATTCATGCTGAGCGAGAGATCAAACGGCCCGATAAAAATGGCATCGACGCCGGGCACCGCGACGATGTCATCAATCGCTGCCACGGCGTCAATGTGTTCGGCCTGCACGATCACCGCAGTATCTTCGTTAGCCCGGGCCACATAATCGGCAATGCCGTAGCCGTACCCAAGCGCCCGCGACGGCCCCACGCCGCGCAAACCGGCCGGCGGATATTTCGCGCGATGAACCGCCAGCGCCGCCGCCTCCGGCGTGTTGACCTGCGGCACGATAATGCCCGCCGCGCCTGCATCCAGCGCCTGCTTGATGAAGGCTTCGTCATTGCAGGGCACACGGACCGCGCAAGGCACGGCGCCCGCGGCAATCAACATCCGTTGCACGCCGGCGGGCGACAGCGGGGAATGCTCGGCGTCGATAAACAGCCAGTCGAAGCCGGACGCTGCCAATACTTCGACCACCTCGGGCGACTCGATCGCCACGATCGTGCCGACCAGCGATTCCCCTTTGCGCAAACGCGCGCGAAAACTTTCAGACACCAATGAACTCCTTGAGCGCTGCTGGCTGCCCGTTGGGGCGCCTCAACTGCCAACCTTGAATTTATGCGACCAGGCCTGACCCTTGGAGTCGACGACATCGGCTTTCAGTTCTCCCGTCGTCGAGGGTTTGAAAAAGAAGCGGAAGCTCGGGTCTTCGCTGATCGCAATCCCTGTTTCCGCTTCCATAATCAGGCGCTCATCCAGATAAATCTTCAGCGACTTCACGTAGTGCGCAGGGCGAATGAGCTGGGTCTTCTGATCTTTCTGCATGCCGGTCACGTTGGGATGGCTGAGCATCAGCTGGCCGACCAGCGTGTGATCGGCATTCACCTCGCCCAGCGTGCGAAAGTTCATGCTGCCCATGCGCCCCAGTGCCGCCTTAAAGTCCGACCCTAGCGGGGCCGAGCAGCCGCCCTGCGCTTTCACGTAGTTCACCGCCATATGCGTTTCACCCGTGTTGAGCACCGCCAGCGCGCGCACGTTGGTGTATTCGTTAATGCGCAGGCGTAGCGCAAGATCCGCGCGCCCCATCTCGGGCGTCAGGGTAAACACACCGGCCAGCGGCTCGGGATTGTTATCGACGATGACGTAAATCTTTTGGATATAGCGCGCCGCGCTCTGCGGAAACTGCGCCTTGATGGTCACCGGCGTGAAGGCGGCATCCTCGGCGCGATAAGGCGTGCTGAGTTCGATGACCGTGCGGTCTTCAATGATCGGGGCCGCGGCAAAATATTTGGGCTTGAGGAAAGTTTGCCAGACATCGACCGGCGACTGGCTCGCTGCGGCCGCGGTGAGCGCTGTGCCCCAGAGTCCAAGCAGGACGATGGCGCGACAGATGGCCGGAACTCGCAACATAAGAAATCCTCCTGAGCTTGAGGCGGCGGGCCAGGTGGCGTTAACGCTGGCAGCAAGCCTAACCCAAAACGGTCGCTAGCCGCTGTCCGCTCTCGCGCTCAGAAATGCTGATAGCCGCTGCGATCAAACGCGAGGGCCGTCCCGTCCTCGGCCAGCAACTGCAGCCCGCTCCCTTCGCGCACAACGCCGATGCAGGTCAGCGCGCAATCCAGTTCGCGTGCTAACACCGGCATCTTGGCGCTTTGGGCGTGCGGCAGCGTGAAACACAGTTCGTAGTCATCGCCGCCGGTGGCGGCGAGACGCAGCGCGGTGGCGGCATCGAAACAGGCCAGCAGGCCGGCCGACTGTGGCAACACCGCCGCGCGCAGGCAGATCTGCAGCTCGCTGGCCGACGCCAGATGGCCGGCATCGGCGAGCAGGCCGTCGGAGACATCAATGCAGCTGCTTGCCAAGCCGCGCAGGGCCCGCCCCAGCGCAAGACGGGGCGTGGGCTGCAGGAAGCGCTGGCGCAGGAAGGCCTGCGGACTATCAGCAGGCGCGGGATCCGCCAGTAGCTGCAGGCCGGCGGCCGCATCCCCCAGCGTGCCCGAGACGTACACCACATCGCCCACCCGGGCGCCACCGCGTTGTAGCGCCTGCCCGGCCGGCACGCTGCCCATCGCTTGCAAGGAAACCGTCAAAGGCCCGCGCGTGGTATCGCCGCCAACCAGCGCGACCTGCCAGGGGCGCAAGACCGCCGCCAGTCCTTCGGCAAACGCGCTTAACCACTGCGGGTCGGCCTGCGGCAAGGTCAACGCCAGCGTTGCCCAGCGCGGCTCGGCGCCCATCGCCGCAAGGTCGCTGAGATTGGTCGCGCCTGCGCGCCAGCCGATGTCGAACGGGCTGCAGTCGAGCGGAAAGTGGACGCCTGCCACCAGCGTATCGACGCAGGCAACAAGTTCGTGACCAGAAGGAAGCTGCAAGACGGCGGCATCGTCGCCAATGCCGATCGCTACGTCATCACGCCCGCCGTCCAGCGGACGAAATACGCGTTCGATCAGCTCGAATTCGGTCATCGGCCGGGCTCAGCGTCCGGTCATGCCTTCAACTTCGATTTTGCGGATGCGGCGCGCCAGCTTGTCGAGCACGCCATTGACGTAGCGATGGGCTTCATCGGCACCGAACATCTTGCACAGTTCGATGCCTTCGTTCACCACCACCCGCCAGGGAATGTGCGGGCTGTGCAGCAACTCGTAGACCCCGAGCAAGAGCACGCTGCGTTCGACTGGGCCGATGCGTTCCCATGGCCGATCGATTGCGGTCTCGAGCTCGGCGCGCAACGCAGGCTCAAGGCGCACAATCTCGCGCGTCAGGGTCGAAAAGTATTCAAGGTCCGCACTTTCAACTTCACGGTCGCGCAGAAACTCGGCGACGATGGTTTCCGGCGCCTCGCCGGACAAATGCCATTGATATAGCGCCTGCACCGCGCAACGCCGCGCCCTGACCCGGGCAAAACTGGGAGAGGCCACCGGCTCAGGCCTCGTTCATCGCGCAGGGGCTGCTCACAAGGAACGCAGCAACGAAACCATTTCGATTGCGGTCACGGCCGCCTCGGCGCCCTTGTTGCCGGACTTGGCGCCGGCGCGATCGATCGCCTGCTCGATGGTGTCGACGGTGAGCACGCCAAAAATGACCGGCACGCCGGTCTCGGTCGCCACCCCGGCAAGCCCACTGGCGCAGGAACCCGCCACGTACTCGAAGTGCGCGGTGGCGCCGCGAATGACGGCCCCCAGCGCAATCACCGCATCGAACTTGCCGCCGGCGGCCATTTTCTTCGCCACCACCGGCATTTCGTAGGCACCCGGCACGCGCACGATGGTGATCGCCGACTCAGGCAGGCCGTGCCGGCGCAGCGTCTCGACGCAGCCCCGTTCCAGCGGCTCGACGATAAAGCTGTTGAAACGTCCGGCGATGATGCCAATGCGCACGCCCGACTCGGGGTTCACAGCGCCTTCAACCACAGTGATGCCGCTCATAGCAGTCCCCTCTTTCAGCTGACGTATTCGACGACTTCGAGCCCGAAGCCCGACAGCGCATGGTAACGGCGAGGATTACTCATCACCCGCATTTTGCGCACGCCCTGATCGGCAAGGATCTGCGCGCCCAGACCAATCTGCCGCCAATCGGGCAGGCTCTTCTGGGACTTGCCGGACAGCGCGTCGGTCACCTCAACATTGCCCTTGGCGTAGTGCATGACCTGACGAATGAGTTCTTCGTTGCCCACCTGATTGCTCAACACCACCACCACGCCCTCGTCGGCCTCTGCCACGCGGCGCAAGGCATCGCGCAGCGGCCAGCCGGCGTCGGGGCGAATGCTCGCGGTAAGGTCCTCAAACGGGTTGTAGATGTGTACGCGAACCAGCGTCGGGCGCTCGGGCTGGATATTGCCCCGGGCCATCGCGAGGTGCAGGTCGCCGTGCATCCGGTCACGGTAAACGGTGAGATGGAACTCGCCGAACTCCGTCGGCAGCACCGCCTCGGCGGCGCGCTCCACGGTTTTCTCGTTCTCAATCCGGAAGCGGATGAGGTCCGCAATGGTGCCAATTTTGAGCTGGTGCTGGGCCGCGATCTTTTCCAGATCCGGGCGCCGGGCCATGGTGCCGTCGTCGTTCAGAATCTCGACGATCACGGCCGCGGCTTCGAGTCCCGCGATATGCGCAAGGTCGCAGCCCGCTTCGGTGTGACCAGCGCGCGTCAATACGCCGCCGGATTGCGCCATCAGCGGAAATATATGCCCCGGCTGCACGATGTCAGAGGGTTTGGCGCCGGGCGCCACCGCCACCTGGATCGTCCGCGCGCGATCGGCCGCCGAAATGCCGGTCGTGACGCCTTCGGCCGCTTCGATCGACATCGTGAAGTTCGTGCGATGGGTGTAGCGGGTGTCCTGCACCATCAGTGGCAGGTTCAGCTGCTGACAACGCGCCTCGCTGAGCGTGAGGCAGATCAGTCCGCGCCCGTAACGGGCCATGAAGTTCACGTGCTCTGCGGTGCAGTGGCTGGCCGCCAGAAGGAAGTCGCCTTCATTCTCGCGGTCTTCGTCGTCCATGATGATGACCATGCGCCCGAGGCGAATGTCTTCGATGATTTCCTCGATGGAGTTGAGATTCATCGCTGTTCCAGGCTTAGTGCCGATTGCGTACCGGGTTGGAGAAAAAGCGCGGGAGGGTCCCGGCTCAGGAGGCGAGCGGTGGTCCCGCTGGCGGCGCGTAGGCGCCCCCCGTCTGTGCCGCTGGGGCGTCCTGCCCGTGCAGGCGCTCGAGATAGCGGGCCACCAGGTCAATTTCGAGATTGACCCGGCTTCCCGCTTGCAGCCCGCCGAGCGTAGTACGCTCCAGCGTGTGCGGGATGATCATCAGTTCGAATTCAACGCCGTCGACGGCATTGACCGTCAGGCTGACGCCTTCAACGGCAATCGAACCTTTCATGGCGATATAGCGGGCCAGCTCGGCCGGCGCCGCGATACGAAACTTTACGTATTGCTCGAGTGCGGTGCGCTCGCGCACTTCCCCAACGCCGTCCACGTGGCCGCTCACCAGATGCCCGCCGAGTCGGTCCGACAGCCGCAGGGCCTTTTCAAGATTGACCTGATCGCCCGGGCGTTTGCCGCCCAGACTGGTGCGGGCGAGGGTTTCTGGAGAGACGTCGGCTTCGAAGCGATCGGGCCCCAACGCAACGGCCGTCAGGCAGGGCCCGGACACCGCGATGCTGTCGCCCAAGGCGACGTCGCTGGTGTCGAGGTCGGGCGCAACAATCGTGAGGCGTACGGCGTCGCCCTGCTGCACCAAGGACTCGATGCGCCCTAGGGTCTGAATGATTCCGGTAAACATCCGGGCAATATCGATTATGAGCCGGGCAGCGTCAAGCCAAGCGCAGCCTCGGCGACGAGGCGCAGGTCCTCGCCGATGGGCTGCGTTTCGACGATTCGCCAGCGACTTGCCTCGTGCAGGGCCTTAAGTTCCGGCAGGGCAAAGGCGCTCTGCGCAGCACCGCCCAGCAGCATCGGCGCGAGATACAGCACCAGCTCATCAACCACCCCGGCCGCGACCAGCGCGCCCGCGAGTCCCGGACCGGCCTCGACCAGCAGATTGTTGATTTCGCGCGCGCCGAGTTGGGACAGCACGTGCAGGATTTCAGCCTCGGCGCTAACACCGGCAAGGGTTGCAAGCTCAGCGCCAGCGTCCCGCAGCGCCACTGCCGCCGCGCCTTCGACCTGCCGGGTGAAGACCACACAACGGCCGGCTTCCTGCAGCACTCGCGCGTGCGGCGACAGGCGCAGCTGGCGGTCGATGATCACGCGCAGCGGCTGCCGGCCGCCCAGATCAAAACGCTCATCGCGCACGGTGAGCCGCGGATCGTCGGCCAGCACCGTGCCGATGCCGGTCAGGATGGCGCAACTCTGCGCGCGCCAGCGCTGCACATCGGCGCGCGCGAGAGGGCCGGTAATCCACTGGCTGACGCCGTTGGCGAGCGCGACCTTGCCGTCGAGACTCATGCCCAGCTTTAAAGTGACGAAGGGTCGACCGTGGGCGTGACGGTGGTGAAACCCGCGGTTCAAACGGCGCGCCTCATCGGCCATTACCCCGCCGGTAACCGCAATGCCGGCAGCTTCGAGTTGGCGCACACCACCGCCAGCCACCCGAGGATTGTTGTCGCCATCGGCATAGACCACGCGCGCCACGCCGGCCTCGATGAGCCCGTCGGTACAGGGTGGCGTGCGGCCGTGATGGCAACAGGGTTCAAGCGTGACGTAGGCGGTCGCACCGCGGGCCTCACCGGCGGCAGCGGCCAGCGCGACGCGTTCGGCATGCGGACCGCCGGCGTGATGATGGAAGCCCTCGCCCACAATCTGGCTGTCGCGCACCAGCACGCAGCCCACCCGAGGATTCGGTGTGGTGGAATACAGGCCCTCGGCCGCCAGTTGCAGCGCGCGCCGCATAAAGGCGACGTCCTCTGGCAGCGTTACGCTCATGCGCGCGGGCGGGGTCAGCTGCGGTCCGGCGTCTTGTCCGGACGCTCGGCGGGAATCAGCGCCAGCTGCTGTTCGCGCACGCCGGGCGGCAAATCGTTTTCCAGCCGCTCGATTTCTTCGAGAAACGCCTTCACGTCCTCGAAGCTGCGATAGACCGACGCAAAGCGGACGTAGGCCACCTGGTCGAGTCCGCGGAGCGCCTCCATCACGAGTTCGCCGACCCGGCGGGATTCGATTTCGCGGTCGCCGCTCTCGCGCACGCGGCGCCGGATGCGGTCCAGCGCGGCCTCTACCCGTTCCATGGGCACCGGCCGCTTTTCGAGCGCCTTGACGATCCCGCGCCGGAGTTTTTCATCGCTGAAAGTCTCGCGCCGGCCGTCGCTTTTGATCACTCTGGGCAAATTGAGCTCGGCGGTTTCGTAGGTCGTAAACCGCGCCTTGCAGGACATGCACTCACGGCGGCGCCGGATCTGATCGCCTTCGCCCAGCAGGCGGGAATCGATGACCCGGGTGTCGTCGTGGGTGCAAAAAGGGCAATGCACGGGCCGCTATGCTCCGTGGCCCGCGTACACCGGGAACTGGCGACAGAGTTCGCGCACCTGTTCACGCACCCGCAGGATGACCGACTGGTCGTCCATGTGGTCCATCACTTCGCACATCCAGCGGGCCACGGTGCGCACTTCGTCTTCGCGGAAGCCGCGGGTAGTCACCGCCGGGGTCCCGATGCGGATGCCACTGGTGACGAACGGCGACTGTCTGTCGTTGGGCACGGCGTTTTTGTTGACCGTGATGAACGCCTGACCGAGCGCCGCGTCCGCCGCTTTCCCGGTGTACCCCTTGGCGCTCAGGTCGAGCAGGAAGAGATGGTTGTCGGTGCCGCCGGACACCACGTCGTAGCCACAGGAGAGGAAGGTCTCGGCCATCGCCCGCGCGTTGCGCAGGACCTGTTCCTGATAGGCCCGGAACTCGGGCGCGAGGGCTTCCTTGAACGCCACCGCTTTCGCCGCAATGACGTGCATCAGCGGGCCGCCCTGCGTGCCCGGGAAGACGGCTGAATTGACCTTCTTCTCCAGTTCCTCATTGCCCTTGCCGAGGATGATCCCGGAGCGCGGTCCGCGCAGCGTCTTGTGGGTAGTGGAGGTGGTCATATCGGCCAGCGCCACCGGGCTGGGGTACAGGCCCACCGCCACCAGACCGGCCACATGCGCCATGTCCGAGACCAGATACGCACCGACCTCGTCGGCGATTTCCCGGAACTTGGCCCAGTCGATGATCCGCGAGTAGGCCGAGAAGCCGGTCATGATCATCCGCGGACGGTGTTCGCGAGCCAGCCGCGCCACCTCGCTGTAGTCGATAAGGCCGGTCACCGGATCCAGACCGTACTGCACGGCGCGGTAGGTCCGCCCCGAGAAATTCACTGCCGCGCCATGCGTCAGATGGCCGCCATGGGCGAGACTCATGCCGAGCACACAGTCACCCGCGTTCAGCATGGCCAAATAGACGGCGCCGTTGGCCTGCGAGCCGGAGTGCGGCTGGACGTTGGCATAGGCGGCGCCAAACAGGGTCTTGGCGCGGTCGATGGCGAGTTGCTCGACCACATCGACGTATTCGCAACCGCCGTAGTAGCGCTTGCCGGGATAACCCTCGGCGTATTTGTTGGTCAGCACCGACCCTTGGGCTTCGAGCACGCGCGGACTGGCGTGGTTCTCCGACGCGATGAGTTCGATGTGGTCTTCTTGCCGCTGGCTTTCGTTGGCCAGAGCGGCGGCGAGTTCAGGATCAAACTCCTGAATGCACATGTCTTTTGCGAACACGGGTGGCATTCCTCCGTGGGTGAGTGGGGGCAGGACCTCCTCAGCGGAGGGCCTGTCGGGATTGTGCGCCTTATGGGCAGCGTGGGCGCGAAGCCTATG